>NZ_JBSGXZ010000072.1:0-21803 GCF_053610285.1 Lentzea sp. NPDC054927
GACTTGTGACGGGACCACCCACCCGAACCGCACCACCCACGCAACGCAACTCCGCCCAACGCAACAGGCGTGCCATCAACCCGCGCACGGCGTGGGCAGGTCTTTGATCAGATTGGCGGGGTCCGGGGCGGAGCCCCGAAATCCCTAAACAGGACCCGCCCCACCCAACGCAACCACCCGGCAAAATCGCCCCCGGACTAAGCTCGACGCCCGTGAGCACTGCATACGGCATCGGCCTGGCCACTGTGACCCAAGACGGCACCGTCCTGGACACCTGGTACCCGTCCCCTTCCCTGGACGACTCCATGGACGACGCAGGCACCCCAGGAACGACCCGCGTGTCCTCCGCAGAAATCGCAGAAGCCCTGGGCGAGTCCGCAGCGAAACTGCTCGGCGAAGACCTGGAACGCGGCGTAGAGGTAATCGGCGTCCGCGTAGCCACCAACCTGTCCGAGGCTCCTCGCGACACCTACGACATCTGGCTGCGCCTCCACCTCCTCAGCCACCGCCTCATCAAGCCCCACGGCGCCAACCTGGACGGCATGTTCGGTCTCCTGACCAACGTCGTCTGGACCAACCACGGCCCCTGCGCAGTGGACAACTTCGAACAAACCCGAACCCGCCTCCGCACCAGGGGCCCAGTAACCGTCTACAGCGTCGACAAGTTCCCGCGCATGGTCGACTACGTACTCCCGACCGGAGTCCGAATCGGCGACGCGGACCGCGTCCGCCTGGGCGCCCACCTGGCCCCGGGCACCACCGTCATGCACGAGGGCTTCGTGAACTTCAACGCCGGCACCCTCGGCAACTCCATGGTGGAAGGCCGAATCTCCGGCGGCGTAGTAGTCGGCGACGGCTCCGACGTGGGCGGCGGCGCCTCGATCATGGGCACCCTCTCCGGCGGCGGCAAGCAGGTCATCTCCATCGGCGAACGCTGCCTCCTGGGCGCCAACGCCGGCCTGGGCATCTCCCTGGGCGACGACTGCGTGATCGAAGCCGGCCTCTACATCACCGCAGGCACCAAGGTGACCACGCCAGACGGCGAGATCGTCAAGGCCCAGACCCTGAGCGGCCAGTCCAACCTGCTCTTCATCCGCGACTCGGTCACCGGCACGGTCAAGGTCAAGCCCAGGAAGGGCACCGGCGTAGAACTGAACGCCGCCCTCCACGCGAACGACTGAAAGAAAGAGGAAACTCGACACCAGAGGGCCCAGTCTGCGAAGGCAGCCTGGGCCCGCGCCACCTGAGCCCCACCCCGAGGAGGTGCACGTGCTGAAACAACGGATAGAGCTGAACGCTCGAGCCGCCATCGAACGTGCCCTGGAGGGTGCCCAGTCCGAAGACTCCTTCGTGGAGTTCAAGACCCAGTGGCCGGTCGACCACGGCAAAGCCGCCCGGCAGATCGCCGCCCTCTGCAACGCCGCACGCGGCTCAGAGGCGATGTGGATAGTCGGCGTCGACGAGAAAGGGCGCTACGTCAAAGGCGCCCTGGCCGAGGAACTCTCCAGCTGGTGGCCCAGGGTCGAGAGCCACTTCGACGGCGTGGCCCCAGGCCTCACCACAGTGGCGTTCGACTGGGCCATGGGCAGAACAGTCGTCGTCCTGAGTCTCCAAACCGACAACGCGCCGTACGTCTTCGTCACCAAGAAAGAGCCCTACAGCAGGGAAATCCCCTGGCGCTCCGGCGAACGCACGAGAAGTGCCCGCCGCGGCGAGATCCTGGAACTCCTGATCCCCAAGCTGGACATGCCGGGCTGGGAGTTCGTCAGCGCCAGAGCCACCCTCAGCCAGCACTCCCCCACGCTGAGGTTCGAGGGCGACCTCTACCTGGAGACGAACCAGCCGTTGTCGTTGCCACACCACAGATGTCACTCGTACGCGACGTACGGCCTGGACAGCGAAACGGTGGACCTGGCCTTCAGCTTCCGCACGAACACGCGAGACGTGCGAGCGGTCGAACGCGTGGTGCGGGTGGCGGAACCAGCGGTCCTGCACGTGAGCGCGGACGCCGACGTGGACCTGGACTCGTTCCAGGACCTCTGGGACCTGCACTGGCACCTGGTGCTCGGCCTTGGCCTGAGCGGCGAGGAGATCAGCACCAGCGTCCGCCTGACGACAGACGCCGTGCCCCCGAACCAGTTCACCCGCAGGGTCTGGTCGGCCCTCAAGCCTTGAGACGCTCCGCCGCCGCGGCGATCCGCTCGTCGGTAGCGGTGAGCGCGATCCGGACGTGCTGGGCGCCAGCCGGTCCGTAGAACGTTCCCGGCGCCGCGAGAATCCCGCGATCGGCCAGCCAGGAGATCGTCTCCCAGGCGTCCTCACCGCGCGACGACCACAGGTAGAGCCCGGCCTCGGAGTGCGACACCACGAACCCGGCCGCTTCCAGCGCGGGCTTCAGCACCTCACGCCTGGCCAGATACCGCGACCGCTGCTCGGCAACGTGCGCGTCGTCCTCGAGTGCGGCCCGCATGGCTTCCTGCACCGGCCGGGGCACGATCATCCCGGCGTGCTTGCGCAGCTCCAGCAAACCTGAGATCAGCTCGGGGTCACCAGTGATGAACCCGGCCCGATATCCGGCGAGCGACGACGACTTCGACAGCGAGTGCACGGCGAGCACACCGTCGAAGGAGTCCACAACCGACGGATGCAGCACCGACACCGGCGCGGCGTCGTCCCACGGCAACGCGAGGTAGCACTCGTCGGAAGCCACCACAGCGCCAACGGCCCGGGCAGCAGCGACAGCGTCACGCAACTGCTCGGCCGACAGCACGCGCCCGGTCGGGTTCGACGGCGAGTTCAGCCACACCAGCCGAGTACCGGCCGGCGGCTTCTCCCCGTCCGCGAGACGCACGACCGTGGCCCCCGCCAGCAATGCCCCGACCTCGTAGGTCGGGTACGCCACGGAAGGCACGGCCACGATGTCGCCGGGCCCGACGCCGAGCAGGGTGGGCAGCCACGCCACGAGCTCCTTGGAGCCGATCGTGGGCAGCACCGCGTCCGCCGGCAACCCGACGATCCCGTAGCGCCGCTCGACGGCGGCGACGAAGGCCGCACGCAGTTCGGGCGTGCCGTGGGTGGTCGGGTAGCCGGGGATGTCAGCGACCGACGACAGAGCGGACTGGATCACCGCGGGAACCGGGTCGACGGGTGTGCCGACCGACAGGTCGACCACGCCACCGGGGTGCTTGCGCGCCTTGGCGGCGTGGTCCGACAACGAGTCCCACGGGAAGTCCGGCAGTGCCGGGCCCCTGCGCGAAAGAATCAATGCCCCTCAGCCTGCGGCTCGAGCTCCTTGATCATCGGCGGGTCGGCGCTGACCTTGCCGACCTTCGACGCGCCGCCGGGCGAGCCGAGCTCGTTGAAGAAGTCCACGTTGGCCTTGGTGTAGTCCTTCCACTCATCGGGGACGTCGTCCTCGTAGTAGATGGCTTCCACCGGGCACACGGGTTCGCACGCGCCACAGTCCACACACTCGTCGGGGTGGATGTAGAGCATCCGGTCGCCTTCGTAGATGCAGTCGACGGGGCACTCTTCGATGCACGCCTTGTCGAGCACGTCCACGCACGGCTGGGCGATCACATAAGTCACTGCGCTCTCCAACTTCATCGGTCACACCGCGCAAGCCGGAGAGTACGCGGCAGGTTCGAGTATCACCCGGTCAGGCTTGCCTTAGCTGCACGGTGTGCCACGTCACAACTCCTGCCCGGAAAATCTCTGGCCAACGTAGTCAGGATGGACGTGTGCACACCGTGGATCACCTGGAATCGCTCTGCGCGCGAGCATGGCCCGTCCTGGCAGAAGTTCCGCTTGGAGACTGGTTGATGCGTGCTGCCGACGGCTTCACCGGCCGCGCCAACAGCACGCTGACCTGCGGCGATCCCGGCATGCCGATTCCACGTGCGTTGGGCGTGATCGAAGGGTTCGCGCGTGAGCACGGCATCAAACCCACCGCGCATGTGGTCATCGGCTCACTGCCGGAGCAGGCGATCGAGGCCGCGGGCTGGCGGGTAGATCTCGATCACCCCGGCGGGGCGGAGTCGCTGGTCATGACCGGCCCGCTGGAGAAGTTCGCCGATGGCGTAGCCGCGAGTCGTGATCTTCCCGGATGGTGGGAACTGACGGCCGGATCCGAGGTTTCCCCCGCCCAGCGGCACGTGCTCGGCAGCGGCACCAACGTGTGCTTCGCGAGCACCACCGAGAGCGGGCCGGAAAACGGCCCGGAAAACAGCACCGTCATCGCGGCTGTGCGGGGCGCGGTGGTCGAGGACGTGTTGCACGTCGCCCGGCTCGCCGTGCGGCCGTCACATCGCCGTCAGGGCCTCGCAAGGCGGCTCATGGGCGAGGTGGCGGGCTGGGGCCTGGAACAGGGCGCCACGACCTGCGCGCTGCAGGTCGCCGAGCACAACGAGCCGGCGATCCGGTTGTACGAGGAACTCGGCTGCACCGAGCACCACCGCTACCGCTACTGGGTGCCCGCGGTCTCGTAGAGGCCGGGCCGGTTGGCCGCGTTGCGCGCCATCACGGCACCCACGGCCACCGCACCCGTCAGGGCACCGCCGGCGAGCAACAGCAGACCGCGCCAGTCCTGGAGCAGCAGAACCTGCCCGGTGATGCTGCCCGGCTCGAAGTAGCCGAACACCATCAGCGAGAAGAACCACACGATCAACGGCAGCGCGGCGGTGAAGACCCGTTCGGACAGCGAGGCCGCCCACGACACCAGCAACGGCGTCGTGACGGCGGCCACCGCGATCATGATCGGGAACGGCCAGTCGCCGAGCTTCGGCAGCAGCGTGCCGTCGAAGCGCAGCGGCAGGAACATCGTTTCCAGCACGGCGAGCGCTGCTGCCTCGACGCACAGAAGCAGCAGCAAGAGCACTCGCCCGCTACCGGTCACCCGAGTCCTCCGAACAAGTCTGTGGCCGCGCCTTCCGCCGACCCCTTGGCCAGCACGTAGAACTCACCGCCGACCAGCGGCTGGGCGATGTTGTTCGACAGCGCGTACCCGTCGTCCCACACACTGACCTGCGTCGAGTGTGCCCGCAACGCGCGGCGTTTCGCCGTCAGGTGCTCCGACACGTCGACGACGGTCGTGATCTCCTCGTCCGGCGTCACCGGCAGCTCGCCGGGCTCCGGCAGCCGGAACGCCTCCGGCACGTTCTCCAGCGCCTCGACACCGGCGTTCGTCGCGTCGCGGGAGGTCACGGCGTAGAAGACCCGTTCCACGTCGGAGACCTGAGCACACGCGGCCACGGTGATCTCGTGCGCGCGAATGTGGTCAGGGTGGCCGTAGCCGCCGAACGCGTCGTAGCTCACAACGACCTGAGGCTTGACCTCACGCAGGATCTCGACCAGCTGGGCAGTCTGGTCGTCGAGCGATCCCTGGACGAACGCGCGTGCGTGGGCGTTGGACGGCACGTCGACCATGCCGGAGTCGCGCCAGCGGCCGATGCCGCCGAGGAATCTGTGGTCGGTCACGCCGAGTGCGGCACAAGCGGATCTCAGCTCGCCCACTCGGTACCCGCCCAGCTGGTCGGCGGCGTCGGCGGCGAGATGCGCCAGCGCGGGCGGGATGATCTCGCCCTCTTCCCCCAGCGTGCAGGTGACGACAGTGACGTGCGCGCCCGCCGAGGCGTAGCGCGCGATGGTGCCGCCGGTCCAGAGACTCTCGTCGTCCGGGTGGGCGTGCACGAAGAGCAACCGTGGTGGGGCAGTCAGCGTCACCGAATCAGAGTAAAGGCCGCCCTCATCAGTTGATAAAGGCGGCCTTTGCTAACGGTCTCATTTGGTCGGCAAGGCTTCTAAACCACCGAACGCTCCTCGGCGAAGTGGCACGCGGACAACGTTCCTTCCGGTCCACCACGCCTTTCCAACTTCGGTTCTTCGGTGGCGCAGATGTCCTGGGCCTTCCAGCAACGCGTGCGGAACCGACAGCCTGACGGCGGATTGACGGGCGACGGCACGTCACCCGTCAGCACGATCCGCTGGCGCTTGCGCTCCTGCTTGGGATCCGGCATCGGCACCGCGGACAGCAACGCCTGCGTGTACGGGTGCATCGGCTTGGCGTAGATGGCCTCGCGCTCGCCGATCTCGATGATCTTGCCGAGGTACATCACCGCGACGCGATCGGAGATGTGCCGCACCACCGAGAGGTCGTGCGCGACGAACAGGTAGGCCAGCCCGAGCCGTTCCTGCAGTTCCTCCAACAGGTTCACGACACCGGCCTGCACCGAGACGTCCAAAGCGGACACCGGTTCGTCCAGCACGAGGAACCGCGGGTTCAGCGCGAGCGCACGTGCGATGCCGATGCGCTGCCGCTGACCGCCGGAGAACTCGTGCGCGTAACGGTTGCGATGCTCGGGGTTCAGGCCCACGAGCTCCATCAGCTCGTTGACGCGACGCTGCACGCCTCCTTCGACACCGTGGATCACCAGGGGTTCCGCGATGATGTCGTTGACCTGCCACTTGGGGTTCAGCGACGCGTACGGGTCCTGGAAGACGATCTGGATGTCCTTGCGCAACGGCCGCAACTGCTTGGTGCTCATGGAGGTGAGCTCACGGCCGTCGAACTTCACCGAACCGGAGGTCGGCTTGTGCAGCTGCAGGATCGCGCGCCCGGTCGTGGACTTGCCGCAGCCGGACTCGCCGACCAGACCGAGCGTCTCGCCGGGGTGCAGTGTGAACGACACCCCGGACACGGCCTGCACCGTGCCGATGTTGCGCGGGATGATTCCCTTGCCCCGCACGGGAAACTCCTTGACGAGGTCGGTGACCTCCAGCAGTGGCGCGGTCACTTCGCCTCCTCATCCCTCAGGTCCGTGAGCAGAGATCCGTGCACGGCGGTGACTTCGAGCGACTCGTCGGGGTTGGCCGCGGCGAACACCGCCGGGTTCTCGACCGTGCCGATCTCGTCGTGCAGGAACAGCTTCTGCGGCTGCTCGATGGTCGCCAGGTGCTCCCAGCGGTGGCACCGCGTCGTGTGGTTCGCGGCGCCGGCCTCCTCCAGCAGCGGTTCCCACTCGTGGCACACGTCGGCGACGAGCGGGCAGCGCGGCGAGAACGAGCATCCGGTGGGCAGGTTCACCAATGACGGCGGCGCACCCTTGATCGGGGTGAGCCGCTTGCCGAGCGTCGCCGGGTTCGGGACCGAGCCCAGAAGTCCGACGGTGTAAGGCATCCGCGGCCGTTCGAAGACATCGTCGACGGGCCCGGACTCGACCACCGTGCCGCCGTACATCACCTGCACGCGGTTGACCATGCCCGCGACCACGCCGAGGTCGTGCGTGATCATGACGATCGCCGCGTCGGTCTCGGTCTGGATGCGCAGCATGGTGTCGAGGATCTGCGCCTGCACCGTCACGTCGAGCGCGGTGGTCGGCTCGTCGGCGATGATCACGCTGGGGTCGTTGATGATCGCCATCGCGATCACCACGCGCTGCCGCATGCCGCCGGAGAACTCGTGCGGGTACTGGCCCGCGCGCTTGTCCGGCTGCGGGATGCCGACCAGTTCCAGCGACTCGACCGCCTTGGCCCACGCCGCCTTCTTGGAGACGTTGTGGTGCGCGCGATAGGTCTCGGCGAGCTGCCACCCCACGGTGTAGACGGGGTTCAGCGACGTCATCGGGTCCTGGAAGATCATCGAGATGTGCTTGCTGCGGAACGGCTGCATCTGCTTGTAGGTGCGGCCGTTCAGCTCCTCGCCGCGGTAGCGGATCGAGCCGTCGATGATCGCGTTCTTGGGCAGCAGGCCCATGATCGCCATGGAGGACACGGACTTGCCGGAGCCCGACTCGCCGACGATGCCCAGCACGTCGCCGGGGTTGAGGTCGAACGAGACGTCGCGCACGGCGCGGACGTCGCCGTCGTCGGTCGGGAACGTGACCGAGAGGTCCTTGACCGAGAGCAGCGGTGCGGTGGTGTTGGAGGGCAGGAAGTCCTCCGACAGTTCGGAAACAGTGGTCATCAGGCACGCACCTTCGTCTGCCTCGGGTCGAACGCGTCGCGCAGGCCGTCACCGATGAAGTTGACGGCGAGGGAGAGCGACACGAGCACGATGAACGGACCCCAGAACAGCCACGGCCGGTTCAGGAACTGCCCGTAGTTCTCCAGGACGATCACGCCCAGAGACGTGTCGGGAGGCTGAACTCCCAGACCCAGGAACGACAGCGCGGCCTCGGTCAGCACCGCGCTCGCGATCGCCAGCGTCGCGTTGACGGTGATGCTGCCGATCATGTTCGGCACGAGGTGCTTGAAGATGATCCGCGAGGTGGAGGCGCCACAGGCCCGCGCCGCCTCGATGAACTCCCGCTGTGCCAAGGAAAGCGTCTCACCACGGGTGATCCGGGCGATCTGCATCCAGGCGAACGCGGCGAGCACCAGCGCGACGACGTACCAGCTGCCGGAGAAGCCCTTCACCACGATCGCGGCGACCGCGATCTGCGGGATGATCAGCAGCAGGTCGACCAGACGCATCAGCGCCGTGTCGACGAAACCGCGCAGATATCCCGCCAGGGCACCGAAAGTCACGCCGATCGCGGTCGCCAGCGCGGCCACGATCAACGCGATCTGCAGCGAGTAGCCGGTACCGCGCATGAGCAGCGCCAGCATGTCCTTGCCGACCTGCGTGGTGCCGAGCGGGTGGGTTCCGCTCATCGGCTGGTAGGACTTGCTGGTCACGTCCTCGTAGTCGAAGGTCCAGATGAACGGACCGAGGAACGCGAACAGCACGAGGAAGATGAAGACGCCGAGGCTCACCATCGCGAGCCGGTGGCGCAGGAACCGCCTCAGGACGAGCTGGCCCTGCGTACGGGTCTTGGTGGCGTCGAACTCGTGGGAGCCGGACTCGGGAGCGCTGCTCACCACGCCGCCCTCGGACGCCAAGTTGATGTTAGCCAAGGCGAATCCTAGGGTCGAGGATGCCGTACACGACGTCGGCGATCAGGTTGAACAGCACGATCAGCGTCGCGGTGACGGCGAGCCAGCCCATCAGCATCGGCGGGTCGAACTGGCGGACGGAGTTCACCAGCAGCGTGCCCATGCCGGCCCAGCCGAACACGGTCTCGGTGATGATCGCGCCGGAGAGCACGGCACCGAAGTTCAGCGAGAACAGCGTGGCCACGGGGATCAGCGCGTTGCGGAACGCGTGCTTGAAGATCACGCGGCCCTGCGAGATGCCCTTCGACCGCGCGGTGCGCACGAAGTCCGAGTGCAGGATCTCCAGCATGGACGCGCGTTCGAACCGGCTGTACGCGGCGAAGCTGATCAGCATCAGCGCGACCGTCGGCAACAGGAACGTGCCCGTGTACTTGAAGACGACCTCACCGAAACTGCCGCTGAAGCCACCCGGCCGCGGACCCGCGGTGGTGAGCCAGCGGTCCAGCCCCATCGACTCCAGGACGTTGTTGAACTGGATGCCGTAGTTCTTCACGATGACCGCGACGCAGAAGATCGGCATCGAGAACATCAGGAACGCGGTGCTGGTGGCGAGGTAGTCGAAGATCGAGTACTGGCGCACGGCGGCGAGCACGCCGACCGAGACACCCAGTGTGAGAGCGAGAAGTTCGGCGCCGATGACGAGGCGTCCGGTGGTCCACAGCGCGTCGGTGACGGCTGGGAACACAGCGGTTTTGGCCTGACCGAGGGCGATGCTCTGGCCCCAGTCACCGGACAGGAAGTCGGTGAGCCAGTTCCAGTAGCGGACGATGACGGGCTTGTCCAAGCCGAGAGCGGCTTCGGCGGCCCTGAGGTCGGCTTCGGTGACACCGGGCCGGAATCGCATTTCCGCCAGGGGGTTGCCGGCGGTGGCGACGAGGACGTAACAGGCGAAGCTGCCGATCAGCAGGATGGGTATGGAGATCAGCAGGCGCCGGATGATGTAGCGGATCACGGGCGGGCTCCTAGGGGGCAACCCGGCTCGGGGGGGGCCGGACTCGTGGTCCGGCCCCGCCCGGTCAGGCGTTGCGCAACTTCAGCTGTCGCGAATTACTTGGTCTGCCACTCGTTCGCGTTCCAAAGCGCGCCGTAGTAGCTCTGGAAGTACACGCGGTCGAGTCCCTTGAAGGCCCACATGTTCGGCATCTGGAACAACGGCATCGAGCCGTACGCGCCGGCCAGCGCATCGTCGGCCTCCTGGAAGTACTTCAGGGAGTCCGCGATCGACGTCTGCGAGACAGCCTGCTTCAGCGCCTCGTCGGCCTTCGGCACGCTCAGGTTCTGCCAGTTCTGGCCACCACCGGTCTCGTAGATCGACTTCTTGCCGCTCTTGAACGCCGTGGAGGACCAGGCGAACAGGGCGACGTCGTAGTCACCGGCGGAGACGCGCTCGTCGAGGAAGTTCGGGTCGGTGTCGTCCTTGATCTCGATACCGGCGTCCTTGCACTGACCCTGGATCAGCTCGACGGTCTGCTTGCGCCGCGGGATGTCGGTGTGGCTGATCCGGAAGGAGGCACGCACGCCGTCCTTCGCGAACACGCCGTCGGCACCCTGCGTCCAGCCGGCCCCGGAAAGGATCTTCTTCGACTCGGCGGCGTCGCCCTTGGCCTTGTCGGCGTAGACGTCCTTGTAGCCCTCGTCCTTCGGGAAGAAGATCAGGCTGCCCAGCGGCTTGGCGTCGGCCTGCACCTCGGTGATGAGCTTGTCGATGATGTCCTGGCGCTTGACGCACATGAAGAAGGCCTTGCGGACCTCTTCCTTCGCCAGCACCGGGTTCTTCATCTGGATGTCCAGGTGCTCGAACGACAGGCCGGGGCCCGCGCCGAACGTGATGCCCTGGGCGCTCAGGCCCTTCAGCTTGGTGGCCGCGTTCGCGTCCGGCTGGGCCATGGAGTTGACGGCGACCTCACCGTTCTCCAGCGCCTGCGCCTGCGCGACGGGGTCCGGGATCGCCTTCAGGACGATCTTCGCGGGACCACCGGGCTTGCCGGCCCACTTCGGGTTGCGCTCGAGCGTCACGGACTGGTTCGGCTCGAAGCCCGTCAGCTGGTACGGACCGGCGGCCGGCATGAGGTCCTTGCTGAAGCCGTTCCACTTCTCGTTCCAGAAGTCGGCGGTCTTCTGCAGGTCAGCGGCGGGGCTGTCCTTGGTCAGCTTGGTGATGTCGGCGATGCCGGCGTTCTTTTCGAGGATGTGCGCGGGGAGGACGTCGTTGTTGAACATGTCCTCGTAGTCCGGGTACGGAGCGGAGAACGTGCCGACGAACGTCTGGTCGTCCTTGCACTCGCCGGTCGCCAGGTCGTACCCGGTGGTGCCGGCGGGCTTGAAGTACTTGGTGCCGTCCGGCTTCTTCGCCGAGTTCGACTGGGTGAACCACGCCATGTAGAAGTCGTCGCAGTCCCAGGCCTCGCCGTCGGACCAGGTGACGCCCTTCTTCAGCTTCCAGGTCACGACCTGCGGAGACTTCGAGGTGACCTCGATCGACTCCATGGTGTCCTTGTTCAGGATGACCTTGTTGTTGCCGTTCGTGACGTGCGCGCCAGGCTGCACGAGCACCAACGCGAACGTGTTGTAGGACTGGTTGGCGTCCTCAGTCGCGTTGTTGTACGAGGTGTACGGCTTGTCGGTCGACACGACGACCTGGTCGCTCTGCTTCGTATCCGGCGCGGTGTAGCCGTCCGCGGATTCACCGCGGGCGGTCGCCATCTCCGCGACAGTGGCGTCGCCACCGTCAGCGTCGTTGGTCCCGCCACCGCCACCACAGGCACCCAGCACGAGAGACGCGCTGGCAACCAGCGCGATCGCCGGAAGTGCTTTGGTTCTCCTCATCGACACGTGCCCTCCTAGCACTGGGCGGCCGTGGCCAGGTCGGCCTGCACGCCCATAACCGTGATGTGCCATACGCGCCCCGAACCGGCACATCGTGGGTGGCACGGTAAGAACCCGGTGAGCTGGCGGTCACTACCTAGGAGGGCGATCGTGACCCAATGGAGACACCTTGTAGCGCGCCGCAATGGCCCGATTACCGGGCGAAAGCGTTCGTTAACCGGGCGCTTTGAATTCTGTCAACAAGGGCGGCCGAACGTACCAACGCCAAAACCTCGAAAGCAACTGGTTTTCCGACCCGTCGCTACTTGTCGAGACGCCGCCATTCGGGTGCACCGCTGAGCACGCCGGCGAGCGGCGCACCGGTGCCGACCCCGGACACCGCGGTGGGCAGCACACCAAGAAGGTCCACTACCTGGAACAACGGCAACGCCACGGCCTGAGCCTGGATCTGCGGTTCGACGCGGGCGAGCACGTCGCCGAGGAGGACCTTGCCGTTGAGCGCGGCCTCGATGTCCGTCTGGATCGCCTGATCGCAGAAACCAGCCGGGTTCTGCGGGCTGGGCGTCGCCCCGTCCGGCGCGTCACCCACGCACCCGTACGCACTCGCCAGACCCGCCGCCGAGTCACCGGCGTCGACCCGCGGCACGACGGCGATGTCGATGTCCTTCTCGAGGAGCTGCTTGCTGAAGAGGTCCTCGGCGTTCGGCGTGACGACGTCGGCCTGGATGCCGCGCTCGGCCAGCTGCGCCTTGATCCGGTTCGCGATGGTGACGTACGGCTCGACCTTCTCGGGCGCGGCGATCTTCAGCTTGAGCGCCTTGCCGGCCTTCTCCCACGCCCCCTGCGCGTTCTTGGCGTACCCGATCTCGGTGAGGAGCTGGTCGCTGGCCGCCGCGTTGAGCGTGTTGCCGGTGATGGTCGCCTGGTAGCCGGAGCGGCTCGGCGGCACCACGTACGAGTCGGCCCGGAACTGCGCACTCGGCCCGCTCTGCGTACCGGACGCGATGAGCGCGTCCCGGTCGAGCGCGGCCACGATCGCCTTGCGCGCCTTGACGTCCTTGAGCTGATCGCTCGCCGGCCGCAGCAGCACCTGCGCGACCTCGTTGCGCGGCACGGTTTTCGTCGTCAGCTTCGTGTTTTCCTTGAGCAGGTTGACATCCGCGGCGTCCGCCCGCAGCAGCGCAGCCTGATTGTCCCCTTTGGACAGTGACTCGGCCATCGCGGTGTGCGTGGCGCGCCGGATCACCACCCTGTCCAGCGTTGTCGGCACCTCCCAGTACCGATCGCTGCGCTCGAGCACGACCTCGCCGCGCGGTTCGTCCAGGCTGCGCACCTGGAACGGTCCCGCGGTGGCGGGGAAGTTGGTGCTGAGGACGTTCGACCAGGTGCCGGGCGCGTCCTTGAGCAGGTGCGCGGGCAGCAGGTTCGCGAAGAGCGACCGCCAGCCGGGGAACGGCTTGCCGAACGCGACCTCGACGACCTTGCCGCCCTCGCGCGCGCTGATGTTGTTGATGAGCCGGTAACCCGCCGGGTCGACGACACCGGGCTCGACGCGCATCCGCTGCCAGAGGTAGTAGAAGTCCTCGGCGGCGATCGGGGCGCTGTCCGACCAGCTCGCGTCCTTGCGGATCGAGTACGTGACGGTGAAGGGCTCGGCCTTGGTGACCTTCGCGCTCACCATGAGGTTCCGGTCGAGCTGCGGCGCGCCGTCGGGCCCCGTGCGGAAGGCGCTCGGCAGCAGCAGCGAGCTCAGCGCGGTGGTGATGGGGCTCTGGGCCGCCAGCGAGTGCGGGTTGTAGCCGCCCGCCACGTCGTCCACGCCCACCACGATCTCGGTGACCTTCGGACCCGTCGTGGTGATGACGGGGGCCTCGGACTTGGGGACCAGCGGCGGAGGTGGCGCGTTCGTGCACGCCGCTGCGGTGCCGCACAGAACGGCAGCAGCCAGCACTCCCCCGAGTCGCCTCATGGTCCTCACATTGCCAGAAGGATGGTGGTGGCGTTCGGGCAACCCAAGTTTTGTCACCCGCGCCACTAGAGGGACGTACCGGGGCGGTGGTGGGTTGCTCGCACAGTGGGTAGTACGGCTCACCTGGTCGGGTGGTTCGCCCTGGGGTCGGCCGGTTTCCGGTGGTTGAAACTCCCCGGGAAACGACCCCGGGAAACGACTGAGGGCGGCCAGGCCGTCGGCCCAGCCGCCCTCAGTCAGGCGTTACGTCAGCGTGCGGATCAGCCGCGCGCCTTCAGGCGTGAACGCTCGCGGCCGCGCAGGTTCGCGTCCAGCGTCACCTTGCGGACGCGCACGACGTCCGGCGCCACCTCGACGCACTCGTCGGAGGCGCAGAACTCCAGCGCCTCTTCCAGCGAGAGCCTGCGGGGACGGGCCAGGGTCTCCATCACATCGGCCGTGGAGGACCGCATGTTGGTGAGCTTCTTCTCGCGGGTGACGTTCACGTCGAGGTCCTCGGCGCGCGGGTTCTCGCCCACGACCATGCCCTCGTACGCGTCGGCGCCCGGCTCCACGAAGAAGGTGCCGCGGTCGGCCAGCTGGATCATCGCGTAGGCGGTGATCGAGCCGGTGCGGTCGGCGACCAGCGAGCCGTTGTGACGGGTGCGGATCTCGCCCGCCCACGGCGCGTAGCCCTCGGAGACGGCGTTCGCGATGCCGGTGCCGCGGGTCTCGGTCAGGAACTCGGTCCGGAAGCCGATGAGGCCGCGCGACGGCACCACGTAGTCGAGCTTGATGCGGCCGGTGCCGTGGCCCGACATGTTCTCCATGCGGCCCTTGCGGTTGGCCAGCAGCTGCGTGACAGCGCCGAGGTGCTCCTCAGGGCAGTCGACGGACAGGCGCTCGAACGGCTCGTGGACCTTGCCGTCGACCGTGTGCGTGACGACCTGGGGCTTGCCCACGGTCAGCTCGAAGCCCTCGCGGCGCATCTGCTCGACCAGGATGGCCAGCGCCAGCTCGCCGCGGCCCTGCACCTCCCAGGTGTCCGGACGCTCGGTCGGGAGCACCTTCACGGACACGTTGCCGACGAGCTCGGCGTCGAGCCGCGCCTTGAGCACGCGGGCGGTGAGCTTCGTGCCACCGTTGCGGCCGGCCAGCGGAGAGGTGTTCACACCGACGGTCATCGAGATGGCCGGCTGGTCGACCGTGATCCGGGGCAGCGCCTCGGGGGTCTCGGCGTCGGCCAGCGTGTCACCGATGGTGATGTCCGAGATGCCGGCGATGGCGACCAGGTCACCCGCGCGGGCGAACTCGGCGGGAACGCGGTCCAGCGCCTCGGTGATGAGGAGCTCGGTGATGCGAACCTTGACCGGCTCGCCGTCCTCGCGGCACCACGCCACGGTCTCGCCCTTGCGCATCGTGCCCTGGTGGATGCGGCACAGCGCGATGCGGCCGAGGAACGTCGAGGCGTCGAGGTTCGTGACCAGGGCCTGCAGCGGCCCGTCCACGTCCACGGTGGGAGCGGGGATGTGCTCCATCAGCACCTGGAACAGCGTGTCCAGGTTCTCCTCGTCCGGCAGGCCGCCGTCCTCGGGCTGGGTGAGCGACGCCCGACCGGCACGCGCGGAGGCGTAGACGACCGGCAGGTCCAGCACGGACTCGTCGGCGCCGACCTCGGTGGCCAGGTCGAGCAGCAGGTCGTGGGCTTCCTCGACGACCTCGGAGATCCGGGCGTCGGGGCGGTCGACCTTGTTGACCAGCAGGATCACCGGCAGGCCCGCGGACAGCGTCTTGCGCAGGACGAATCGGGTCTGCGGCAGCGGACCTTCGGAGGCGTCGACGAGCAGGACGACACCGTCCACCATCGCCAGCGCGCGCTCGACCTCACCACCGAAGTCGGCGTGGCCGGGGGTGTCGACGACGTTGATGATCACGTCACCATCAGGCGTGTGCCGCCTGACAGCCGTGTTCTTCGCGAGAATGGTGATGCCCTTCTCACGCTCGAGCTCGCCGGAGTCCATGACCCGGTCGACCAGCTCGGCACGCGCGGAGAAGGCGCCAGACTGGCGCAGCATAGCGTCGACCAGCGTCGTCTTGCCGTGGTCGACGTGCGCGACGATCGCGACATTGCGCAGGTCAGTGCGCGTCTGAAGGGCAGGCGCGGTGGCCGTGGGCACGCAGAACTCCTAGAGCTTCGAAGGCGTTGGAGGGGCTCGCGCCGGACACGTCAATGCGCACAGCCGTACACCAGAGTACCGGCCGAGTCGGCATTACCACACAAGAGTGCCAGTGAAGTGAGCCTCACCTACTCTAGCTACATCGGCCGGAGTGGAGTGCAACCAGTGGGTAAAAAACTCAAGAAGAAGTGCTGCCGGTCGAAGCCGCAGTGCAAGCGCTGCCCGGTCCCCTTCCTGCTCAAAGAACGTGACAAGGCCAGGAAGAAGGCGGCGAAGAAGGCCGCGAAGGCAGCCAAGAAGGCGCTCAAGAAGGCCGCTTGAGAGCCGCCGGAGTCCGGGCATATGTCGACAAAGCGCTGGACCTCCTCCAGCGGCACTCGATGGAGAGTTCAGCGGCCGATTGGCCCGAATTACGTGCCGAAGCTCACCTCGCGACGGCCTCAGCGCACCGCCCTGAGGACACTTACGACGCCATCCGCCAGGTGATCGCCGCGCTCGGCAACCCGCACACCTGCCTGATCACGCCGCGCCGGGCTGGGCGGGCACCGGACCCGACCGTCCCAACTGGTCGGTTGGTCGAGGTAACCGGACGGTTGGTCGAGGCAACTGAACGGTTGGCTGGGCCGACCGACCGGTTGGTCGAAGCAACCGAACGGTTGGCTGGGCCGACCGACCCGTCGATCGAAGCAACCGGACAGTTGGCTGAGCCGACAGACCGGTTGGTCGACGCAACTGGACAGTTGGTTGAGGCGACAGACCAGTCAGTCCGCGCAACCGAACGGTTCGTTGAGGCGACAGACCGGTTGGTCGGGCCAACCGCCCGGTTGGCTCTGCTGGTTCTGCCCGAGACCGACTCGCGCAACGGCGACGCGTACGTCACCGCCGGCCTGGCCGTCCTGCGTGACCTGATCGCGCACCAACCAACCGGTTGGGTGGTCGACCTGCGCGGCAACCGCGGCGGCGACATGCACCCGATGCTCACGGTGGTCGCCCCGTTGCTCGGCGAGGGCGAGAGGGGCCGGTTCGTCAGCCCGCCCGGCCGCGGCAACGGGGGCAGCAACAGCGGCAGCAAGCGCGGGGGCCACGGCTGGGGCATCCGCCGCGGCCACGTCTACAACGGCAAGAACACCGCGTTCCGGCGAGTCAAAATCCCCGCACCGCAGAACCAGCCGGTCGCCGTGCTCATCGACGGCCACACCGCGAGCTCGGGCGAGGCGGTGCTGATCTCGTTCCTGGGCGCGCAGAACGTCCGCACCTTCGGCGAACCGACGGCCGGCTACGCGACCGCGAACCAGGCCTTCAAGCTGCCCGACGGCGCACGGCTGGCGATCACCACCGCACACATGACCGACCGCACGGGGCGCGTCTACGGCAACGAACCGATCGCCCCGGACACGCCCGTCACGAACTCGGCCACGCCGAACCCGGACGACACCCGCGATCGCACGCTCCAAGCCGCGATCGAGTGGCTCGCCCGAAGCCAGTCCTAGCCCTGCAGCACGTAGCCCTGCAGCAGGTGGCACTGCAGCACGTAGCCCTGCAGCACGTGGCTAGCCCTGCAGCACGGCCTCGTTCAGCTTCATGAGCTCCGGCGCCGTCCTGGTCGCCTCGAACTCGCAGATGTCGTACTTCACCAGCTTCTGCTCGGCCCACGGGTCCGTGGCGAGCAGCGCTTCGAGCTTGCCGCGGGGCATGGGGCGCGTGATGATCACGCCGCCGACCCTCGGCACTTGACGCCCTGAGGCGAGGAACAGGCCCCGCTCGTACTGCTTCTCGACCCATGCTCGGTGGTCGGGGAGGGCGTAGTCGATCTGTTCCAGTGGCGCGGCGTACTTCAGCAGCACGATGAACATCCTTCAACGGTAGCCCTATACTGGCCAACGTGCGCATGATGAACGCTTACTGGTGGGCCGCTTTCAGGCGGCCGGAGTAGCTGTGCGCTGACGCGAACACAGGCCGCCCGAGACGGGCGGCTTTTTTGTGCGTTTCGTCCGGGCGGTCCTTCACGAAAGGACCAACCACCATGATCCGCTTGTCCGCCATCACCCCGTCCGGCCAGGTCCACCTCGGCAACTACCTCGGGGCGCTGCGCACGTGGGCTCGTGAGGGCACCGAGGACGACGTGTACTTCATCAGCGATCTGCACGCCATGACGTCGTCACACAACCCGCAACGTCTGCGATCTCTGACCAGAGAGCAGTTCGCCGTGCTCATCGCGTCCGGCATCGCCCCGGAGAGCACGTGCGTGCAGAGCGATCTGATCCGTGAGCTGGGAGCCCTCAACTGGGTCCTGGAGTGCACCTGCACGTACGGCGAGGCCGCGCGCATGATCCAGTTCAAGGAGAAGTCGCTCGGCCGCGAGTCCGTGCGCCTCAGCCTGCTCACCTATCCGGTGCTGATGGCGGCGGACATCCTGTTGCAGGGCACCGCGGAGGTTCCGGTCGGCGAGGACCAGCTCCAGCACGTCGAGCTGGCCCGTGCGCTCGCCCGTCGCTTCAACCACGCGTACGGCGATGCGTTCATCGTCCCGACCGCGGTGGTGCCGAAGGTCGGCGCGCGCATCAAGGACCTCTCGGACCCGGCACGCAAGATGGACAAGTCCGCGCAGAACTCCATCGGCGTCATCTTCCTGCTCGACGACCCGGATCTGGTGCGGCGCAAGGTCCGGCGCGCCGTCTCGTCCACGGAGGGCATCGCGAACCTGACCGAGATCCTCACCTCCTGCACCGGCAAGGACCCCGAGGACTACACGAGCAAGTTCGCGGACCTCAAGAACGTCGTGGCCGAGGCGGTCATCGAGGAACTCCGCCCCGTGCGCGACCGCACGCTGGAGCTCCTCGCCGACCCGGCGGAACTGGACCGCATCCGTTCAGCGGGCGCGGACCGGGCCCGCGAACGCGCCCAGCACCGGCTGAACGCGGCGCTGCGCCTGTCCGGACTCAGTTGAGGAGCGCTTGAAGAGCTGGCACCAGCACCCGATCGGCCGGCAGCCAGTCCACGCCGGGCAGCTCGTCGGCGGTGAGCCACCGGACAGCGTTGTGCTCCAACGCTTCCGGCTCACCGCCGCCGGGTTCCGCCAGCGACG
Organism: Lentzea sp. NPDC054927; assembly: GCF_053610285.1. Classification (NCBI taxonomy): domain Bacteria; kingdom Bacillati; phylum Actinomycetota; class Actinomycetes; order Pseudonocardiales; family Pseudonocardiaceae; genus Lentzea; species Lentzea sp. NPDC054927. Next base: position 18,968 of record NZ_JBSGXZ010000072.1, read on the forward strand.
CCGCGTAGATCCGCAGCACCATGTCCTTCTTCAACGGCACGTCCGGCCCGACCTGCTCACCGACGACCACCGGCACACCGAGCTCTTCGACGCACTCGCGCACCAACGCGTCCTCCGGCTTCTCGCCGTCCTCCACCCGCCCACCGGGCAGTTCCCATTGCCCCGCATGACTTTCCGGGTAGGACCGCTGCTGGGCCAGCAACCGTCCATCCCGGACGATCGCCGCACCGACGACAACACGAGCCTCACGCAGCTCCGCACACCGCGATGCCAGCAACGCCGAGCGCTTCTGCAGCACCCGCAACGCCATCCCGCGCCCGACCGTGACGTCCGCGAACCGCCCGACGACACCACCCACCGTCGTCCAGCTGACCCGGTCGATCACCATCGTCCCGGCCCCGGTGACCACGAGATCCGTGTGCAGCTCCAGGAAGTCCCCGGCAGCCGACACACCGGACAAATCAGCACGGGTGACCGTCAACCGCACACCCAACGGCCCGGTGAGCACATCTCCCAGGCACAGCAAGGGACCCGGCACCTTCACCCCGAACCCCGCGATCAGCGAGGTCTCGACCAAGGCACCGGCAACAACGGCAACGGGCGCGTCGACCAGCGCCGACGCTCGCAACTCTGGCACCAGAGCTTGCTACCAGGACGGCCAGCGGATCTCCAAACGCGCACCACCGGCAGGTGACTCCGCGGCCAGCACCGACCCCCCGCGCCGCCGCACGAGATGCGCCACCAACGCCAGCCCGAGCCCGAACCCACCCGACCGCCGCCCGCGATCCTCTTCCACCCGATAGAACCGGTCGAACACCTTCGCCCGATGCTCAACGGGAATCCCGTGCCCGTCGTCGTCCACCAACAACCGCACGTCCCGCCCCACCGGCACCAACGTCAGCGTGACCGTCGAATACGCATACCGAACGGCGTTGCGCAGCAGGTTGTCCAGCACCAACTCGACCTCGGACCGAGTAGCCGACACCAAACACGCCGACGGCGGAGCCGTCAGCCGCACCAACAACTCGGTGTCCAGCCGAGAAATCGCCGCCTCAGCCTCCAACACCAGGTCAACCGCCTCAGCCCGGCCAGGCACCCCGGTGTCCGCCCGAGCCAGGATCAACAACGAGTCCACCAGCGCACTGAGCCGAATCGACTCCTCGACCACCGACTCCAGAACCTCAATCGAAAAGTCCGGATCCGGATGCGCCACCGCCACCTCAGCCTGCGCCCGCACCGAAGCAACCGGCGACCTCAGCTCATGCGCCGCGTCCCCGGTGAACCTCCGCAACCGATCCGAGGCCTCGTCCCGCCGAGCCAGCAACGCGTTCAACGCCTCAGCCAACGCCTGCAACTCGTCCCGCGACGGCGGCACCGGCAACCGCTCCCCGTGCGGCAACTCCCCAGCGGCAACCCGCATCCGCTCAACGGGCCGCAACGACGACCGCACCGACAACCAGGTGGCGATCCCCACCAACCCGGCCACCAACACCGCCGCGAACGCCAACCACCGCGTCCCCAACGTGTTCGCGTTCTCGTACCCGAGCAACGTGTCCCCGTACACCTCGAGCCGAGGCGACCCGTCCCCCGCGAACACCACCTGCCCCCGCCACCGATACGCGGAAGCCCCGTCCAACCTCAACACCGGCTCGCCGGACTTCAACGTACGAATGTCCTGAGCAGTCAACGGAAGCGCCGGTCCCCCGTCCACCGGCACCCCGGACACGTCCAAAACCCGAGGCGGCTGCCGAGCCAACTCCTGGTCCACCGCAGTGATCTGAATCAACCCGATCAACGCCGGCGCCAACCCCGTGAACGCCAGCAAGCACAACAAAGCCACCCCAGTGGCCACCACAGTGATCCGAAAGCGCAACGTGCGCTGAAACCACCAGCGGCGAGGACTCACTTGTTCCCCAACGCACTGTCGAGGTCCGGAGTGGACGCGATGTATCCATGCCCCCGAATGGTCCGCACCACCTCCCCACCCCCAACAGCCTCCAACTTGCGCCTGAGGTACCCCACATAAACCTCAACCGCATTCCGAGTAGCGGCCTGCTCGTCCCCCCAAACAGACCGCAACAACTCGTCCTTGGTCACCACCGACCCAGCCCGAGAAGCCAAAACGTCCAACACCGCGTACTCACGCGGACTCAACGAAACGTCCTGCCCAGCCCAACTGACCTCACGCAACCCACGATCAATAACCAGGTTCCCCAACGTCAACTTCCGCCGAGCCCCACCACCCCGCCGCAACAGGGCCCGAACCTGAGCCACCAACACCACAAAGCTGAACGGCTTGACCAAGTACCCATCGGCCCCAAGATCCAGCCCGTCCGCCTGGTCAACCTCCCCATCCTTCGCCGACACCATCAACACAGGCGTCCGCACCCCATCTGCCCGCATCCGCTGCAACACCCGATACCCGGACAACCCAGGCAACATGATGTCCAACAACACGACATCAAATGCGCCGGTCAACGCCACCCGCAACGCCGTAGGCCCATCAGCCGCCGTAACGACCTCCATGCCCTCCGCCGCCAGACCACGCTCCAACGCCCGACGCACGCCGACTTCGTCGTCCACGACCAGCACCCGAGGCTTCACACGCACAGCATGCCGCTCCTGAGAGCCAGCCGCCCGCAACATCTCAGCCGACTCTCAGCAAGCCTCCTCAAGCCCGATGGCGAAGCCGAGGTGTCCTTGTCTTGAAACAGCGCACCACCCACGCAACGCGCCTCCGCCCAACGCAACAGGCGTGCCATCAACCCACGCGTGGCGGAGGACCCCCAGATTAGATTGGCGGGGGTCTGGGGGCGGAGCCCCCAGGAAAGGTGAC
>NZ_JBSGXZ010000073.1:0-21500 GCF_053610285.1 Lentzea sp. NPDC054927
GTTCTTGAAGTGGCGCAGCCTCCTACTGAGAGGAGGCCCGTCTCACTTCTTCTTGGCAGCCGTCTTGCGAGCCGCGGGCGCCTTGGCAGCCGTGGTCTTCGCGGCGGGCTTCGCCGCAGCCGTCGTCTTGGCGGCAGCGGGCTTCTTGGCCGCGGTCGCCTTCGCTGCCGGCTTGGCGGCGGTCTTCGTGGCGGTCGCCTTCGCGGGCGCCTTGGCAGCTGCGGGCTTCGCAGCGGCCGTGGTGGTGCGACGGGTCGCGGGCGCCTTGGTGGCGGCCGCGGCCGTGCGGGTGCGCGTCGTGGTGGTGGCGCGCGTCGTCGTCGCCCGAGTGGCCGGAGCCTTGGCAGCAGCGGGCTTCGCGGCTGCTGCGGCGGCGGCGGGCTTCGCGGCCGCCTTGACCGCAACGGCCTTCGGCAGCTTCTTCGCGCCGCTGATGACGTCCTTGAACGTCGAGCCGGGGCGGAACGCGGGCACGTTGGTCTTCTTGACCTTCACGGTCTCGCCCGTGCGCGGGTTGCGCGCGGTGCGAGCCGCACGGGCGCGCTTCTCGAAGACGCCGAAGCCCGTGATGTTGACCTTCTCGCCCTTGTTGACGCTGCGGACGATCACGTCCACGAGGCCGTCAACAGCAGCGCCGGCGGTCTTCTTGTCTCCAAGGCGCTCGGCGAGCGCCTCGATGAGCTGGGCCTTATTCACCGTCAGTCCCTCCCAGGACGCTCACGGCCCTAAGAGTCGGGCCGACTAGAACGCAACGGTAGGCCCAAAACGCGAGAAATACCAATCGCCACGCCAAAATTTTCGTTGTGGCGTGGCTAATTGCGCCCCTTCGAGGGACAGGAGGCGCCGGATTCGCCCCTCTCAAGGGGTAAACCCGGCCCCCTCTCAGACCGCCGGAAGCGGATCCGTTGTAGGCAACCAAGTCTGGCGATTGCCCTCGAATGCGCTGATCTCGGCCTCGTGGCGCAGCGTCAAAGCGATGTCGTCGAGGCCTTCGAGAAGGCGCCAGCGGGTGTAGTCGTCGATCTCGAACGGGGCAACCAAGTCCTTGGCGCGAACGGTCTTGTCGGTGAGGTCCACGGTGACCGGCGTGCCGGGTTCCGACTCGAGCAACTTCCACAGCAGCTCGACATCGGACTGGCTGCACTGCGCCGCCACGAGCCCCTGCTTGCCCGAGTTGCCCCGGAAGATGTCGGCGAAGCGAGACGACACGACGACGCGGAAGCCGTAGTCCATCAACGCCCAGACGGCGTGTTCCCGAGAGGACCCGGTGCCGAAGTCAGGGCCCGCAACGAGGACGCTGCCCGCCTTGAACGGCTCCTGGTTGAGGATGAAGTTCTCGTCGGAGCGCCAGGCGGCGAAGAGCCCGTCCTCGAACCCGGTGCGGGTCACGCGCTTGAGGTAGACGGCCGGGATGATCTGGTCGGTGTCCACGTTGGACCTGCGCAGCGGCACACCGACGCCCGTGTGGGTGGTGAAGGCATCCATGGTCAGTTCTCCAGGTCTGCGGGGGCCGAGAGGGTGCCGCGCACGGCCGTGGCGGCGGCGACGAGCGGTGACACGAGGTGCGTCCGGCCGCCCTTGCCCTGCCTGCCCTCGAAGTTGCGGTTGGAGGTCGACGCGCTGCGCTCACCCGGCGCGAGCTGATCCGGGTTCATGCCAAGGCACATCGAGCAGCCGGCCTGCCGCCACTCGGCGCCCGCGTCGAGGAAGACCTTGTCCAGGCCCTCGTCCTCCGCCTGTTTGCGCACCCGCATCGAACCGGGCACGACCAGCATCCGTACTCCTGAAGCGACGTGCTTCCCCTTGATTACGTCCGCGGCGGCCCGCAGGTCCTCGATGCGCCCGTTCGTGCAGGAGCCGAGGAACACCGTGTCCACGCGGATGTCGCGCAGCGGCGTGCCGGGCTCGAGGCCCATGTACGTCAGTGCCTTCTCGGCGGCCACGCGCTCGTTCTCGTCCACGATCGCCTCGGGGTCGGGAATGTTCGCGTCGAGCGGCAGACCCTGCCCGGGGTTCGTGCCCCACGTGACGAACGGCGTGAGCTCGTCCGCGGAGATGTGCACCTCGGCGTCGAACGTCGCGTCGTCGTCGGTGCGCAGCGTCTTCCAGTATTCGACGGCCGCGTCCCAGTCCGCGCCGGACGGTGCGTGCGGACGACCCTTGATGTAGTCGAAAGTCGTCTCGTCAGGTGCGATCATGCCGGCGCGCGCGCCTGCCTCGATCGACATGTTGCAGACCGTCATGCGGGCTTCCATCGAGAGGTTCTCGATGGCACGGCCGCGGTACTCGAGCACATAGCCCTGTCCGCCACCGGTTCCGATCTTCGCGATGACCGCGAGGATGATGTCCTTCGCCGTGACGCCGGGACCGAGTTCGCCGTCGACGGTGATCGCCATCGTCTTGAACGGACGCAACGGCAACGTCTGCGTCGCCATCACGTGTTCCACCTCGGACGTGCCGATGCCGAACGCCAGCGCGCCGAACGCGCCGTGCGTGGACGTGTGACTGTCGCCGCAGACAACGGTCATGCCGGGCTGCGTGAGGCCGAGCTGCGGGCCCACCACGTGGACGATGCCCTGCTCCACATCACCCATCGGGTGCAGGCGCACGCCGAACTCCGCGCAGTTGCGGCGAAGCGTCTCGACCTGCGTGCGCGACACGAGGTCCGCGATCGGCTTGTCGATGTCGACGGTGGGGACGTTGTGGTCCTCGGTGGCGATCGTGAGATCGGCCCTCCTCAGCCCGCGCCCGGCGAGACGCAACCCGTCGAACGCCTGAGGACTGGTGACTTCGTGGAGCAGATGGAGGTCGATGTAGAGGAGGTCCGGCTCCGCACCACTGCCGTGGCGCACAACGTGTGCCTCCCACACCTTCTCCGCGAGCGTGCGACTCATCGCGACATCTCCCACATCATGGACGTGCCGACAGATCTGGACTTCTCACTGTCTGGGAAGTTAGTATCGGCTTGTGGGACAGCATAGCGGGATCGGCGTGCTGGACAAGGCAGTGGCCGTCTTGAACGCCGTAGCAAAAGATCCGTGTGGCTTGGCCGAGTTGTGCAATCGCACCGGCCTTCCACGAGCGACCGCGCACCGCCTGGCCGTGGGCCTCGAGGTGCATCGGTTGCTGCGCCGAGGCTCCGACGGCCGCTGGCGTCCGGGCGCCGCGCTCGCCGAACTGGCAGGCGGTGCAACGGACCCGTTGCTGGACGCGGCTTCCTCAGTACTGCCACGCCTGCGCGACATCACGGGCGAAAGCGTGCAGCTGTACCGCCGCGACGGCATGCAGCGCGTCTGCGTCTCCTCAGCCGAGCCACCTTCGGGCCTGCGCGACACGGTGCCCATCGGCGCGAGGCTCCCCATGACCGCCGGCTCGGGCGCCAAAGTCCTTGCCGCGTGGTCGGACCCAGGCACCCAACGCGCCGTGCTGGCCGACGCCGTCTACGGCGAACGCACACTCCTGGAGGTCCGCCGCCGAGGCTGGGCCCAGAGCGTGGCCGAACGGGAACCTGGCGTGGCATCGGTCTCAGCCCCGGTCCGCGACTCCTCCGGCGCGGTCGTGGCCGCCGTCTCCGTCTCGGGCCCGATTGACCGAATGGGCCGCCGGCCAGGCGCCCGCTGGGCCGCAGATCTGCTGGCGGCAGCGGAAGCCCTCCAAAGCCGCCTCTAAAGCACCAACGCCGACTGTGGCCGCCACTCCTGCGGGGAGGGCGGCCACAGTCGTTTGAGGCCTTCGACACGCCGCGGCATTGCGCACGACACGCGGTGTTGACGTGTCTCAACAGGTGAGCCCTTGTGATGCGCCGAAAGACCGAACCCGCGCCCTCGCGAGTTCCTGTGCTCGGCAAGGACCACGTCCCCGAGGAAGAACTGGCGACCACGTTCCTGGGCATGATCGCCGTCACGCCGGTGCGTTTCCTGGCCCTGAGCGAGGTGCTCTGGTCGAACCAGGCGATGGAGTTCGCCCCGACCGCCGTGGCCGGAGTCGGTGCGGAACGCGAGCTCCTGTCCAACGAACGGACTCTGCGCCTGCACAGCGGCCAAACCGCAACCTTCACCAACGTCGACGATCTCCCCGCTTTCACCGACGCCCCTCCGCGAGGCAGTGCGCAACGCCACAACGCCCGCACAAGCACCTCGACAAGACGTCCTGGCACAGATATCCAAACTGGCCGACCTGCACGCCGCGGGCATCCTCACCGCGGAAGAGTTCCAATCCAAGAAAACCGAACTGCTAAACCGCTTGTAGCGCTGACGCATTCTTCCGACGGGAGAAGCGGAGCCTCGGCCTGCCGGGGCTCCGGTAGCGCAAAGCAAAAGAGGCCTACCAACGTTTCCGCTGGTAGGCCTCTTGCACTGTAGCCCCGAAGGGATTCGAACCCTCGCTACCGCCTTGAGAGGGCGGCGTCCTAGGCCGCTAGACGACGGGGCCCTAGAACTTCTTGCTGGTTGAACCTTATCAGATCGCTCTGTCCGGTCCAAATCCGGCTATTCAGTTCTTATTCTTCAGCTTGCTTCGAAACTCCGCCGAGTTTATCACTCAGTTTTGCTTCTCTGCAGCTGGGGTACCAGGACTCGAACCTAGACTAACTGAACCAGAATCAGTCGTGCTGCCAATTACACCATACCCCAATGGCTTCACGATCGACTTCGGTTCTCGCGGGGAGTTCCGAGGCCCTCGTTGCTGCCGGGAGAAATACTAGACCACGTCCCCACCAGAAGTGAAATCGGCCCCCACCTGCAGGCAAACACGCAGGTGAGGGCCGGTCTCAGAGGTCTTCTCAGGCGTTGGCCGCGGAGAGCTCGCACACGAGCAGCTCCGGCAGTTCCGCGAGCGACGCGATCGAGGACAGTCCGGCGGGCAACGAGCCACCGGTCGGACCTGTCCGGTTGATCCAGACACCGTGCATTCCGGCGTCGCGCGCCCCGATGGCGTCGGCGTGCAGACGGTCTCCCACGTGGACGGTGTCGCCCGGCGGGACCCCCAGTGCCAGGCACGCCGTGTGGAAGATCACCCGGTCCGGCTTGGCGCAGCCCACCTCGCCGGCGATCAGCACGGTGTCGAAGTAGGACGAGAGGCCCAGCTGGGCGATCTTCACGCGCTGGTGGCGGCCGGAGGCGTTGCTGATCGCGGCGATCGGGAGGCCGGTGGCGCGCAGCCAGTCGAGCATCGGGATCACGTCGGGGAACAGGCACCAGCCGGCCGAGAGGACGTCCTGGCGGGCCAGCTCGCGACGGGTGGCTTCCTCCAGGGTCAACTCCTCGCCGAGGGCGGAGAAGAAGGCCTGCGTGCGGATGTTGCGCATCGACTCGTACTGGAGCTCACCGGCCAGCTGGCGGGTGACGTGGTCGTCGGTGATTCGCTGCCACAACGACCAGGCGTCGGCGTTACCGACCATCGATGCCAACGCGGCGCGCGAAGAAGTGCTGTAGTCGACAAGTGTGTCGTCGACGTCCAGGCACACAGCGCGGATCTCGCCGGTTCTCTTACGCGTGAAAGTCGGGGACGCAGTTGTCACCCCGTGAGGCTAGGTGCGAGGGGCCCTCGTCCGATTCGGCTAACGAGGTGATTCCTATAGGTCCTTGCACGATCAAGCCGACCTTGAGGCCCCGAACGAACTAGTCAGACTCCTCCGAGCGCCGAATGCAATCACCCGGTCGAGTGTTGTTCGGCGGCTCCGGCACCTCTGCCCGAACGGGCGGATCCGCGAGCGCGACACCCTAGCTCGCGCAACCACATTGTGCGCTGGCCGCAACCCTTTCGAGGCCTTGTTTCCCAGACAGTCCACAAAGGACCACCTCCGGAACGTCGCCGGAGACCCACGCCACTCGAAACTCGGCTTGACGCAAACGGCGATCACGAGCATGCTGGTTTTATTCAACAGCGGTTGAAATGAGGGGATCGAGATGGAGAGGACAACCTGCCTCGTCGTCGGAGGCGGACCTGCGGGAATGGTTCTGGGGCTGCTGCTCGCCCGCGGCGGCGTCGAGGTCACGGTGCTGGAGAAGCACGCTGACTTCCTGCGCGACTTCCGCGGTGACACGGTGCACGCGTCCACGCTCACGCTGATCGACGAGCTGGGGCTCGGACCGGCGTTCGAGCAGGTGCCGCACCAGACGGTCGACAAGCTGGAGGCACTGCTCGACGACGGGAAACGGGCGGCGATCGCCGATCTGAGCCGGCTTCCCGGTGCGCACAAGCACATCGCGATGGTGCCGCAGTGGGATTTTCTCGACCTGCTGGCGGATGCGGGCAAACTCGAACCGACGTTCACGCTGCGGATGAACACCGAGGTCACCGGAATCACCAAGAGCGGCAACAGGGTCACAGGCGTGCGGTACCGGGACCGCGTCGACGGGCACGAGGGTGAGATCTCCGCCGACCTCGTCGTTGCCGCGGACGGGCGTGGCTCGATCCTGCGCGACGCCGTGGATCTGCCGGTCTACCGTTTCGGCGCGCCGATGGACGTCTGGTGGTTCCGCTTGCCGCGCAAGGAAAGCGACCCCGTCAAGGGCGGCGCAGGGCGGTTCAGCGCCGGCAGCGCGATGGTGCTGATCCCGCGCGGGGACTACTTCCAGTGCGCCTTCCTGATCCGCAAGGGCACTGACGAGAAGGTGCGCGCGGAGGGCGTCGAGAAGTTCCGGCAACGCGTGGTCACGCTCGTGCCGTGGCTCGCCGACCGGGTCGAGCACCTCGCCGGCCTCGACGAGGTGAAGCTGCTCGACGTGAAGCTGGACCGGTTGCGGCAGTGGCACGTCGACGGCCTGTTGTGCATCGGTGACGCCGCGCACGCGATGTCGCCGGTCGGCGGCGTGGGCATCAACCTCGCCGTGCAGGACGCGGTGGCGGCCGCCACCCTGCTCGCGAAGCCGTTGCGGGAGGGCGCCGTCAGCGGCAAGGCGCTCGCGAAGGTGCGCAGGCGCCGCCTGTTCCCGACCGTGGTGATCCAGACGATGCAGCGGGTCATCCACCGGCTGTTCCTCGGCCGCAAGCTCAACAGCACCGAGACCGTGTCGTCGACCGGGATGCCGTTCATGCTCAAGGTGGCGCAACGGCTGCCGTTCCTGCAGGCGGTGCCGGCCTACGTCATCGCGATCGGGCCGCGGCCGGAGCACGCACCGGACTTCGCGCGCAGGGCACCGCAGACCATCGTCAGGTCGTGACGAAGGCCTCGGACGACTCGCCGAGCACCATCGCCACGGCGTGGGCGCGGTCGCGGGCGCCCAGCTTGCGCAGGATCGCCTTCACGTGGGTCTTCACGGTGTCGTTGCTGATGAAGAGCCGCTGGGCGATCCGCGCGTTGTCCATGCCCTTCGCCATCTCGGCCAGCACGTCGAACTCACGGGCCGACAGCCGGCCGAGCGAGGCGGGCGGGGGCATCCGGGACGGCAGGCGCGCGAGCGACCCGACCCGTGCGTCGATCGTGGCGGGAGCACCCCGCACCGCGGCCACGATCAGTGGTAACAGCTCGGCAACGGGCGAGGTTTTCAGCAGGTAGGCGACCGCGCCGGCGTCCAGCGCGGCGCGAGCCCAGCTCGGACTGTCCGCATTGGACAGCACGACGACACGGGCGCCCGGCCGGTACTGCGCGGTGTCCCGCACGGTGCGCAGAGGCCCGGCGCCCGGCACGTCGAAGTCCGTGACGACCAGGTCCACCAGGACGCCGCGCAGACAGCGCGCGGCGTCGGCCACGGTGTGGGCAATACCCACAACGCGGAAGCAGTGCGTGCGGTGCAGGGAGAGTCGCAGCCCCTCGGTGATGAGCTGCGAACCGTCGACGAGCAACACACGGGTGGACGCCAGGTCCGTCATGACACCGGGAAGTTACTAGTGGGTACCCCGGTGCGTAACCTGCTGGACGCCGGATTGCTCCGTACGGCTACCTATTTGCGACCGGATTGGTGAGCGTGCCAAGGCCATCCACCGTCACCGAGACCGTCTGTCCGGCCTTCAACGGCCCGACGCCCGCCGGCGTCCCGGTCAGGATCACGTCGCCGGGAAGCAGCGTCATGATGGCCGAGACGTACTCGATGAGCGACGGAATGTCGTGCACCATCAACGAAGTACGTCCGTCTTGTTTGACTTCCCCGTCAACTTCGGTGACGACGCGGACGTCGGACGGGTCGAACTCCGTTTCGATGAACGGACCCATCGGGCAGAACGAGTCAAATCCCTTGGCACGCGTGAACTGCACGTCCTTCTTCTGCAGGTCGCGGGCCGTGACATCGTTGGCGATGGTGTAGCCCATCACCACGCCGGCGGCCTTGGCCCTGGGCACGTCGCGGCACGGCTGGCCGATGATGACCGCCAGTTCGCCCTCGAAGTCCACGCGTTCGGACGCGGCCGGGAGTTTGATCTCCACGTTCGGGCCGACGACCGAGGTGTTGGGCTTGAAGAAGATCAACGGCTCCGCGGGGACCTCGTTGCCGAGCTCCTTGGCGTGGTCGGCGTAGTTGCGGCCGACGCCGATGATCTTCGTCGGCAGGATCGGCGCCAGCAGCCTGACGTCGGCCAACGGCCACTTGCGGCCGGTGAAGGTGGGGTTGCCGAAGGGGTGTTCGGCGATCTCTGCAGCTTCCTCACCCTGCACGGCGACAAATGCGACACCTTGCGGATGAGCGATTCGGGCGATACGCACAGTGCCAGTTTACGAGTAACCAGCCCAGCCGTGTTGTGCGCCTGGAGGTGAGCGCTTCGCGCGATCTGTACGTATGCCTCCTAGACGGAGGACCGCATGGATTTGTGCACCAGCGCGTCACACAGCGCGAGCCAGGAGGCCTCGACGATGTTGCCGTGCACGCCCACGGTGGTCCACTCGCGTTCGCCGTCGGTCGACTCCACCAGCACGCGCGTCACGGCGTCCGTACCGGGGTGCTCGGTGAGGATGCGCACCTTGTAGTCGGCCAGCTCCACAGTGTCCAACCAGGACAGGTGCGGCAGCAACGCCTTGCGCAGGGCGGCGTCGAGCGCGTGCACGGGACCGTTGCCCTCGGCGGTCGCGATGACCCGCTCCCCCGCCACGTGCACCTTGACCGTGGCCTCGGACACGATCTCGCCGTCCGAGCGGTGGTCCAGCACCACCCGGTAGGACTCCAGCGTGAACGGGGGTGGACCGTCCAGTTCGGACAGCTCGTTGCGCAGCAGCAGTTCCAGCGACGCATCGGCCGCCTCGAACGACCAGCCCTTGGACTCGAGCTCCTTCACCCGGCTGAGAGCGCTCCCAACCTCGGCTGACCGGCCGGCCAGGTCGAGCCCGAACTCACGTCCCTTGAGTTCGATGCTCGCCCGACCGGCCATCTCGGTGACCAGCACCCGCATGTCGTTGCCGACGATGTCCGGATCGATGTGGTTGTACAGCTCCGGATCCACCTTGATCGCGCTCGCGTGCAGACCCGCCTTGTGAGCGAATGCTGACGACCCGACATATGCCTGGTGGGTGTCGGGTGCGATGTTCGCGATCTCGGCCAACGCATGGGAGACACGGGTGAGCTCGGCCAGTGCCCCGGTCGGGAGCACCTCCATGCCGAGCTTGGTCACGAGGTTTCCCACGACGGCGAACAGGTCCGCATTGCCTGCTCGCTCGCCATAACCATTGGCGGTGCACTGAACGTGCGTCGCGCCCGCCTGAACGGCCGCGAGGGTGTTCGCCACCGCGCAGGACGTGTCGTCCTGACAGTGGATGCCTACTCGGAAACCGGTCTTCTCCACGACCTCGGCGACCGTCTCGGCGAGGCCGAGCGGCAGCTGCCCGCCGTTCGTGTCGCACAGCACAACAACGTCCGCGCCACCCTCCACAGCGGACTCCAGCACCCTCAGGCTGGTGTCCGGCGAGAACGCGTACCCGTCGAAGAAGTGCTCGGCGTCGAGGAAAACGCGCCTTCCGTGATCCTTGAGGTACTTGACGGTGTCGCGCACCATCTTGAGGTTCTCTTCGGCGTCCGTGCGCAACGCCCGTTCGATGTGCCTGAGGTCCGACTTGGCCACCAGCGTGATCACCGGCGCCTGAGCATCGAGAAGTGCCTTGACCTGCAGGTCTTCCTCGACTTTGACCCCGGCCTTGCGCGTCGCCCCGAACGCGACCAGCTTGGCGTGCTTGAGCTCCAGATCCCCCGCCGCCGCCCGCGCGAAGAACTCCGTGTCCTTGGGCAACGCACCCGGCCAGCCGCCCTCGATGAACCCCACGCCGAGCCCGTCCAGCAGCCGCGCCACCGCGAGCTTGTCCGTGACGGAGTACGAAATGCCCTCACGTTGTGCGCCATCGCGCAACGTCGTGTCGTAGACGTGGAAGTCGTCGTTCGGGCCGGTCATGGGGGTCATCTCCTCATCCGGGCAAACAAAAAGACCCCCCGCGGGATGCGAGAGGTCTGCGCGTCGGGTGCCAGGGGCGGCAACTACCCGACGCGCTCGTCAATAATCGTGGCGATGTGCTGAGCCATGACGCGGATGCTGCCACAGCTCAGCACGGCGTACCAAGCGCCGGGAGGAAATCTCCCACTATCTGGTCACGGGTTCACGCCTGTGACCCGTGCTTCCTGGGGCTCACGCGCCGGCCAGGAACTTCGCGAACGCCTCGATCGACGCCGGGTTCCGCGGCCCCTCCACCAACGCCGCGTACGGCAGTGCGTAGAAGCGCTTGTTCTGCACGGCCGGCGAGTTGGCGAGCGGCGCGAACCCCTGCAGGAACGCCTGCTTCTGCTCCGGTGTGTTCGCCTCGCCGTCGGCGTAGTCCACGATCAGCACGACGTCCGGGTTGCGCTGCACGACGGTCTCCCAGTTGACCGTGGTCCAGCTGTCGTTGAGGTCGCCGAAGATGTTGTCGCCGCCGGCCTTCGAGATCACGTCCTGGGGCGCCGCGTTCTTGCCCGAGGTGAACGGCTGGTCCTGGCCGCTGTCGTAGAGGAACACCTTGGGCCGCGGCTTGCCGGCCATCAGGCGTCCGGCGTTCTCGATCTGCTGCTGGTAGCCCTTGACGAGTTCTTCGGCCTTGGCCTCGACGCGGAAGATCTTCCCGAGGTTGCGCAGGTCCGTGTACAGCGCGTCGAGAGCGGGCATGATGCCGCGTTGCTTGCCGATGCCGTTGCGGCACGCCTCGGTGAGTTGGTAGGTGCCGATGCCGAGTTGCTTCAAGGCGTCCGGGGTGAAGCCGGTGCTCTCGCTGAAGCCGTAGTTCCAGCCGGCGAACACCAGGTCGGCGTTGGCGCCCTGCACGACCTCCTTGGAGATCTTGTCGGACAGGTGCTTCGCGGTGTCGAAGTCGGACTTCCACGGGGAGGTGCGCAGGTCCACGGTGTCGCGGCCGTTCACGACGTAGCCGGCCATGCGGTCCTTGAGGCCCAGCGCGAACATCAGTTCGGTGATGCCCGTGTCGTTGGTGACCACTTTGGACGGCACCTTGTCGAACGTCACCTGCTGGCCGCAGTTCGTGATGGTCACCGGATCGGACGCGGAGGTGTCCTGTGCGAGGGTGGCGCCGCAGCCGGACAGCAGGAGCGCGGCGGCGCAAAGGACGGTTCTCAAGGGGTGACCTCCTGGTCGAACAGGAGCTGGGGAACTCCCGTGGTGGGGTGCCGGACGACGTGTGCGGTGACGTGGAAGACCTTGGCGATCAGTTCGGGCACCAGGACCTCCTCCGGTGTGCCGGACGCGACCAGGCGGCCTTCGTCGAGCACGTACAACCTGTCGCAGTAGGACGCGGCGAGGTTCAGGTCGTGCAGGACGGTCAGGACGGTGATGCCCAGACCTCGGGTGAGCGTCAGCACGTCCAGCTGGTGGCGGATGTCGAGGTGGTTGGTCGGCTCGTCCAGCACGAGCACGCGCGGTTCCTGGGCGATCGCCCGCGCGATGAGCACGCGCTGCCGTTCGCCGCCGGAGAGGCTGAGGTAGCTGCGCTCGGCCAGGTGGGTGACGTCCACTGTGGCCAGTGCGGTGGCGACCACCCGCAGATCCCGGGTGGGGTCGCGGTCGTGCGGCAGCCTGCCCATCTCCACGACCTCGGTGACGGTGAAGTCGAACTCGACCTGCGACTCCTGGGTGAGGGCGGAGAGGTCGCGGGCGATGTTGTGTCGCTTGTGGACGTTCTGGCCGTCGAGCAGGACCGTGCCGGCGTCCGGTTTCAACGAGCGGTACACGCAGCGCAGGGTGGTCGACTTGCCGCTGCCGTTCGGGCCGACGATGCCGACGACCTCGTTCGCGGCGTGCAGCGTGATGTCCTCGACGATGTTCCGGACGGTGACGCCGGCGAGCTCGACGCGCATCAGCGGCCTCCGAACACGTACGCCTTGCGGCGCATCAGGAGAATGAAGCACGGCACGCCCAGCGCGGCCGTGATGACGCCGAGCGGCAGCTCTTCCGGTGCCGCGAGCATCCGTGCGGCCACGTCGACCCAGACCAGGAACGAGGCTCCGGCGAGTGGGGCCAGGGCCAGCACCTTGCGGTGGTCGGCGCCCACGACCATGCGGGTGAGGTGCGGCAGCATCAGGCCGACGAACCCCACCGCCCCGCTGACCGCCACCAGCACGCCGGTGATGGCAGCGGTGACGATGAACAGGTGCGTGCGGAACCGGTTGACCTCGACGCCGAGCGTGGTCGCGGTCTCGTCGCCCATCGCCAGGGCGTTCAGCGGCCGCGCCTTGGCCAGCAGGTAGACGATTCCGAGCACGGTCACCGCGGTGGCGATCGGCAACGACTGCCAGGTCGCGCCGCCGAGACTGCCGAGCAACCAGAACATGGCCGCCCGCGCCGCTTCACCGTGCGGCGCCTGGAACACCAGCAGCATCGCCACGGCGGAGAACCCGTACGCCAGCGCGGTTCCGGTCAGCACGAGCCGCAACGGTGTGAGCCCTCGGCTCGTGCGCGCGGTGATGTACACCAGCGCGGTGGCGCCGAGACCCGTCAGGAAGGCGCCGGTCGACAGGGCGTAGACACCGAGGCCGGACAACACTCCGAGCGTCGCCACCGCCGTCGCGCCGACGCTCGCACCCGATGAGATGCCGAGCACATAAGGGTCCGCCAGCGCGTTGCGGACCATCGCCTGGATGGCGACGCCGACCGTGCTGAGGCCGGCACCGACCACCGCGGCGAGCAGGACGCGGGGAAGCCGGATGTCCCAGACGATGTGGTACTGCCCGGAGAGGTCGGCGGGGATGGTGCCGCCGGTGAGCGCCGCCCACAGCAGTTCGAGGGTCACGCCGAACGGGACGGAGACGGGGCCGAGGGCCACGCCCGCGACGATGCTGACGGCGAGCACGCCGACGAGCACGCTGATCTTGCCGAGCACGGTGTTGATCGCTGGGTCCCTTCCCGCAGTCCACGGCAGGAGTCGGAGGTTCTCTGCACGCCGTGTGCGGGTATTCGGGCTCGTCCCTGACTCAGGGACCTACCGTTGCGGGTCAGCGCCGGATTTCGACCGGACTTCCCCCGTGCACGACCTCCGCACTGTAACTCACGGCCGTCTGCACAAATCCGCGGTGAGATGCGTCTGGTGGGCATGGACCTCGGAGAGCGAAGACGGCTGCGGCGCGAGCAGCTGCGGGCCGAGCACGGCACCACCAAGGTGATCCACAGGGACGATCCCCGCGTTGCCGTGCTCGTGGTCACCCTGGTGATCGCGGGCTCCATGATCGGTGGTTTTGCCCACATGCCGATCGGCACCGCGCTGAACGACCTCTACTGCACGCCTGCGTCCTGCGCGGCGCTGCCGCAGGTGCTGACCGGCTGGGCGATCGCGGTGGCGCCGCTGCCGGTGTACCTCTGGAGCCGCACCGCGGCACTCCACCTGGGGGTGTTCCTGGTCGGCTTCATGGGCACGCTGTTCATCACGTCCAACCAGGACATCCCGGTCGACGTCAACCCGATCACCGGCCTCTGGGCACTGCCGCTGAGCTACTTCCTGGTGGGCATGCTGTTCGTGCCGTTCACCATCGGCATCGCGTGGCTGGTCAGGCCGGCCAGGCGAGTGCTGACAGCGGCCGTCCTGCACTGGTTGCTGCTGCTCGTCCTGATCTTGTGGCTGGCCTGACCCCGCGCCGGAAAAGATCTTCGAAAGTTTTCTGGGGGCTCGTGTCGATCCGCTGCGGAGCCCGTTCGACCTGTGGATGCCAAGGGGCTGAGCGGCCCCGCAGAGACACAGGGAGACACACCGTGAAGTACATGATGATCTGGCGCGCCACCGACGAGGCCTTCGCGAACATGGGCGAGTTCGACTTCGACAAGATGCTGGAGACGGTCGGCCGCTTCAACGAGGAGATGATCCGCGCCGGCGTGCTGCTGTCCGCCGAGGGTCTGGCCGACCCGTCCGAGGGCGTGGTCGTCGACTACTCCACCGAGCCGCCGGTCGTCACGGACGGCCCGTACGGCGAGACCAAGGAGCTGTTCAACGGCTTCTACATCATCAACGTCGCCTCGAAGGAAGAGGCGATCGAGTGGGCCAAGCGAGCCCCGATGACCGGGCCCGGGTTCAAGACCGAGATCCGCAGGGTGCCGACGATCGACGAGTTCCCGCAGGACAACGAGTGGATCAAGAAGGAGCGCGCCTGGCGTGAGGCCAACGGCCAGCTCTGATCAGCGCGGGAGACGCCGAAGCCCCGGCCGGGACATTCCGGCCGGGGCTTCAAAACACCGGCGTGAACTGCACGTGGCCCGACGAGCGGCCGCACCGCCTTGGAAACGACCCGGCCCCAGCACCAAAGGGTGCCGGGGCCGGAGAAGCCTTGCAGAGAAAACTCAGCCAGTGCGCACGTTCGACGACACGAGTGCCGCGAGACGATCGCCGATGGCGTAGGTGGCCCCAGGCGACTGGTGGTCCCTGGTCGCGAGATCAAAGGCCACGGAGGCCTCGATCCGGCGCGCCGACTCGTGCTCGCCCAGGTGGTCGAGCAGCAGCGCCACCGACAGCACCGCGGCGGTCGGGTCCGCGATGCCCTGGCCCGCGATGTCCGGTGCCGAGCCGTGCACGGGCTCGAACATCGACGGGTTGCGCCGCGTCACGTCCATGTTTCCCGACGCGGCCAGGCCGATGCCACCCGTGACGGCGGCGGCGAGGTCGGTCAGGATGTCGCCGAACAGGTTGTCCGTCACGATCACGTCGTAACGGCCGGGGTCGGTGACCAGGTGGATCGTCGCCGCGTCGACGTGCTGGTAGGCCACGGTGACGTCCGGGTGCTGCAACGAGACCTCCTCCACCACGCGCGACCACAACGAGCCGGCGTGCGTGAGGACGTTCGTCTTGTGCACCAGCGTCAGATGGCGACGCGGACGGTTCGCCGCGCGGGCGAAGGCGTCACGAACAACGCGCTCCACGCCGAACGACGTGTTGATCGAGACCTCGGTCGCGATCTCGTGCGGGGTGTCCTTGCGGAGCAAACCGCCGTTGCCCGCGTACGGGCCCTCGGTGCCCTCGCGGACCACCACCATGTCGATCTCCGGCGGGTCCGCGAGCGGGCTGCGGACGCCGGGGTAGAGACGGGCGGGGCGGAGGTTCACGTGGTGGTCGAGCTCGAACCGGAGACGCAGCAACAGCCCGCGCTCCAGAATTCCGCTCGGCACCGACGGGTCGCCGACCGCGCCGAGCAGGATCGCGTCGTGCTGGCGAAGCTCTCCCAGCACCGACTCGGGCAACAACTCTCCCGTGGCGTGCCAGCGCGCCGCGCCGAGGTCGTAGCGAGTGATCTCGGCCGCCGGAACGACCTCGCCGAGGACCTTCAGGGCCTCAGCGATGACCTCGGGCCCGATCCCGTCTCCTGGGATCACTGCGAGCCGCATCCACACACCTCCCAGGTGTCAGTCCCCAATTAGTGGGACTACTTTCCTTCGCGAAAGGCTACCGGCATCCCGGCCACTCGCCGCATGCCGGACACCCCATCGGGGTGTTCTCTCCCGTACTGCGGGACACCCACACGGCCCATTGCCCACTTTCGAGTGTCACTCGACCGCAGGAACGGGGTCGCGTCAAGGGGTGACCGCGGGCAGTTCCAGCCTGTAACCGGCCCGGTGGGCAACCCGGAAACGGCCGGAGGCCCGGTCCCCTACGAGACCGGGCCTCCGACAACAGACATCGGATCTAGTAGGCGGAACCGCGTCCGCCCGACTTCACCAGGACGACCGACGCGCGGTCGCCGTTGGCGTTGTGGTGGTTGAGCACCAGCAGGCCGTCGGACTTGTCGGCCTTGAGCGAGGCCTCGTTCTTGTTCACCACGAGCGCGGTGCCCGGCTTGGCGACGTACGAGAGCGCCGCGTCGCCGCCACCCTGTGCCCACAGACCCGGCTTGAGCGGGTCGAAGGACAGGTTGCGGTCGATCACGTCGACCAGCTTGTTCGCGTTGCCCGGCGCGGCGTAGTAGCCACCGACGCCCACGACGTACGAGATGCGCGACGTGTCCTTCGTCGGGTCGATGCCCAGTGCCGTCAGCAGCACCGGCAGGACGACGACGTTGGTGTCCGCCGCGTTCGTGTCGACGGCACCGAACTGGCCGTTGACCGCCTGGATGTCGACCTCTTCACGCGTCTTCAGGTCGATCGTGGTCGCGACCAGCAGGTCGGTGTCGTCGATGCGCGTCGCGAACGTCTCGAAGTCCGCGGTGCCGTCACCGTTGGTGTCGATGTCGACGAACGGGATGGTGTTCTTGCCCAGGTTGTACCAGTTGCCCCAGGTCGCGACACCGAACGCGAGCAGCGACTCCTCGGGCTTGCCCTGCGCATTGGCGAGCGGGGCCGTCGAGGCGGCACCGACGTAGCGCAGGTCGCCGCCCTTGGCGGTCTCGTTGAGCGCGCAGTTCTCGGTGACGTTCCTGCGGCAGTCACGCAGCTTCGGCGACTGGGCCTGCAGCTCGAGAACGCTGATCAGCGAGCGGTAGGCCTGCGAGCCCGTGCCCTGGTCGACGCCCTTGCCGGTCAGGTTCAGGATCGCCTGCTTGTCGTTGCCCCGGAACTTGAGGCTGGAGGCGGTCTTGATGTCCGCGACCGGCTTCGGCGCCGAGTAGACCGACAGGCGCAGCGGCACCGTGGCGCCGACGGTCGGCGTGAGGGTCACCCGGCCGGAGGCGTCCGCGATGAACTGGCGCGCCTCACCGAGCTGCGTCGGCACGACGGTCGAGTCGACCGTCTTGCGCAGCGCCTTCGGGTCGTCGATCTTCAGGGTGACCTTGACCTTCGCGATGCCGCGCGGGCTCAGCTTCACCTTGTCCTGCGAGAGCACGTAGCTCACGCCGGGGATCGACGTGGCGGCCGTGTAGCCGACCTGGTACTCGACGGCCTTCGTGGACTTGTTGACGATCTTGATCGTCTTGGTCTTCGAGACCGGCTTGGAGACCTCGACGACGCCGAAGTTCGCGCTGACGTAGCCGGGGTCGTCCTCGACGTAGGCCAGGACCTGGTTGTCGATCGCGGACTTGCCGTCCACGCGGCCGGTGCCGACCCGGTTGGGAGCGAAGGTCTTGCCGTTCTCCTTCACGTCCGCACCGGCGGTGTTCATGATCGAGGCCTTGACCTCTTCCAGCGTCCAGTCCGGGTGCGTCTGGCGCACCAGGGCCGCGATGCCGGCGACGTGCGGGGACGCCATCGACGTACCCGAGATCACCAGACGGTCGTTGCCGGAACCGACGGCGGTCGACGAGATCGTGTCACCGGGCGCCGCGACGTCCGGCTTGATGGACTGGCCACGCGTGCCACGGCTGGTGAACGCGCTCGGAGTGTCCGAAATGGACTGGTCGAACGTCGACACCGTGGTGCGCAGGACGCCGGCCAGGCGAACGGTCAGCGTGCCCGCGTCCAGCAGCGGGCGCACCTGGCTGGTGGCGTCGCCGGTGAACTGGAAGACCGGGATGGTCGCGTTGCCCGCGATGCCCGCGTTGAAGTTGTTCAAAGTGGACGAAAGCACCACGCCCGCGGCACCGGCGGCCTGCGCGTTGTTGGTGCGGCCACCGGAACCACAACGGCGCGTCGCGTCGTTGTCGTCCCACTCGAGCCACACGTACTTGCCCGCGAGGGCCTCGGTGATCGGCTGGCAGCCGTCGAGGTTGCCGGCCTGGGTCAGCTTCACGACCGGCAGGGTCTTGTCGTAGCCCAGGTAGCCGGTGAAGTTCTGGCTGTACTGCCCGGCCTTCGCCTGGCCGTTCGCCTCGGCACCGTCCCGCAGCACGAACGAGTCGCGCGTGGAGGCGACGGTCAGCGCCTCGGGCGTGTTGCCCGGCGAGCCGCCGATGTCGTAGAGGTCGCCGCCGTTGCCCGCGGAGAAGACCGGCATGACACCGACCTTGTACAGCTTCTTGACGAAGAGGCTGTCGGGGTCGTCCGGTGCGCCGTAGTCGGAGCCGAGCGACAGGTTGACCACGTCGAGGTGGTCGGAGAAGTCGCCGTCGCCGTCGGGGTCGAGCGACCAGTCGAGCGCCTGCGAGGTGACGTTGGTCGAACCGTCGCAGCCGAAGACCTTCAGCGCGTAGACCAGGGCCTTCGGCGCGGTGCCTGGGCCGATCTTCATCGCGTTCAGCTTGTCGGCGTCGAGCTTGGTGTAGTCACCCTTGAACGTGCTGCCGTCGGCGTTCTCACCGAAACCGGCCGTGGTGCCCGCGACGTGCGAGCCGTGACCGTTGCAGTCGATGGGGTTCGGGTCCGGCTTCGGCGTGTTGATCGCCGGGTCGGTGCTCTCGCCGTCGTACTCCTCGCCGACGAAGTCGTAACCGCCGACGACCTTCGCGGTCGGGAAGTTCGGGTCCGCGGCGCGCGGGTTGACGGCGCGGAACGCGTCGACCGTGCCGGGGCCACCGAGGTTCGCGTGCGTGTAGTCGACGCCGGTGTCGATGATGCCGACCCGGACGTCGTCACCGAGCTTGCCGTACTGCTGCCAGACGTTGAGCGTCCTGGTGAGCTGGACGGCGTTCGAGTTCTGGCGCTTCTTCGGCACGACCGGGTAGACCGCGAGGACGTCCTGGCGCTGCGCCAGTTCACGCACCTTCTGCGCGTCGGCCTTCACGACGACGCCGGGGACGCCGTTGGAGGTCCGGTACAGCTCCTTGGTCTTCGTGTCCGCGCTCTTCAGCTGGCCGACGACCTGGTCAGCGGTGACGGACACGTCGCTCTTCGCCTGCTTGGCCGCCTGCTTCGCGACCTCCTTGCCCTGGCTCTTCTTCTCGTCGAACGCGTCGACGGCCGGCTTGCGGTCGAGCGCGACGAACGCGGTGACCGCGCCCGTGAAGTTCAGCCTGGGAGAAACCTTGAGAGCCAACGCTTTCGCGTCCAGCCCGTGTGCACCCTTGACCGGCTGCGCGAGCGGTTCGCTCTGCGCCTGTGCCGTAGCGGGTGCGATCAGCAGTGTGGTGATGGCAGAGAACACCACCAGACTTGATCGTCTCTTCACAACGTTGCCCCAACCGAGGTGTGTGCCTTCGACCCGAATGCAAACCGTGCCGCGCCCTCTACGGCACCGGGTCAACCTCGTGGGGACGCTAATCGCTGATCGTGTCTCTGTGACTGCCCCGAAAGTATGAATGTGGTCTACAGATAGTTGCCTGTTACGACTTCGTTGTGAACGACGATAGCCGGGGAAGGGGACTTTGCCGTCCCCTTCCCGGTTTGTCGTGACTATCCGAAGTCGACACTCCGCACCGTGCGCGCGCCAACGGAGGCACCGATCGGGTCGAGCACAGCGGTGTCGACCGGACGGTCCACGCGCAGCACCATCACCGCGTCGTTGCCGGTCTGGCTGATCTGCGCGGCCTCGATGTTCACGCCGGCCTCGCCGAGCAGCGTGCCGACCGTGCCCATGACACCCGGACGATCCGGGTACTCCAGCAGCAGCACGGTGCCTTCGGCCCTGAGGTCGAAGTTGCGGCCGTTGATGTTCACCAGCTTCTCGACCTGCGCGATGCCGCTGACCGTGCCGGACACGGTGTTCGTCGTGCCGTCCGCGTGCACGGCCTTGACCGTGACGAGGCTGCGGTGGTTCGGGCTTTCGGTCTCCTTGACCAGTTCCACGCTGACGCCCAGGTCCGCGGCGAGGCTCGGCGCGTTCACGAACGTCACCTGCGACTCGACGACCTTGGAGAACACCCCGCGCAGCGCGGCGAGCGGCAGGATCTCGACGTCCTCATTGGACAGTTCGCCGCGGACCTCGACGGTGACGCTGGTCGGGGCCTTCGGCGACAGTGCACTGAGGACGGTGCCGAGCTTCTGCACCAGCGGCAGGTACGGGCGGACCTCTTCGCCGACCGCACCGCCCTGGACGTTGACGGCGTCCGGCACGAACTCACCGGCGAGCGCGAGGATGGTGCTCTTCGCGACGTCCGTGCCCGCGCGGTCCTGCGCCTCGGCCGTGGACGCGCCGAGGTGCGGCGTGACGACGATGCCCGGGACGTTGAACAGCGGGCTCTCGGTGGTCGGCTCGGTGGAGAAGACGTCGATGCCGGCGCCGCCGACCTGGCCTTCCTTCACGGCCTCGGCGAGAGCTTCCTCGTCGATGAGGCCACCGCGGGCGGCGTTGACGATGATGACGCCGCGCTTGGCCTTGGCCAGCTGCTCAGAGCCGATGAGACCCTTGGTCTCCGGGGTCTTCGGCAGGTGGATGCTGATGGCGTCGGCGCGCTCGAGCAGTTCCTCGAGGGTGACGAGCTCGATGCCGAGCTGGGCGGCGCGCTGAGCGCTCACGTACGGGTCGTAGGCGATGAGCTCGACACCGAACGCGGCGATGCGCTGCGCGAACAGCTGGCCGATCTTGCCGAGGCCGACGACGCCGACCGTCTTGCCGTTGAGCTCGACGCCGTTGAACTTGCTGCGCTTCCACTCGTGGTTCTGCAGCGTCTCGTGCGCCGCCGGGATCTGGCGGGCGACACTGAGGAGGAGTGCGACGGCGTGCTCGGCGGCGCTGACGATGTTGGACGTCGGGGCGTTGACGACCATCACGCCGTTCTGTGTGGCAGCCGGGACCTCGACGTTGTCGAGGCCTACGCCTGCGCGGGCGACGACCTTGAGCTTGCGGGTGGCGGCGAACACCTCGGCGTTGACCTGGGTGGCGGACCTGACGAGCAGGGCGTCCGCGTCGGCGACCGCGGCCAGCAGAGCTGCGCGGTCGGTGCCGTCTACGTGGCGCACTTCCACGCCGTCACCGAGAGCGTCCAGAACGGACGGTGCGAGTTTCTCGGCGATGAGGACAACAGGTCGGCTCGTGTCGGTCACGGACATCGCTCCCAGAACGGTCGGATCGTGGGGCGCGGGCGTGGTCGAGGCGGCTGACCCGCGCCGACCGGGCACCGCAATGTGTCCGGACTGTTAACGAGCATAGACAGGGGGGTTGTGTGGGCCTTTGGCGGGTGGCTCAGGTCACTGGCGGTGTCTTGCTGGGTGAGATGGGGTGGTGGGTTGCGTTGCTTAACGCGGCTTTGTCGGGTGGTTGGGTTGCGTTGGGCGTGTCGCGTTTTAGGGATTTCGGGGCTCCGCCCCGGACCCCGCCAATCTGATCAAGGACCTGTCCCACGCCGTCAGCGGGTTGATGGCACGCCTGTTGCGTTGGGCGG
>NZ_JBSGXZ010000074.1:0-21097 GCF_053610285.1 Lentzea sp. NPDC054927
TCTTGAAACAGCGCTCCGGGCGGGTCCCCGTCACGAGTCGTGCCTCAGCACTCGCTGCAACCAGGCAGGGGTGTCAAACGGACACGCTTTTCGTCCGTTTGACACCCCTGCCTGGTTGTGGCTCGCTCTGGTACGGCTTGTGACGGGGACCCGCCCGGACCGCACCACCCACGCAACGCAACTCCGCCCAACGCAACAGGCGTGCCATCAACCCACGCACGGCGGAGGACCCCCAGATCAGATTGGCGGGGGTCTGGGGGCGGAGCCCCCAGGAGTGAGCCCCAGGAGCGAACCCCTCACGCCCCCAAAATATGCCGCAACTGCCCCAACAAATCCGACCTGGAAGTCGACCCCAACCTCTGCCTCATCCGAGCCATGTGGTGCTCAACCGTCTTGGCCGAGATGAACAACCGATCCCCAACCTGCTTGTAAGTCATCCCCTCCACCACCAGCTGAGCAACCTCCCTCTCCCGGTCACTCAACTTCCCAGCATCCTCAACCACCCCAAGAACATCCCCGTCCCCAGCCGCGGCCCCGCCCCCAAACCCGGCCCCCACTCCCCTCCGAGCAGAAACCGCCCGCCCGGACAACAACCGAGCACAATCCAGCAACCGAACCATCGCCTGCCGATCCGAAGTACGAATCGCCGCCTGCCCGGCCAACCGCGACGCATCCCACCAAAGCCCAACCGCATGCAAACTCCGGGCCGCGACCTCAACCCGATCCGCATCCACCTTGCCGGCCACCACATCCAGCCAACACTCAGCAGCAGCGGAAACAATCGCGCAGTACCGAGACCTCTCCCGATTGACCGCCAACGCGGCCGCATGCTCCTCAGCAGCACCAGAGTTCTCATCAATGATCGCCGCATGCAACAAGTTCCACCGCAGCTGAGTAGTCCACAACGGCGGATTCCCCAGCCCCCGCAACAAAGCAGCCGCCTGCGCCAAGTGAGGCGCCAACCTCTCCTGATCCCTCAACCGAGCCGCAGCGGCCGCAAACTCCCCCAACGGCAACAAGCTGAACAGATCCACCGGATGCCGCAGCACGGCCTCACAGGCCTGCTCCCACGTCCTCCGCAACGTCGCGAGATCAGAGTTGCGCCGAGCAACCCCAACCTCCAGCGCCACCGCGAAGATCCAGTCCCGAGGCTCGAACGCCCCCCGAACCGACATCAACGTCTCGCGAGCAACCGCAAGGTTCCCGCGCAGCATCTGCAACCAGGCCTGCAACAACCGATGCCGCACCGACATCAGCACCCCGCCGGTCCCGGTCTCCACCGCCCGGTCCAGCACCGACTCGGCCACGTTCGGCTCACCGCAATGCACAGCCACCAGCGCAGCCAGCGCAGCCGGACTGTCCGGCAACAGCACAGCCCCACCAGCAGGCTCCAGCATCGACGACGCACGAACCAAAGTGGACAGTGCAGCGGTCTCAGCCCCGACAACTGACTGCCGAACCCCCTGCAACATCAACGATGCCGCCCCACCGAGCATGGTCGGCGGCTGCGGAGGCGTCTCCTCAAAAAGATGCCCGGTGCCGATCAACCCCACCCCGGCGAACGCAGCCGCGTAAGGCGTCGCAGCCCACCGAAACAACTCAGTACTCCGAGCCAACTGCCCGCGGTGAGCCAGCGCCACCGCCGCGACCTCGGCAGCCGTCCGCCGATGCGGCGTGTCCGAGGCCGAAATTACCTGGTCAGCAAGCCGCAGAGCCCCATCGAGGTCGCCGGCCATCGCCGAAGCGGTAGCCCACTGCGCGGCAATTTCAGCAGAAGGCGAACCACCACCGGCGGAAGCCTTGAACAACCGAGCAGCCAGCCCAGGATCAGACGACAACGCCTCCCGAGCAGCAGCGGCGAACACCGGCCCGCCGATCCCGGTGTCCAGCAACGGCCGCACCAACTCCAGAACCGGCCCCCCGCGGTCGAGCTGGAGCTGCGCCAACTTCTGCCGCACCGCAATCCGCCGCTCAGCACGGGTCAACGCCCCCACCGCGCGATGCGCCAGCGGGTACAAGGTGCCGTCCTCGGCCAGCAACCCGGTGGCCCGAGCAGCCTCGATGATGTCGCTGACCTCGTCGAAGTCCTTGTCCAGCAACGCCGACAGCAGATCCAGACGCTGAGCGGCACCGGCCTCCGCGGCCAGCAGGAACTTCTGCAGATCCGGGTCCAGCCAGTCGAGCTCAGCCCGGAACGCACTCAGCGCATCAGCAGAAATCTCGGACACAGCCCCAAGACGCTCCACCAGACCAGGCACACCACCGGTCTGAGCAAAGACGAAATCCACCACAGGCTTGGGCGCGTGCAGAAAGTCGCGAACCTGCTCACGCGAGAACGGCTCCAGCGGCACAACCACCGCGCTACGAGCCACTTCGGCCAGCACCGCGCGACGCGGCCACGGCCGGTAAGCCAGCACGAGCAAAGGCTCAGACACCAGCGCACGCAGGGAGGCGTCGTCCAGCAGGTGCGCGTCGTCGACCACGCGCACGGCGGAGTTCGTCACCTCCGAGAGCAACGCTGTCTTGCCGTAACCGCCAGGCGCCGCAACGACAACGCGCAGGCGGTCGCCCGGCGCAGCGTCGTTGATCCGGTCGAGGACATCTCGCACGGAGGAGTCCAGCACCAACCTGGCTCGCGTGGTCACGCTCAACGGCCGTCCTCATCGTCGAATCGGGAGTCGGATCGGGAACTGCGGCGTCCAGCCGGCTTCAGCGCGCTCGTCACGCGCTTCACCCGCCGCGGCGGCAGTTCCAGGGGTGAGACGTCCACCGGCGGGCGGGGCGGGGGCGCGGTGAACTCCTCGTCGTCGGGGCGGGCGATCTCGCCGACCGGGAACCGCAACGACGCTTCGCGGGTGTGCACCAGGACCGAGGTCTCGAGCGGTTCCGGCTCGATCTCGGGTCCCAGCAGGACGAGCCGGGCGGCGACAGCGAGCCCCTTCGCGACCGAGTGCTCGGGGGCGGCCTCGGCCAGCACCCGGCAGTCGACGGAGGCCGACAGCGCGTCACCGATCACGGACATCCGGCAGCCGCCGCCGACCAGCAGCACCGCGTCGGGCTGCACGGCGCCCAGCGCACGAACGAAAGTGCTGACCAGGTGGTCGACGGACGGCCGGATCTCCTCGATGAACTCATCGCGGCCGATCTCGACCCCGCTGATCACCACACCTGGACCGAACGACCGCTTCGCCACCTCGCACTCGGCGACCGACACGAACCCGTCCTTGCCGAGCCGGCCGCGCACCAGGCCCGCCAGCAGGTCGTCGAAGTCGGCGCCGGTGTGGTGGTCGACGCCCTCGACGTGGTTCACCAGGTCGAACGTCCGCGACTGCGATCGCCGGACGACCGACGCCGAGAACGCGTGGCTGCCCAGAGAGAACACCGCCAACGACGCGTCCGGCACCACACGGGAGCGCACGGCGTGGTTCTCCGCGGCGGCGAACGGCTCTGGGACGAGCGTCACCTCGTGCACGCCGACCGCCCGCAACGCTGCGTGAAGCTGTCCCCGGCGATAGGGGCCCCACCCGGCTGGGTGGCTCACGGCCACGTGACGGGGCTGTTCACCCTCTCGGGTGACCACCTCGTTGATCACCCACATGATCAGCAACGCGGTCAGTTCCTCGGCCGGGCACGTCTCCGGGCCCAGCGAGAACGGCACCGCGTCACCGACTCTGCGGGCGAAACCGGAGGCCGACCAACCCGCGGTGCCGATCTCGCCGACCGAAAACGTTCCAGCCTCTGTGAGCTGCAACGATGACGGCACGACCAGGGCGATCTCCGCGTCCCTGGCACCGTCGAGACGGCACACCGCAGCAGTCGTCCGGGTGGTCCCGACATCGACTCCGAGTACGTACGCCAAGTCTCTTCCTCACCTGTTCGCAGCAGCGACCAGTACCTACACGGGTGAACAAGAGACGCTCAAGCGGTGCCCCTAATCCCCTAGGGGGTCAACGAGCGTCACCCCATTGGGGAACGGGGATTGACTGGGAGTGATCCCCGATGCTGGGGTGGTCCCGCTCTCATAACTTTTGGCCACACCCCAATTGATACGTGGTTCAAACAGGAGAAGAGCTTTCAGATGATGCAGTCGCCCAGCACGCTCCACGACTTCGTGCTCAACCTGCTCAGCGACCCGTCCCTCAAGGCCGCGTTCGCCACCGATGCTCAGGGCACCCTGGAGCAGGCCGGGCTGGCCGACATCACTGCCGTTGACGTGCAGGAAGTCATTCCGCTGGTCATCGACCTCCTCCCGGAGACCCCCGCAGGCGTGCCGAGCCTCGAGGGCGTCTACCTGGACGGTGTCGCGGAGGACGTTCTTGCGGAGGGACCGCTCGGCGCCATCAGCCAGCTGCAGGCCGTCGCGTCTCAGCTGACCTCGTCGGGTCTGTCCCTCGACAACCTCACCACCTCGTCCGCCGGCCTGCTCGCCGTCGACGACGACTCGCTGACCGTGTGGGCCGGCACGAACACCGCCGACACCTACGGCGCCGGTGCGGTCAAGCTCGACGGTGACTTCTCCGCCGTCAACGACGTGACCTCGGTCCTCGACCAGACCGCGTCCCCGGTCACCGGTTCCGTCCTCGACGTGACCGACACCGCGACCGCGACCGTCGACTCCTCGCTGGGCGGCGTCACCTCCGCCGTTCCCGGTGCCGACGGCATCCTCGGCCACCTGGGCGGCGTGACCGGCCTGACCCACGACGCGCTGGGCGTGCTCGGCGGCGGCGACGCCAGCCTGAACGTGCTCAACGTGACCGGCCTGGACAGCATCTCCGACGGCAACATCGGCGTGAAGACCGACGACACCCTCGGCCAGGTCCACCACACCGCGTCCGGCGTGGTCGACACCGCCACCGGCCTCACGGGCTCCGTCACCGGCGTGGCCGGTGTCGGCAACGTGCTCGGCGGCGTCACCGACGTCACCCACGACCTGCCGGTCGCCGGCGACCTCGACCTGGGCGGCCTGCTCGGCTGACCATTTTCGAAATCGGACCGGCTCTGTCCCCCGGACAGGGCCGGTTCGGTGTCTCAGCAGGAAGAACCCGGCCCGGTGAGAAACGTCACCGCCCTCTCCGAACAGCCCGGTCTCGTCCGAATGGAACCGGTCTTGCGTTCGAGGCTTTCACCCAAGGGGGTGAACACGGCACTATGAGTCAGGTGATGGCACCGCCCTGGCTCGACGTGCTCGACGAGACGATCGGGGCCTGCGTCACGCACCGGCGGCCCGATCTGGAGGCCCGGCTGCGCGAAAAGCGGGCTCAGCAACTCGACCCCAAGTTGCGCGTTCTCGTCGTCGGCGAGTCCAAACAAGGCAAGAGCCAGCTCGTCAACGCGTTGCTCAACGCCCCCGTCTGCGCGGTGGGCGACGACATCACGACGACTGTGCCGACTTTCGTCCAGCACGCCGACACGCCGTCGGCCGCGCTGGTCCGCAACGCGTCCGCCCGCGGGTCGATCTTCCACACCCCGACCGAGCGCATCGCGGTCCCGATCGAGCAGGTGACAAAACAGGCCACCGCGCAGCACGTGGTGCGCGCCGAGATCGGCATCCCGCGCGCGTTGCTCGACAGCGGCCTGGTCCTGATCGACACCCCCGGCGTCGGCGACACCAGGTCCGCGCACACGGCCAGCACGTTCGCGACGCTGATGCAGGCCGACGCCGTGCTGCTGGTCTCCGACGCCACCGGCGAGCTCACCTCGGCCGAGATGACACTGCTCAAGAAGGTCATGGAGGCCTGCCCGAACGTCACCGTCGTCGTGACGAAGATCGACCTGGTGCCGGCCTGGCGCACCGTCGTGGAGCGCAACCGGGCCCTGCTCGCCCGCGCCGGCGTCCGGGCCAAGCTCATCCCCGTTTCGTCAGCGCTGAGGCTGCGCGCCGCGAAGACCGGCGACCAGCGCCTCAACACCGAGTCCGGCTTCCCCGAACTGCTGGCGTGCGTGCAACGCGACATCGTGGCGAGCGCTGATCTGCTGGCCCGCCGTGCCGTCGCCGTCGTTGCATCGAGCGCGCTCACCCAGCTCGTAACGCCGTTGCGCGAGGAACTGACGGCCCACGACTCGTCCCGCACGGTCGCCACGATCTCGACGCTGCAAGAAGCCCAACGGCGCGTCGACGAGCTACGACGACGGTCCGCGCGCTGGCAGAACGTGCTCAACGACGAGATGGCCGACCTGATCTCCGACGTCGAGTACGACCTGCGCGACCGGACCCGCAAGATCCTGCGCGAGGTCGACAAGACCTACGACGAGGCCGACCCCGCGATCGGCTGGGACAAGTTCGAGCAGTGGCTGGAGGACAACCTCAACGAGGCCGCCACCACGAACTTCGCCTGGCTGATGGAACGCGCGGAGTGGGTGGCCGCGAAGGTCGCGAAGAACTTCCCCGTGTACCGGGAGGATCTGATCCCCGGCTCGGTGCTGCCGGACGACCTGCTGGAGCCCGCGAGCAAGCTGGAGAAGCCGAAGATCGAGCCGTTCTCGATCCCGCAGAAGCTCTTCACCGGTCTGCGCGGCTCCTACGGCGGCGTGCTGATGTTCGGTCTGGTCACCTCGCTGGCCGGCATGCCGCTGATCAACGTGATCTCGCTCGGCGCCGGTGCGTTGTTCGGCGGCAAGTCGATCCTGGACGAGAGCGACCAACGGCTGAAGCGCCGCCAGGCCGCCGCGAAAGCCGCCGCGCAACGGCACGTGGACGACTTCTTCATGAAGTTCTCCAAGGACGTCCGCGACTCCGGCCGCCACATCCAGCGCTCGCTGCGCAACCACTTCAGCACGCTCGCCGAAGAGCTGCAGGAGACGTTGCTGGAGTCGGCCCGCAGCGCCAAGCGCGCGGTGCAGGACGACCAGACCGAACGCGAGCGCCGGATGCGCGAAGGCCGCAAGGAGCTGGACAGGCTCGTGACGCTGTACAAGAGGGTTCAGGCACTCGGGGGTCCCGCGATGGAGCTCTCCGCGTGACCTTGGACCGCGTCGTCTGGTCGATGCTGCAGGAAGCACTGGCCGTCTACCGCGACAGCCCCCGTGCCACGGCCTGGCTGCGCACGCACGTCGAGCGCTACACCGAACCTGTCCGGATCGCGGTCGCCGGTCGATCACGCATCGGCAAGTCCACGCTGGTCAGCGCCCTGATCGGGGACGAGTTCGCGCCGCTGGGCTCGTTCGTCTGGTACCGCGGCGGTACCGAACCGCGAGCGCACGTGTTCTCCGGACCCGGCCGCCCGCACGAGGTCACCATCGGCAGGCGGGGCAGCAGGCACCACGTCGAGATCGGCCAGTTCGACCGTGCCGACCGCGTCGTCGTCGAGTGGCCCGCACGGACGTTGCGGGACATCGTGCTGATCGACACCCCGGACGACGCCACGCCCGAACAGGTCCTGGGTGACGCGGACGCGTTGCTGTACCTGATGCGGCACGTGCAGGACGAAGACCTGAAGTTCTTGCAGGCGGCCAACGACCACCCGATTGCCCGGACCGCCGCGATCCACACCGTCGCGGTGCTCGCCCGTGCCGACGAGATCGGGGCCGGGCGGATCGACGCGCTGTCGTCCGCCAAGCAGATCGCCCGCCGCTACCGCCGTGACGTGGCCGTACAACCGTTGTGCCAGAACGTGGTCTCGGTCGCCGGGCTGCTGGCCGTGGCCGCGAAGACGTTGCGGGAGGACGAGTTCGCGGCGTTGCGAGTGCTCTCGTCGCTGGGCCGCGAGGAGCTCGAGGACCACCTGCTGTCGGCGGACCGGTTCGTCGGCGAGCAGTTCCCGGTGGCGATGGAACCCGCTGTGCGGCAAGCGTTGCTGGAGCGGTTCGGGATCTTCGGCGTCCGGCTGATCACCGCGCTGATCCGGCAGGGCTTCGACTCGCAGGTGAAGCTGACCGGCCAGCTCGTGCAGCGCAGCGGACTCGGCGAGCTGCGCGACTCGATCGCGGTCCACTTCGTCGAGCGCCGCGAGATCCTCAAGGCGCGGTCGGCGTTGCTGGCGCTGGACGTGCTGTTCCGGATGGAGCCGCGGCAGAACGCCCGCAAGCTGATGGCCGACCTCGAACGGGTCGTCGCCTCCGCGCACGACTTCCGCGAGCTGCGCCTCGTGGCCGCGCTGCAGTCCGGACGCACGAAGCTGCCCGCCGAACTGCAGGCAGAGGCACTGCGGCTGGTCGGCGCCGAGGGCACTGCTCCGTTGGCGCGCTTGGGTTTCGACTACGAGGCCGACCCGCGCGAGCAGCGGGAGGCGTTGCTCGACGCGCTGGTGCGGTGGCAGGCGCAGGCCGCCGACGTGCACGCACCGAACGAGCATCGCAAGGCCGCCCAGATCGTCGTCCGCACGTGCGAAGGGCTTCTCCCGCAGTTCTCCTGAGGCTTTGATGGTGCACATGGAACTCGTGCGGTGGAGCGACGAGCACTTCGAGCACATGCTGCGCTGGGCAACCGACCCGAGGATGACCACGTACGTCGGCGACGGGCAGCCCTGGACGCCGCAGTACGTGGAAGAACGCCACGAACAGGCGTTGCGGCACTGGGACGAGCACGGCTTCGGGCTGCACGCCGTCGTCGAGGACGGGGCGATCATCGGCATCGCGCAGCTGGTCACCCGCGGTCCCGGCGAGATCGAGATCGGCTACTGGGTCGACCCCGCCCACTGGGGCCGCGGCGTGGCCACCCGGATCGCGCGGCAGCTCAAGGAGCGGGCGCTGGCGATCGAGGACCGGATGATCGCCGGTCACGACGCGGCGAACATCGCGTCCGGACGGGTGCTCCAGAAGATCGGGATGATCCGCTACCGCAGCGTCCGGTGGTCCGGAAGACTTCAGCACGGCTATGTGTTGCACCGGGGTATGAGCGACACGGGGCTACTGCGCTACAGCGCGTTCACGAACGATCCGGCCGGTGGCAACCCGGCGGGGGTCGTGCTCGACGCGACGGGTCTGTCGGACGACGAGATGCTCGGCATCGCCGCCGAGGTGGGCTACTCCGAGACCGCGTTCGTGCTGCCGCGCCCCGGCACGCGCGAGTTCGACGTCCGGTACTTCAGCCCCAAGGCCGAGGTGCCGTTCTGCGGTCACGCCACCATCGCCACGTCGGTCGCGCTGGCCGAACGGATCGGCGACGGGCCGCTGACGTTCCACACGCCGGCCGGTGAGATCACCATCGAGACCGCCGACGGCACCGCGTCGTTGACGAGCGTGCCGACCAGCACCTCGCCGGCGGATCCCGAGCTGGTGCAGCAGGCTTTGAAGGCGCTGGGGTACGAGGAGATCGGCGACGGGCCGGTGCACGTCGGCTTCGGTGGAGCGCGCCACCTGCTGATCCCGCTGAAGGACCGCGAACAGCTCGCGAACCTCGACTACGACTTCGACGCGTTGCGCGACCTGATGCTGGCGCACGACCTCACGACCGTGCACCTGTTCTGGCGCGAATCTGCGGACCTGGTGCACGCCCGCGACCCGTTCCCCGTCGGTGGCGTGGTCGAGGACGCGGCGACGGGCGCCGCTGCCGCCGCGTTCGGTGGCTACCTGCGTGACCTCGAAGGGCCACAACGGTTCGTCATCAGTCAGGGCGAGGACATGGGCAGGCCGTCACGGCTGGAGGTCGACGCCACGCGTGAAGACCGCCGTGTCACCGTGACCGGTGCCGCGGTCGTCATCCCTTAACTGGCTCCAGCACGACAACGGGGATCTCGCGGTCGGTCTTCTTCTGGTACTCGGCGTAGTCCGGCCAGACCTCGTTCATCAGCTTCCACAGCCGGTCCCGCTCGTCGGGGCCGGCCGTGCGAGCGCGCGCCTGGAACTTGTCGGCCGCGACCTGCACGTTCACCACGGGGTCGTCGTCGAGGTTGAGGTACCAGGACGGGTGCTTCGGCTTGCCGCCCTGCGAGGCCACGACCACGTAGTTGCCGCCGCCGTCCGGCTGGTAGATGAGCGCGGTGCGCCGCAACTCACCGCTCTTGCGGCCCTTGGTGGTCAGCAGCAACGTGTGCACGCCCGGCCGCCACTCATGGCCTTCCGCGCCGTCGGTCTCGACGTACTTCTGGATGTGGTCGTTGACCCAGCTCGTGGGAGAGTCCTTCACCGCCATGGGTTCGACGCTACTGCCGCGGAGCGCAGGGTGCGCGACAGCAGCGTCGAACCGAGGGGTGCGCACCCTCCCGCGCCGGACCCTCGAGCGCTGCCGCAAGCGCTGGGCCGGATGATCGATCGAAGTCACTATGCCCCGATCGAAGGGTGGCGGCGCATTCAGAAGGGGGATACAAGGTCTTTATGCCCGAGCTGGAGCTCCGTCACCTTCGCGCGGTTCGCACCATCGCCGAGGAAGGCAGCGTCACCAGGGCCGCGACGCGGCTCGGACTCACCCAACCCGCTTTGTCCGCGCAGCTGCGCACGGTGGAGAGACTGGTCGGTGGCCAGCTGTTCGACCGAACGCGCAACGGTTGCGTCCCAACGGACCTGGGCCGCCGAGTGCTGGGCACGGCAAGACTCGTGCTCGACGAGATGGCCCAGCTGATGAGCACCACGAAGGAGACGGACCGGCGCGGGCCGTTGTTCTTCGGCTGCATCCCGATCCTGTACTTCGCCAACCTCGTGGACGGCCTGAAGTCGCTGAACGACGACGTGCGCGCCGAAGTGCGGCCGTCGTCGGCGGAGATCGTGGACATGCTGGAAGCCGGCCAGGTCCACGTGGCGCTGTTCGAGTTCTTCGACGGCATGCACGCGCGTGACCTGGCGGGCATCGAGCTGCGCAAGCTCGTGACCGAACCGGCGTTCGTCGCGCTGCCGGAGACCGATCCGCTGGCCGCACAGGACGAGATCGACCTCGCCCAGCTCTCCGACCGCGACTGGGTGACGCCGCCCAAGCAGCACATCGGCAGCCGCACGCAGATGTTCCAGGCCTGCGCGGACGCCGGGTTCGTGCCCCGGCTGACCCACCACACCGGCGAGGCGAGCATGGCCCGCGGCCTGGTGGCGGGCGGCTGCGTGTCGTTCGCCGCGGCACCGTCGCGCACCGGCGAGGGCATCGTGATCCGGCGGCTGCGCGGGATGCCGCTGATGACCGACATCTTCGTGGCCACCCGGCGGGACTCACCGGTGGCGGGGCGGGCGCACGAGGTGTTCGCGTGCGCCGCCGACGCCTACCGGTCGGTGCTGGACCGCAACCCGGAGTACCGCAAGTGGTGGGACGCGCACCCGGAGGCGCATCCCGAGTTCACCTAGATCGCGATCGGACGCGTGGGTCGGCCGATCAGCTTCTCCAGGTCCGGGCGCACCTCGGCGAGCACGCCGTTGCGGATGGCCACGAAGAAGTCGACCACGAACGGGGGCAGGCCCGCCGCGATCAGGTCGTCGTCGCTGACGTCGCGGAACTTGTCGCCGGCGATCTCGGGGAACGACCAGCTGGTCGAGCCGGTCAGCTCGTAGACGGCGTTCTCGTGGCCGTCCGTGGTGAGCGTGACGGCGGCGGCCAGCGCGTAGTCGTCGCGCGGGGCGCTCGCGACGCGGCCGTCCTTGGTGGAGGTCGCGACGACGTCCTGGGCGAGCGAGTCCAGGTAGTTCTCGTGGTACATGCCGTTGCGCAGGAACGTGAAGGTCAGGCCGGTGGCGCGGATCGCGTCCTCAGCGGCCTTGTGCACCTCCGCGACGCTCAACGTGGACGTGTCGGCGTCGGTGACGCTCGTGTAGAAGACGTGGCCGACGCCGTGCTCCTTCGCCTTGGCGATGGCGTTGGCGTGCTGCTGGATCCGGACGGCCGAGTCGTGCGCGCCCGAGGACACGATGAGCAGCTTGTCGACCCCGCGGAAGTCGAGGGTCTCGGGCTGGTCGAAGTCGCCCTGCCTGACTTCGACGCCTTCGAGCGTGACCTTCTTCGGGTCCCGTGCGGACACGATGACCTGCTCGTCCGTGCGGGCGAGGACGTAGCGGGCGACTGCGTTGCCGAGCTGGCCGGTTGCTCCGGTGATGAGGATCGTCATAGCCACGAAGCTATGGTTAGCGCTAACCTGTGGAAAGTACCTACTTTGAAGTTGGGTACTTACGTGGAGGTGAGCATGCAGGTCACGATGTGTCCGGAGCGGGCGATCATGGAGCACGTCACAAGCCGGTGGGGCGTGCTGGTGCTGCAGGCACTGTCCGACGGCAGCGCGTGGCGGTTCAGCGACCTGCGCCGCAAGCTGGAGATCGTCAGCGAGAAGATGCTCACCCAGACGCTGCGGACGCTGGAGCGCGACGGGTTCGTGCACCGCGAGGTGAAGCCGGTCATCCCGCCGCACGTCGAGTACACGCTGACGCCGCTCGGCAAGGGCGCCGCGAACCACCTCGTGGCGCTCGCGCACTGGATCGAGGCGAACCAGCCGGAGGTCGCCCAGGCACAGCAATGCTATGACGCCTCCTGAGCGCCGCCGGAGTGTCGACAGATAGACATCGGGTCAGTCACTCGAATGCCCAGTGAAAGATCTCACCCATACCCTAGAAATCGGGGTTATACATCGGATGGGTCACGATTAGGGGGCGCGATCTGGCCCCCAGGACTGGCACAATGGACCAATGGCCCAACCGTTCACCGACGAAAGCCATCCGGCAGAGCCTTATCCGGGTACTCGTCCAGACCACTGTTTCGTCCACGTCGACGAAACAGGCTGGCCAGTGCGACCGGACCTCAGCATGGAGTCGGGATGGCGAGTTGAGCCCGAGAACATCGACCTAGACCAATGGCTCGCGAACCACGGTGAACCCCCGCTGGCCGCCCGAATGCCGGTGCTCGGCTACGGCTCGAACGCCAATCCCAGCAAGGTCACCTGGCTCCGCGAAGAGCTCGGACTCGAAGGCCCCGCGGTCGTGCTGCGCGCACGCTGTGAGGGCTTTTCTGCTGTCTGGGCCGCCGGCATGCGCGCCCGCGACGGCCAGCGCCCCGCGACCCTGGCGGCCGAACCCGGCCACGTCGAGGAGCACTCCGTCTGGTTCGCCACGCCCGAACAACTACGCGTGCTCGACCGGTGTGAGGGCCGCGGACTTCGCTACCGCCTCGTACGCCTGCACACGGGCCGTGTGGTGCTCTACAACGGCGGCGTCATCGACAGCGTGCTGGCCTACACCGCAGGCTCCAAGAAGCGGATGCCCGTGCTGTTCAACGGCCGTATGGTCCGTTGCGAGGACGTCTCGCAGCGACGCGCCCTCACGCTCGGCGAGAGGGCCGCCATGACGGACGGACTGGACGTGACCGAGATCGTCGGCGACCCGTCCGCCGACGACTGGCCGGAGCTGTTGTTCGTCTACGGCACGCTCCAGCCCGGCGCAAGCGCTTGGCAGCTGATGGAACCGCACGTCGTGGAGTCCGAGGAGACCCACCTGCCCGGCACGCTGTTCGACACGGGCCAGGGCTACCCCGCACTGCGTCCCGGCGCAGGCCTCGGCGTGCCCGGCTTCGTGCTGCGGCTGAAGTCGCCGGAGCAGTCGCTGCCACTGCTCGACGAGTACGAGGGCGAGGACTACCGCCGGGTGCGCGTCGTGCTGCCGGACGGCCGGATCGCCTGGACGTACATCTGGACCGCGGCCGTGAAGGGCATGTCCGAGCTGCCCGACGGTTGGGACGTCCACCAGATCCGGTGAATTTCCGGCACGTTGTGTGGGCGAGTTGATATTTGGGCACATCCTCACTGGTAGGAGGTGCACCCATGACTCGACGGTTGATCGCTTGCGGACTGCTGGTGCTTGCTGGCGTGGCGGCCTGCGGCGACAGAACCTCGGACAACGGCAGCCCAACGCTGCCGACCGCTCCGTCGACCCCGTCGTCGACCCCCACTTCCGCGCCCGCCGGCAACTCGGGGGCGGCCGTGCCTGCCGTGAAGCGCTGCGACTCGTCCGTGCTGAAGGGTCAGGTCGACCCGACCGACGCCGGCGCGGGCAACCGGTACGGCAAGTTCGTCGTCACGAACTCCGGCACCATGCCGTGCACGTTGAACGGCTACAGCGGTTTCCAGCTGGAGAACGCTTCCGGTGCGGTGCCGACCAAACTGGAGCGCAAAGCCGATCCCGCTCCCGCTGCCATGACGCTCGCGCCGGGTGGCAAGGCGTCGGCGAACCTGCACTGGGGCGTCGTGCCCGCGGGCAGTGAACCCGTCGAGGGCCCGTGTCAGCCGGAACCGTCGAAGGCCGCGGCCATCCCGCCGGACGAGACGGTGCCGCTGACCGTGCCGTGGACGCTCGGACCTGTGTGTTCCGGTGGCCGGATCGAGATCAGCGCCTTCTACGCTTCGTAGATGCACGCACCTGGATGGCTCGCCGTGCTGCCGCACGGCGAGCGCATCGCCGTCTCGCTGCGCACCGCCGCCGTTCCGGTCGTGGTGACGGAGAACATCGAAGCAGCGGTGAAGGACGCGGAACTGCCGGTCGTCCTGATTGGACACTTCACCGGCGCGCCCGCCGCGGTCCGTTATGCGCAAACGCATTCGGGGCTCGCCGCGCTGGTCCTGGTGTCGCCGGTGCTCGGCATCTGGGACGGCGCGTCCGACGAGCTGGCCGACCTCATGGACGAGGTCAACTTCGGACCGGAGCTCGGCACGTTGCCGACGTTGTGGCTGCACGGGTCGGACGACGAGATCGTGCCCATTTCGGACACGCGGGCGGGCACCGACCGGATTCGCGGGTCCGCGTTCGAGGAGCACATCGCGGACGGGCTGCTGACCGACGCAGATGCCGTCACTCGGGTGCTGGAGTTCGTGCGCCGGGTCGTCTGACACCATTTCGGTTGTGGATGACCTCGTGCTGCTCATCACCGTCGTGGTCGAGGCGGCGGACGAGCACCAGGCGCGTGCCGCGTGCGATGCGCTCACCAGCGGCCCCGGTGCGCAGGTCCTGGACGCCCGTGACTGCTCCGACGAGGAGCCCGGCTGCTGGGCCGTCGTCATCACGGTGCCGAGCCCGGAGAAGGCCACTCACAACGTCGCAGCGGCCCTCGCACGGGCGGTGCGCACGTTCGTCCGCGGGCTGGGCGACGGGATCCTGGTGCCGCGCGTGGCGTGCGAACCCCCTACCGCGTGGACCGTGCTCGACGAGCCCGACGTCATCTGCGCACTGGTTCCGGGCGCGGAGCGCGTTCTGGTGGAGGCGTGGGCCGGAGATGACCCGTTCGGTGCAGGCACTTTGCGTGACAACTCACCCGTGAGGCCGTCTTGATTCACCCGGCCGGTCGGTAGGTCTGCACAACAGGCTGTAGGGGACTTTGTGAGTGTCACTACACGCTGAGTCAAGGGGCCAGCGCCGCGCCTAACTGATCATTAAAGCAAGGCCCGTTCGAGTGGATTCAGGCATCCACCCGGTTAGCCGATCTTCGCTCTCAACTGTGAAAATCACGCCACAATCTCTACTGAGGGTGGTTGTACGACCACCCTGTTCCGGGAGGGTTCGGGAGCCGACATGGCCAGCATCGAAGAGGTCCGTGCCGCAATTGCCCAGGCGATCGACAAGGCGAGCCAAAGCCAGTCGGCCCTCCAACAGGCGGCTGAGCTCGCCGAGGACGCGCAGCAACTGCTGACATCTGTCACGCAGGGCTCTGTGCAGGCGGACGTCGAGACGACGAACGCCCAGTTCGCCCAGGTCGTGTCCGGCGTGAGCGAACTGCAGAACTACCTCGGGGCGGGCATTTCCGGCGCCGAGGGCATCAACAGCAGGCTTTGATGGCATCCATCGCCGAGGTTCGTGCCGCGCTCGAGCAGGCGAGCGAGATCCTGCGCGAGTCGTACCGCAGTGTGCGATCCGCGCAGGACGGCCTCGACGAGGCCGTGGCGATCCTCGCCGAGTCGAGTGAGAACCACCACGAGTCGCTGCTTCCACCGGAGTTCGTGCGTGCGAAGGAAAGATTCCCTGATCAGCTGGAGCTGATGGTGGGAACCCTAGAGCGCATCCAACGACTCACCGTGGAGATGTGATGAGCAGGCGGGACGACCGGCGGCGAAGGGTCGAGGACGCCTTCGCGGACTTCCAGCGCGCCGTCTCGGCCGCGCTGGGAGCCGTGGCGCGCGAACACCGGGCGCTCGCCATCGAGCACGCCAAGGACATGTTCGAGTTCACCGTGCGCGGCATGGGCGTCGACAAGGCGCTCCAGGACGTGGCGCTGAAGAACGCGACACCGTTCCTGACGGTCGACGAGAAGCGCCTGCGCAATCCCCGTCAGGCGCCGCTCTCGATGGCCGAGTTCACCGAGCGGCTCGCCCAGATCAAGCACGACTGGCAGCAGTCGTACCACGAGTGGACGACCTCGGGCCCGGACCAGCTCACCGCTTTGGTGAACTCGGTCGCCGCCGGCCCTGCGTCGTGGCCGCACGAGTCGTGGCT
Source organism: Lentzea sp. NPDC054927 (assembly GCF_053610285.1). Taxonomy (NCBI): domain Bacteria; kingdom Bacillati; phylum Actinomycetota; class Actinomycetes; order Pseudonocardiales; family Pseudonocardiaceae; genus Lentzea; species Lentzea sp. NPDC054927. Next base: position 16,315 of record NZ_JBSGXZ010000074.1, read on the forward strand.
CGGCACACCGGGCACGCACGACGGCAGTTCTGGCGTGCCGGAGCTGTGGCGGATCGGCACCGGCGTGGTGACGTCCGCACCGGAGGCCGCGCCGTTCCCCGTCGCCGTGCCGCTGCTGGACCAGGCACACCTGCACATCTCGTCCACTTCGGACGGTCGCCAGCACGCGGACACGCTGGTGGAGAACCTGTTGCTGCGGGTGCTCTCGCACTTCCAGCCGGGCCTCGTGCACGTGCACGTGTGGGACGTCGGGCAGCTGACCGGATCGTTGCCGGGGCTCTACCCGTTGACGCGCGCCGGTTTGCTGACCGTGCACGACCCAGCGCGGTTGCACGAGCTGCTCGACGAGCTGTCCGAGCACATCCGCCAGGTGCACACCAAGGTCCTGGTCGACGGGCACCTGACCGTGCGCGCGGTCAGCGGGGAGGGCCGGCGCACCGAGCCGTGGCGGATCGCCGTGCTGTTCGGCAACCGCAAGGCGTTGAAGGAAGAACACCAGCAGCAGCTGCAACGCGTGGCGCGCAACGGTTTGGCGTGCGGCGTGCAGCTGTTCATCGTGGACATCCCGATCACGATCAACTCGCCGGTGGAGACCGTCGCGTTCCGCGGTGACGGCACCGCGTCGTGCACGATGACCGGCAAGCACGTGACGGTGACGCTGGATCCCCCTCTTCCGCGCACGCTCGTGCCGCGCGCCTGTGCCGCCATCGCGGAGAAGCGCGAGGAGCGGCGTTCGCGCATGAGCACGTTCGGCGATCTCCTGCCCGAACACATGTGGACGGAGACGTCGGCGGCCGGAGTCGTTGCGCCCGTGGGGTTCGACGACGGTGAGCCGGTCTGCGTGCAACTCGGCGACACCTCGCCGCACGCGTTGATCGGCGGGCCTTCGGGTTCGGGCAAGACTAACTTCCTGTACGCGATGCTCGGTTCGTTGTGCGCGCGGTACTCGCCGTCCGAACTGGAGCTGTACCTGCTGGACTTCAAGGAAGGCGTGTCGTTCGCGCAGTTCGCGCCGGGCCGCAAGGACCCGTCGTGGCTGCCGCACGCGCGCCTGGTCGGCGTGAACGTCAACACCGACCGCGAGTTCGGCGTGGCGCTGCTGCGGTTCCTGTCCGACGAGATGCGCCGGCGGGCGGACGCGGCCAAGCAGCACGAGGTCACCAAGCTCGAGCATCTGCGCGCCGAGGATCCCTCCGGCAGGTGGCCGCGGATCGTCGCGGTGATCGACGAGTTCCAGTACCTGTTCGGCGAACGCGACCAGGTCACGGCCGCCGCCACGCAACTGCTGGAGGACGTCGCCCGGCGCGGTCGTTCGCAGGGCATCCACCTCGTGCTGTCGTCGCAGGACGTCTCGGGCATCGAGGGGTTCTGGGGCAAGTCGGCGATCTTCGAGCAGTTCACCGTCCGGATCGCGCTGCCCAAGGCGCGCCGGGTGCTGGCAGAGCCCGCGAACGACGCCGCGGTGGAGCTGCCGCGCTGGCACGCGGTGATCAACCACGAGTCGGGTGTGAAGCCGGGCAACGAGATCTGCCGCATCCCGGACTCGACGTCCAAGGACACCATGGACTTCCTGCAGCGCACGCTGTGGAAGCGCGACCCCGGCAGGGCACCCGGCCTGTTCGACGGCAGCAAGGTCCCGTTCCTGGACGCCCTGCCGGACTTCCTCGACCTGCGGCCGGGCGACGCATCGCCTACCGTGCTTCTTGGACAGGTCATCGACGTCGCGGGCAGCGCGGCGCGTGTGCGTTTCGCCCGGACCCCGGGCCGCAACATCGCGGTGATCGGCTCCGTGGTCCAGGACGCGGCCGCGGTGCTCGGCGGAGCGGCCGCGTCGCTGGGCAGGCAGCACGAGCCGCACGAGGCGGCGTTCACGCTCGCCTGCCTGGTCGACGAGGCGATGCCCGCGGCGTTGCATCTGGCAAAACGCCTGAGCGCCGACGGTCATGATGCTTCGGTGATCGGCATCGACGGCATCCGCGAGCTGCTGGACCGCACCGCGGCCCGCCTGCAGTCGCTGAACACGGGCACTGCCGACGCCCCGCCGTCACCGCACTACCTGGTCCTGTACGGCGTGGACGCCGCACAGACGTTGCTGGAGCAGAAGGATCCGACAACGCGGACGTCCGGCGTGGACAGTCTGCGGACGGTCCTGAAGCACGGCCCGGAGAACCGCACGCACGTGCTGGGCTGGTGGCGCGGCGTGCAGAGGCTGAAGGCGAGCCTCCCACCCGGCGTCTACGACGACATCGGCGCCTGGGTGGCGTTCGACGTCCAGGGCAAGGAACTGCTCTCGCTCGGACCCGAGCAGGTGATGGCGTGGTCACCAAGGCCCCGCCGCGGCCTGTTCTTCGACAGGTTCGAGCACTCGCGACCGCAAGTGATCATCCCGTTCGACACTGGAGAAGCTCCATGAACCCGATGATGACGACGATGTTCGAGCCGGTGCCCGCGCAGCGCCAGAGCGAGGAGGTGATCGAGGTGCCCGCCCCGACTGAGAACCTTTCAGCGGTCGAGCGCTACAAGGAGATCATCGCCATCGCCACGGACGCCGCGGCCCGCCAGCGCAAGCTGGACGAGGTGCGGTGCACCGAGCTCGCCGAGCGGATCGCGTCGACCCAGCAGCGGATCGCCGAAGTGCGAGACCGCGAACGGGTCGTGCGGATGGGCGCCGCGCTGCACTGGGAACAGGCCGTCGAGCAGCTGTGGAACGAACGCTGGCTGCAAATGGTCACCTTCCCGGCCCCGGACGAGTCCGTCCCACCCCGCCCCCAGGGCGAGTACAACCACGCGATGGACCTGGCGTACCAAGCGCTGGAGGACTCGCTGGCCAAGCGAACCCTGTTGCGCCGCAAGCAGAAGGACTGAGTGCGCCGGTTACGCACCACGGCCGACGTGCAGGACGCCTGCTCCGACCCTCTGGTCAGGTGGGCGTCCCAGGCGTTGTCGGCCGACGGTGCCGCATGGGAACACCGAGGCGCCGTAGCCGTCTACGCGCCAGAGCTGACCAGGCGCCGCCGCCTGGTCCTCTCCGGCCCAGCAGAAGGCGTGGCCTCACTGTTAGCCGCACACGGCCGTGGCGTCTCCTTACGCCCGCTGCTAGAACGGCCGCTAGCCGCCGAGGTCTCCTCACTAATGCCCACACCGTGGGTCGAGGACAAGCCGTTCGGGTGGATGGACAGATCGGGTTCGTTAGACCTGCCCGACGACGTGTCATGGCTGTCCTGCCTGGACGACGTACCGCCGTTACTGCGCACGGCCAACCCCAACTCATGGGCCTGGCCAGGCGAAACAGGCGTGCGCCGCTGGGCAGGCGTCCGCATGGACAACGAACTGGTGGCAACGGCTGCCGAGGCGTGGTCGTCCGTCGACGTAGGTTTCATGATGGGCGTGGCAGTACACCCCTCACACGCAGGCCAAGGCTTAGGCCAACGCGTGTGCCAGTTCGTAACGTCGTCCCTGTTGTCCCTCTACGGCACATGCGCCCTCTTCGTGGAGAACTACAACGCGCCAGCCATCGCCCTGTACCGCAAACTCGGCTTCGCCTACCGAGACGTCGTCACCCTTCTCCCTGCGGTCTAGCTCACATTCCGGAACAGTCTCCCCAGACAGGCTGTTGAACCGGATAACTGATCCGCAACAACTTTGGATGGAGATGGTTCGACCATGACCAGCACCGCCCTCGAGGTCCGGCTCGCGTCCCGCCCCACCGGCTGGCCGACCGAGGACAACTTCGAGATCGTCGAGGTCGAAGTCCCCACGCCAGGCGAAGGCCAAATCCTGGTGCGCAACGTGGTCATGAGCGTCGACCCGTACATGCGCGGCCGCATGAACGACGTGAAGTCCTACGTCCCGCCCTTCCAGGTGGGCCAGCCCCTCGACGGCGGCGCCGTCGGCGAAATCGTGGCCGTGGGTGCAGGTGTCGACACCCTCGCCGTCGGCGACAACGTCCTCCACGGCCTGGGCTGGCGCGAATACGCCCTAGTCCCCGCCGCCCACTCGGTGAAGGTCGACCCCAACGTCGCCCCCCTCTCCGCCTACCTCGGCGTCCTCGGCATGCCCGGCCTCACCGCCTACGCAGGCCTCCTGGCCACCGCCGAATTCAAGGAAGGCGACACCGTCTTCGTCTCCGGCGCAGCAGGCGCCGTGGGCCAGCTGGTAGGCCAAATCGCCCGCCTCAAGGGCGCCTCCCGCGTAATCGGCTCCGCAGGCTCAGCCGACAAGGTCAAGTACCTGACCGAAGAACTCGGCTTCGACGCCGCCTTCAACTACAAGGAAGGCCCGGTAGCCGAACAGCTCGCCGCAGCCGCCCCCAACGGCATCGACGTCTACTTCGACAACGTCGGCGGCGAGCACCTCGAGGCAGCCATCGAGTCCCTGAACATCAACGGCCGAATCACCATGTGCGGCGCCATCTCCCAGTACAACGCCGACAAGAAGCCCACCGGCCCCAGCAACATGATTCAGATCCTCGCCAAGCGCCTGACCCTGCGCGGCATGCTCGTAGGCGACCACAAGGCCCTGCAGCAGCAGTTCATCACCGAAATGGCCGCCTGGATCGCCTCCGGCGACCTCAAGTACAGCGAAACCGTGATCGAAGGCGGCGCCCGCCAGGCCCCAGCAGCCTTCCTGGGCATGCTGCGCGGAGAGAACACCGGCAAGATGCTCGTGCAGTTCTAACGCGAAGCCGCAGGCGAGCCGACCCGATGGCGAAGCCGAGGCGTCCTTAAGTCTTGAAACAGCGCTCCGGGCGGGTCCCCGTCACGAGTCGTGCCTCAGCACTCGC
>NZ_JBSGXZ010000075.1:0-20923 GCF_053610285.1 Lentzea sp. NPDC054927
CGACCACCGAGGAACGCATCCTCGGCTACCGGCTCGGCCTCGGCCGAGCGGGCCTGAAGTGGGACGAGGCGCTGGTGTCGCAGAGCGGCTGGCTCGCGCCGCTGCTCGACCAGGACGACCCGGCGACCGCGGTCGTGGCCGCTGACCACCTCGTCACGGTCGGCATGCTGCACGAGGCACGTGCCCGCGGCCTGAAACTCGGCACCGATCTGGCCGTCGTCGCGTACGACGAGGTCGAGTGGGCGACGTTGATCGAACCGCCGCTGACCACGCTGGCCCAGCCGGTCGAGGAGATCGGCAGGACCGCGGTGAAGCTGCTGCTGTCCCGGATCGCCGACCCGGAGCGGCCGCCGGAGACCATCCGGCTCTCTCCCTCGCTGATGCACCGGCAGTCCTGCGGATGCTGATCCCCGGCCTCGTCTCGGTGACGTTCCGGCAGCTCACGGTCGAGGAGATCGGTGAGCTGACAACGGAGTGCGGACTGCAGGCCGTGGAGTGGGGCGGCGACGTGCACGTGCCGCCCGGCGACTTCGCGGCGGCACGGCGGGCGTTGGACACCGGCCTGAAGGTGGCGGCGTACGGGTCGTACTACCGCGCGGGTGTGTCCGATCGCGGCGACCTGGCGGCGATCCTGGAGACCGCGGCCGAGCTGGACGCGCCGTTCGTGCGGGTCTGGGCGGGCACCGCCGGGTCGGCCGAATGTCCTGACCGCGCACCGGTGATCGAAGCTCTGCAGCACGCCGTGGAGCACGCCGACGCGATGGGCACCAAGATCGCACTGGAGTACCACCGGAACACCCTGACGGACACCTTGGACTCGACGGTTCAACTGCTCGACGAGGTCGACGGCGTGGTGTCGTACTGGCAGCCGCGCGGAGGGCAGGACGTGTTCTCCGCCGTGCACGAGGTGCGGACGCTGGAACCGGTGACGGCACACGTCTTCTCGTGGGGTCCCGGTGGTTTCACCGAACGGCTGCCGCTCGCCGCGCGCCGCGACATGTGGAAGCCGGTGCTGACCGAGCTCGCGCGCGACGGCATCGAGCGCAACGCGTTGCTGGAGTTCGTGCTCGACGACTCGCCGGAGCAGTTCCGCGAGGACGCCAAGACCTTGCTGAGCTACCTCAAGCAGTAGCCACGTTCAAGCCGTGCCGTTCGAGCAGGGCCGCGGACTCCAGGCACATCCAGCCGCCGAGCTGGACGGACAGGTCGCGTCCCTCGCGCTCGTCCGCCGGGACCGTCCACTCCGGACCGAACAACGGGCCGCTCACCGCCATCACGCGGTTGAGCCAGGCCGCTTCCGCCGACTGGACCACGAGTTCCCTGGCCAGGTCCGCGGTCTCGTGCCGGTCGGGGTCGAGGTCCGGGATGATCAGCGCGGCCTGGGCGAGATAGCGGGTGAGGATGCCCGCGAACAGGCCGCCGTCACCACCGCCCTGGCCCCTGATGACGCCGTTCGTGGCCAGGTCGTCGTGCACCGCGGTGATCGTGCGGGCGGCCTTGTCGAGCCACTTGTCCTGCTGCCCGTGCTGGGCCAGTTCGACACACGCACCGATCAGAACTCCTTGGCAGTACGTGTAGATGTTCTTCTCGTACTCGCGGATGTCACCGTTGGGGTGGACGTGCAGTCCGTCCCACGCGAGGCCGTTGCCGGGGTCGACCAGGTTGTCCTCGACCCAGTCCACGATGGACCGGGCGCGGGCGAGGTCAGCGCGTTCGTTCTGGCGGGCCAGGAAGATCGCGGCCGGGCCGTTCGCCGGCACGTTCTTGAAGTCGTCCTTGCGCTTCCACCAGATGCCACCGCCGGCATGGTCGGTCCAGCCGTCCCGCAGCCGTTCGGCGATGGCGGTGAGCGCCTTGGGTTTCGCGACACCGACCTCGTGCTGCGCGCGTTGCAGCGCGAGGCCGAGCCACGCGATGTCGTCGTAGAAGTCGTTGGTCCAGCCGAGGACGTTGCGCACCCGGATGCCCCGCACGACCTTGGTGATCGCGGTCTTGCGCAGCTCGTTGGGCGAGCGCAGGTAACCGTCGATCATGCAGTCGAGCAGGTGCGCCTGCCACCAGTAGTTGAAGCTGGAGTGCAGCTTGTCCCGGAAGAGCGGGGGCCACGCCCGTGCTCCGAGGAGCGTGCCCGGCACACCCCAGACCCGCCGAAGGTGCCTGGAGTACACCGCGCGCTCCGCGACACCCGCGCGTGCCGCCAGCAGTTTCGCGATCACCACTTGCTCATCGTGAGTGCTTGACCGGTCAAGAAGCTCGATGAATCACCCAGTGGTAGAGACCCATCGCCACAGAAGTCGTCAGGTTGTAACTGCTGACCTGGTCCCGCATGGGCAGCCGGACGATCCTGGTGGCCTTCGCGCGGACCTCCTCCGACAGCCCGTGACGCTCCGAACCGAACGCCAGCACGGCGTTGTCCGGGATCGCGCCCTTCAGCAGATCGCCGTCCGCGTCGAACGCGATCAGCTCGCCCGCGAAGTCGAGGCTCGTGGCTTTGCCGACCGGCAACGCGAAGTGCAGGCCGGCCGATCCCCTGAGCACGTTGGGGTGCCAGGGATCGACGTCACCGGTGGAGATCACCCCGCCCGCGTCGAGACCCGCCGCCACCCGGATGGCGGCACCGAAGTTGCCGAGGTTGCGCGGGTTGTCGAGCAGGACGATCGGAGCACCGCGGTCGAACGGCAGCTCCGGCCGGTCCGCGAACCCAGCGACGCCAGTCGGATGCGTGCGGCCGACCCTGTGCACGAAGGTGGCCCGGTCGACCTCGGTGGCCCGCGAGAAGGCCTCGACCAGGTCCGGCGCGTGCGACTCGGCGAGCTTGACCGCGTCGGCCAGGTTCGTGGTGAGCAACGGGCGCACCTCCGCGCCGAAGCGCAGGGCGTGCTTAACCGTGTGAAAGCCTTCGAGCAGCACGTGCGCCAGCGTAGAACCCGATCCACGAGACGATCACGATCGACCCCAGCACCAGCTGGACCAGCGTCGACGCGCTCTCCGGGTACCAGACGCCGTCGATGTAGTGGTCGATGAACCCGGTCCCGAGCGACGGCATCCCCGCCTCAGCGCGGAAGAACTCCTCCGCGGTCGTGAGCGGGCACGTCACCGGTACCAACAGACTGAGGATCGCCCACGCACCGATCGTCAGATGCGCGTAAATCACGCCACGCCACCGCCATGCGATGAACCCGCCCACGAGCAGGAACGCCAGCACGGCGAAGTGCAGCATCATGACCGCTTCGGCGAAGAACCTGGCCATTCGCACCACCCCGCCTTCCAGACTAAGACGGGGTGGCTCGAAGCGCTCTCGATAAAACCTCAGGCCAGGCCGAGGTCGTTCAGGTCGAGCAGGTACCGGTACTGCAGACCCTCGGCCTCGATGGCCTCCTTGGCGCCCGTGCCGCGGTCGACGACGGTGGCGACACCGATGACGTCAGCACCGTGCTCGCGCAGCGCGGTGACGGCCGTGAGCACCGAACCGCCCGTGGTGGAGGTGTCCTCAACAGCAAGAACACGCTGGCCGCGCACGTCGATGCCCTCGATCTGCCGCTGCATGCCGTGCGCCTTGCTCGCCTTGCGCACCACGAACGCGTCGAGCACGTCACCGTCGATCGCGGCGGAGTGCATCATCGCGTAGGCAACGGGATCCGCACCGAGTGTGAGACCGCCGACAGCGACGAAATCCCAGTCGCTGGTGAGCTGCCGCAGCAGCTTGCCGATCAGGGGAGCCGCCGCGTGGTGCAGCGTCGCCCGCCGCAGGTCGACGTAGTAGTCGGCTTCCTTGCCGCTGGAGAGAGTTACCTTGCCGTGCACCACGGCCAATTCGCTCACGAGACGAGCGAGTTCCGACTTAGCGTTCGCGTCCAAGACCACTTCAGTTCGCACGGGTCGCTAGCTTCGCACACACGGGCCGTCAGTGCCTCGTACCCTGCATCACCGTGAGCATCCTCTACGTGGAACAGCCGTGGACGTCCATGAGCCTGTTGTTCCGGCCGCACTACCGGGTGGAGGTGTTCGACGAACACGACACGCCGGTCATGGTGGTCAGCGAGCGCAGCGGGCCGGGCCTGCAGCGACCGCTGCGGCACACCGGGTTCTCCGGCTGGACGACGTTCGACCTCGACGTCGTGACACCGCACGGCCAGCCGATCATGCACATCGGCAAGCAGTTCGGACGACGCCCGCACGTGCGGGTGAGCACGCCGCAGGGGCAGTTGATCGGGACGATCAAGACGCACAGCGCCTGGCAGCAGTCACTGCACGACGCGAACGGTCAGCAGCTCTGCTTCTTCAGCGACATCGGGCGGATCGAGACCGGCGCACGCGCCAAGCGGGGCGGCAGGCGCGTCCGCCGGGACCACGTCCAGATCAACCCTCAGGTGACCGAGCCGGTGCGCTCGCTGGCGACCGCCTGCGCGGTCGCCTTCGACGTCGTTCGCGGCACCGGGACCAGCCACCTGAGCGGCAGCGGCACCTGGCCGGCCTGACTACCAGGCGTCCTTGCGGAAGTGGCTCGGGCCGTCGTCCTCGTCGTCGTCATCACGGCGCGAACGGGGCGGCGGCTGCTGAGCGGCCGGGTTGCCCGAGGCGATGATGTCGTCGATGTCCTGGCCCTCTTCGATCGCGTTGTAGGCGCGCTGGAGGTCGGGCACACCGACGGCGAGTGCCTTCTGCACACCCTCGTCGTGCACCGCACGGCCAGAGGCGACGTCGGCCCACGACATCTCGCCGGCGTCGACGCGCTGCTGGAGGTCCTTGAGCTCCTTCGGCGCGCCCGGCGACTTCGCGAACCGTTCGATCTCGGCGAGGTCCTGCTCGGAGAGTCCCCGCGACCGGCGCTGCACCTGCGACGCCTCCGTCGCGACCTTCCCGAGGTCGTCGATCTTGGCTTCCACGTTGTCGAACAACGCCTGCAGCCGCGCCTGGTCGTACGGGAACGTCATTGCTGACCACCACCACTGGGAGCCGGAGCCGGCGCGGGAGCGGGAGCAGGGGAGCCACCCGAGCCCGAGCTGGAACGACCGGAGGCCGCGGAACCGGCCTTGCCGAGACTGTAGGCACCCAGACCGACACCGATCGCACCGGACTTCGCGGCGGCCTTGCCGTTGTCGAACTTCTGCTTGCCGTCCTGCACGCCGTCGACCACGTCGAGGAAGTCGTTCACGTCCCTGACGTCCTTGAGCTTCATCAGCGCCGTGCCCATCGCCACGATGCCGTCGACCATGCCCTTGACGCCCTCGATCAGCGTCATGATCGACTGGATGATCTTGCGGATCGCGTCGACGATCTGGATGGCGTCGTAGACCATCCACACCGCGCGGCCCCAGCCGACGACCGGGATCACCGCGGTCATCGCGGCCTCGAGCAGCATCGTGCAGAGCTTGTCGAGCAGGAACAGGGCGATCTTCGTGGCCGAACGGCACGCCGACGCCATGGACTGGAACTTGTTGCCGATGATCCGGGCGACCTGGGAGTCCGCCTCGATCGCGATGACCCACATGGTGTCCATGCGACGCTCGAACGCCTGCGCGGCGCCGCCGTTCCAGTGCGGGTTGAGCTGGCCGACGCCCTCGCCGACGTTGTGCCGCACGGAGTCCAGGGCCTTGGCGACCTGGTCCCACGCGTTGGCGTTGGCGTCGATCTTCTCGAAGTCACCGACCAGCGGGGTGATCAGCGCCTCGATCAGGTTCTCGCCGGTGACCTTCTCGTAGATCCAGTTGACGCCCTGCAGCTTCCACCCGGCAGCTTCCATCAGCTCCTTGGTGGACTGCCGGCCAGGGCGGTCCTCCGCGGCGGCGTTGAGCGCGGCCGAAGGGTCCTGGACGTCTGCGTATGCCGTGGTCATCGGCCACCCCCGGCCTGCTTCATCAGCTGAACGCCGTGAAGGTCGACCTTGTCGTAAGTGTCGGCTGTCTTCTTCAGCGCGTCGGAGTCCTTGAGCATCATCTTGTTCGCGAAGTCCAACGTCTCCCCGTACAGGTTCGCGACACCGGTCACGACGGGGTGCAGCAACGTCAGCAGGCCGGTGAACCCGCTGGTGTCACCGCCCTTGGAGATCGCGTGGTCCTTGATGGTCAGGAAGTGCTGGGCGTTGCGGTCCAGCAGCTCGCTGTACCCGCGCAGCTCGTTCGGTTCGACATGGAACTGTTCGCTCACGAGTGCTCCGACGCGCCGTTCGGCCGAATGGTTCCGCTCAGGTTCGGCCGCGGCCGCCGGCGAAGCGCGACGCCATCTTGCGCACGAGGGCGCGCGGGAGCAGTCGCGAGATGGTCACGATGGCCTTGTACTGCACGCCGGGGATCGACAGCGGCTTGCCGCGGCGCAGGTCACGCAGGGATTCGTGCACCAGCCGGTCGGCGTCCACGTAGAGCCAGCTCGGCGTCTTGGACATGTCGATGTTGGCCCGCTTGTGGAACTCGGTCCGCACGAAACCGGGGCACAGCGCCATGATCCGCACGCCGGAACCCTCGGCCGCGAGGTTCATGCCCTCGGAGAACGTCGTCACCCACGCCTTGTCGGCGCTGTAGCTGGTGCCGCGGCCGGGCAGGAAGCTCGCCACGCTGGACACGTTGATCACGTCGCCCTTGCCGCGGGCGATCATCGGCGGGATCGCGGCCCTGGACAGGCGCAGCACCGTGGCGACGTTGACGTCCAGCTGGGCCTGCAGCTTCTCGATGTCGGCCGCGAAGAACTCGCCGGTGTTGGCGAAACCGGCGTTGTTCACGAGGAGGTCGACCGGCGACTCCGCCAGCCGTGTCTCGACCTTTGCGCGGTCGGTCTTGTCGCTGAGATCAGCCGGCAGGACGTCGACCTGGACGCCGTGACGGTCGCGCAACTTCTGCGCGAGCTCCTCGAGTGCGGACGCGGTGCGCGCGACCAGCACGAGGTCGTATCCCTCAGCCGCGAGCCTGCGGGCGAAGGCGGCCCCGATCCCGACGGTCGATCCGGTCACCAGTGCGGTTGGCATGCCACCGAACGGTAGTCGGAAAATCGCCGGGGTCGAAGGCCGCCGATGATCACACGTCGTGTTTCGCCGGGCGGCGAAGTACGACAAGACGCAGCGCGAGGCCCGAAACGACCAGAGCGACTCCGCCGAACAGCAACCATCCGACCGACGCACCCGTGTTGGCCAGCGTCACGACGGACGCCGTGCCGGCTGCGGCGACGGGCGGAACCAACTTTCCTCCGTACATCGTGCTTCCCTCCGGGGGGTTGGGGACACGACGACTTACGCACGGAGTATCTGAATCGGGCCCGGATGTTTTACACAGAGTGAAGTGTGATGTAGGTCACACCACTTTGGTGACGATTTGGAATAGTGCTGGTTGGGGTGGAACGACGGACGGTACGTATGACCGTCGCTCACCCACCGTCACATGAGTTACGGCTGCTTGCGGCCGAACGACGGCCGGTAGACCTCGCCGCCCTCGTCGTCCTCCGCCACCGGTTCCTCGCGCTCGGAGGGATCCGGGTCGAACGGGTCGATGACGTCCGCGAGCTCACCGACGTCGCGCAGCAGCCGCTCCAGGCGGGCGGGCGACGAGTTCGGCGGCGCGGCGGCCAGCACCCAGTCGTTCTCCATCCAGACGACCGTGACGTCGCCACCGATCTCCTCGGCGGCGTCGATCAGGTCCGGTGTGATGATCTTGCGGGCGGCCGGGACGTCCGTGACGAACGCGTACCGCGAGCCGACCGGGCCGAGCAGGTCGGGCATCGGCATCTTGTCGTTGTCGCGCTGGAACGGGACCGTCGACAGCCAGAGTTCGATGACCACGGTCAACGCCCTGCGGCAGCGCACGCCGACCAGCACCGAGTTGACCTTGCCACCGGTCTCGTGGTCGAGCACGTAGACCTGCCGGCGCCCGTCCGCGGTGAAGGTCGAGCCCGCGACCACGTCCCGGGCGAGCCCGGTGCCGTAGTAGGCGATCGCGCCGGCTTCCCAGCGCGTCGGCAGCACGTGGTCTGTCTCCTCGAACTGCCAGCCGCGCAGGGCAGCCCAACGGCGCCGTTCACGATTTCGGGCGGTTCGTTGCGCACGGTCGGTCGCCAGCAGGGCGAACCCCGCCACACCCGCCACCGCAGCGACGGTGAACCAGACCCACGCCGGTATGTCCACAGCTGAAGCGTAGTGGGTCGGGCGCGCGGAACGAAGATCACTTCCACGCGTCGTGAACTGGGCGCGCCAATTCGACGTGGTTCAGGACATGTCCGCCACGTTCCCGTTCACCACGCCGCGCTCGTTGGACAACGAGCCGGAGGCCCAGCAACTCCTCGCCTCCGAGGGACCCGTCGTGCTCGCGAAGATGGGTCCGATCGACATCTGGCTGGCGTTGTCCTACGCCGCCTGCAGACAGGTCCTCACCGATCCGCGTTTCAGTCGCGAGGAGGCCACCCGCCCCGGTGGCCCCGTCACGATCCCGTCCGCGGCCAACCCGCTGGTCCTCACCTCGATGGAGGGCCGCAAACACGCCCGCACCCGCAAACTCGTGGCCTCCGCGTTCAGCCCGCGCATGGTCGCCACCCTCGAACCCCGCGTCCAGGCGATCGTCGACGCACTGCTGGACGCCCAGCCAACAGACCTCGTCGCCGGTCTCTGCACCCCGCTGCCCACGATGGTCATCTGCGAGCTGCTCGGAGCGCCCTACTCCGACGCTCCCGACATCCGCCGCTGGACCGGCGTGCTCATGACGTCCGTCCTCACGCCGGAAGAGCTTCGCCAGGCCGAGAACGACATGCAGGGCTTCCTCGCCGACCTGGTGGAGGAGAAGCGAGTCCGGCCCGACGACAAACTGATCACCGCCCTCGTCGAGGCCCACGACGAAGGCGGTCACCTCACGTCGGCCGAGATGCTCGCGAACCTGCAGATGCTGCTGGCCGCGGGCCACGACACGACGGTCAACCAGCTGAGCAACTCCCTGCTGACGTTGCTGAGGCACCCTGCGGAGATGCGCCGGCTGATCGACGACCCGGCGTTGATCGGCTCGGCCGTCGAGGAACTGCTGCGCTACTCCCGGCTGATGGCCGCGACCCTCCCGCGGGTCACCACCGAAGCGGTCGAGCTGGACGGCGTGCAGCTGGAGAAGGGCGCCGCGGTGCTGCCGATCCTCTCCTCGGCCAACCGGGATCCTGCGGTGTTCCCGGATCCTGACCGGCTGGACCTCGGCCGTGCCGACGCGGCACCGCTGGCGATGGGCTTCGGGCCGCACTACTGCCTGGGCGCGCAGCTCGCGAAGCTGGAGCTGCGGATCGCGCTGACCTCGGTGCTGAAACGGTTCCCGGGGCTGGAGCTGGCCGTCGACGAGTCCGAGTTGGCGTACCGGATGGAGACCAACGTCCGTGCGCTGGTCTCGCTGCCGGTGAATTGGTGAGTTACCGCGGTACGACGAAGCGGCCCCGCCGATCAGGCGGGGCCGCCTCGAAACGCACCTGGCTCAGGCGCTGCGGCCCACGATCAGGCCCGAGTTGTCGTCCAGCACGTCCACCCGAACCGTGTCGCCGTCGCGCACCTCACCGGCCAGCAGCTCCTTCGCCAGCTGGTCGCCGATCGCCGACTGCACCAGCCGCCGCAGCGGCCGGGCCCCGTAGATCGGGTCGAAACCGTTGAGTGCCAGCCAGTCCCGTGCCGACGCCGTCACGTCCAGGGTCAGCCGGCGGGCGGCCAGGCGGTTCGCCAGGCGGGTGATCTGGATGTCCACGATGGACGTCAGTTCCTCGGTGGCGAGCGCGTGGAACACCACGACGTCGTCGAGCCGGTTCAGGAACTCCGGCTTGAAGTGCCGTTGCACCACCGACAGCACGGCGTCCTTGCGTTCCATCTCGGTCATCGACGGGTTCGTGATGGCCTGCGAGCCCAGGTTCGAGGTGAGCACCAGGATCGTGTTGCGGAAGTCGACGGTGCGGCCCTGGCCGTCGGTCAGGCGGCCGTCGTCGAGCACCTGCAACAGCACGTCGAACACGTCCGGGTGCGCCTTCTCGACCTCGTCGAGCAGCACGACCGAGTACGGGCGGCGGCGGACCGACTCGGTCAGCTGGCCGCCCTGGTCGTAGCCGACGTAGCCGGGAGGCGCGCCGACCAGGCGGGCCACCGAGTGCTTCTCGGAGTACTCGCTCATGTCGATGCGGATCATCGCCCGCTCGTCGTCGAACAGGAACGCCGCCAGCGCCTTGGCCAGCTCGGTCTTGCCGACGCCGGTGGGGCCGAGGAACAGGAACGACCCCGTCGGGCGGTCCGGGTCCGCGACGCCGGCACGTGTCCGGCGCACGGCGTCCGACACGACCCGCACGGCCTCGGCCTGGCCGACGACCCGGCGGGCGAGTTCGTCCTCCATCCGCAGCAGCTTGGCGGTCTCGCCCTCCAGCAGGCGTCCGGCCGGGATGCCTGTCCACGCCGCCACGACGTCCGCGACGTCGTCGGGGCCGACCTCCTCCTTGAGCATGGCATCGTCCTGAGTGGACTCGGACGCCGCCTCAAGGTCCTTTTCCAGCGCGGGAATCCGGCCGTAGCGGAGTTCGGCGGCGCGGCCGAGGTCGCCGTCGCGCTCGGCCCGTTCGGACTCGCCGCGCAACGACTCCAGCTGCTCCTTCAGCGTCCGCACTCGGTCGATGGAGCCCTTCTCGTTCTGCCACCTGGCCGTCAGGGCGGACAGCTCCTCGCGCTTCTCCGCCAGCTCGGCGCGCAGGGCGTGCAGCCGTTCCACCGACGCGAGGTCGGATTCCTTGGCCAGCGCCATTTCCTCGATCTCGAGCCGGCGCACGGCACGTTCGACGGTGTCGATCTCGACCGGACGGGAGTCGATCTCCATGCGCAGCCGGGACGCGGCCTCGTCGACGAGGTCGATCGCCTTGTCCGGCAGGAAGCGCGCGGTGATGTAGCGGTCGGACAACGTCGCCGCGGCAACGAGAGCGGCGTCGGTGATGCGCACGCCGTGGTGCACCTCGTAGCGCTCCTTGAGACCGCGCAGGATGCCGACGGTGTCCTCCACCGACGGCTCGCCGACCAGGACCTGCTGGAAGCGGCGTTCCAGGGCGGCGTCCTTCTCGATGTGCTCGCGGTACTCGTCCAGCGTCGTCGCGCCGACCATGCGCAGCTCGCCGCGGGCCAGCATCGGCTTGATCATGTTGCCGGCGTCCATGGCCGACTCGCCGGTCGCGCCCGCACCGACGATCGTGTGCAGCTCGTCGATGAACGTGATGACCTGGCCGGCCGAGTCGGTGATCTCCTTCAGCACGGCCTTGAGCCGCTCCTCGAACTCACCGCGGTACTTGGCGCCCGCGACCATCGAGCCGAGATCCAGGGCCACGACCTTCTTGCCGCGCAACGACTCCGGCACGTCGCCTGCCACCACGCGCTGCGCCAGGCCCTCGACGATCGCCGTCTTGCCGACGCCGGGTTCGCCGATCAGCACCGGGTTGTTCTTGGTGCGCCGGGACAACACCTGCACGACCCGGCGGATCTCGGCGTCACGGCCGATCACCGGGTCGAGCTCGCCCTTGCGCGCACGTTCGGTCAGGTCGACGCCGTACTTCTCCAGCGCCTTGTAGGTGCCCTCCGGGTCCGCCGACGTCACCCTCGCCGAACCGCGCACCTTCGTGAAGGCCTCGGTCAGCGCGTCGGGCGTCGCACCGTGCCGGCGCAACAGGTCGGCCACCTGGCCGCCGTGCTGCGCCAGCCCGACGAGCAGGTGCTCGGTGGACACGTACTCGTCACCCATCTCGGTGGCGAGCTCCTGTGCCTTGCCGAGCACCCGCACGGCGTCGCGCGAGAGTTGCGGGGCGGACACGGTCGAGCCGGAGGCGCTGGGCAACGAGCGGGAGAGCTGCTCCAGCTCCTTGCGCACCTGCGCCGGGTCGGCACCCACCGCCGACAGCAACGGGGCGGTCAACCCGTCCGTCTGCGCCAGCAGTGCACTGAGCAGGTGCACGGAACCCACGTCCGGGTTCCCGTTGAGCGTTGCGGCCTGCACCGCCGCGGAAACCGCCTGCTGCGTCTTGGTCGTCGGGTTGAAAGCGTCCATTCCTCCACCTCGTGGTCAGCCTCAAGCATGGACCATCATCCCGCACAACGTCAGAAAAGTTGAGCGTGTTCCGCTCAACTATGAGAACGGGCCCACATCACTGACCGTCAACGGCTTGCGCACCGGCCGTGACCAGCTCGATGCCTCCACCGCTCCAACGTCCGGCGGAGACAAGCGGTTGCGCCCGAGAACGTCGTACTTGCCGTACCCGCGCACACCGGCCCGCAACGCGACCTCGGTCGGCTCCAGCAACCCGTGCGAGCCCCGCACCAGCGCGGGATCCGCCAGCACGAACCCAGGCCCCGACACTCCCGGCTGCGGCGACCACACCACGTTGCCACCGTAGACAGGCCTCGTGACAGTGGCCGCGTTGCCGACACCGAGGCCACCGGCAGCGCTGACCAGGTTGTTCGCGAACGTCAGATCCTCCGGCGGCTTGACCCCGCCACCGAAGTCGACGCCGCGGCCACCCGTCGCGACGAACGAGTTGCCGGTGACGACCGCCTTGCGCACCTGCGCGTGCCCGACGAACGGACCCGACGGCGGCACTCCTGGCGGCGGGTTCCCCGGCTTCTCGTCGCCCGCGAACATCAGGAAGGCGTCCTCGATCGTCTCGACGTAGTTGTCGGTGATGACGTGGTCGTCCTCGCTCAACCGGATCCCGTGCGCGGCCTTGAGCCCGTCGGCGAACACGAAGTTCCCGTGGATCACGTTGGCCTGGCCTGCCCGGATGTTGATCTCGCCGGCCGACTCGCGGACCGTGTTGAAGCGGAAGGTGTTCGCCGAGCTCTTCAGCGACAGGATCTCGGCGTCGCCGGACAGCCGGACCAGCAGGTTGTACTCGAACACCGCACCGGCGTGGAAGTAGTCGCCGGGCGGCCCGAACCCGCCGACGCGCAGCGCCTCGCCCCCTTGCACACCGGAAGCGAGATCGTGCAGGTAGTTGTGGTCGACGAGGGTGTTCGTCGGCGTGAACGGGTTCTTGCCGATCTGCACCATGTGGCCCTGTTGCGCCTTCGGGCCCATCTCGTTGTGGTCGACCCTGTTGCGATCGCCTCTTTGCCCGTGGACCTGCACGAACTCCGCGGCCGACGACCGGAACAGGCTGCGGGTGATCCGCGCGCCGACCGTGTTGTCGAGCCGGAGGTTCGCACTGCCGGTGAACGTGAAGCCCTCGACGGTGACGCCCGAACCCGTGACGATCACGGTCCCGGCGGCGAACCCGGCACCCAAACGCTTGCGCGCTTTCAGGTGCACCCCGTCCGCGCCGACCGTGACCGGCGCATACGTGCCGTCTTCCACGACAACGCACGCACCGCGTCGAGCGATCGCTTCTGCCAACGCGGCGTCCGTCGCCACCGACGTGCAGCGTGCCGCAGCCGCCACGCCCGGTACGAGCAGGCCGGCTATGAGCACAGCTGGAACCAACAGCCTCATGGAACGCGCCCTCTCCCGAAAATCGGGCGGCGGTTCCCCCAGGCTAGGCGAAGATCAGCCCCATGACCTCAATCATCCACAACGTCACCGTCGACGCCCGCGACTCCTACGAGATCGCCTCGTGGTGGGGCCAGGTTCTCAACCTGCCGCTGCACCCCGAGGACAACCCCGGCGACCCGGAGTGCATGGTCGTGCTGCCGAGCGGCATCAACTACCTCTTCATCAACGTCCCCGAGGGCAAAGAGCTGAAGAACCGCCTGCACATCGACCTGCAGCCGACCGACGGCACCCGCGACCAGGAGGTGGAACGCCTGGTCGGCATCGGCGCGACGATCTTCGACGATCAGCGCAGGCCGGACGGCACCGGCTGGGTCACCATGCGCGACCCCGAGGGCAACGAGTTCTGTGTGGAACGCAGCGCAGCCGAACGCGCCGCGACCTCCTGATCGCCGTCACTCGAAAGGACCAACAGCTTGTCCACAGCGGAGGTCGAGTTGTCCACAATCCGCTGTTCAGTATCCACAGGTGAATCAAGCTCAGTGGCGACCGTCTGTGCACCAGAACCCGTTGGGGTGACATCCACGGAGTCCCGCAACGGCTGTTCCTTGATCAACAGCACAGCGATCACCGTGAACACCGCGAGACCGGCGGCGATCAGGAACAGCTCACCCATCGCGTCGCCATAGGAGTCCCGCACCACTGGGGAGAGGGAGCCGCGGTCGAGCGTCTTGGTGCTCACGTGGGCCGCCAGCACGGCGCCCAGCACCGAGACGCCGGCCGTCCCGCCCAGCGACCGCAGGAACGTGGCCGTGGAGCTGGCCGCACCGAGGTCCGCCATCCCCACGCCGTTCTGCACGGCCAGCACCAGGTTCTGCATGGTCAGCCCGACCCCGACGCCCACCAGCGCCAGGTAGGCGCCCATCAGCACCAGGTTCGTGCCGTGGTCGATCGTGCCGAGCAACGCCAGCCCGATGACCAGCGAGAACGCACCCCAGACCAGGTAGCTCTTCCACCTGCCGCTCTTGGCGATCAGCTGCCCGCTGACCGTCGACGAGATGCTCAGCCCCAGCACCAGCGGCACGGTCAGCAACCCGGCCTTGGTCGGCGAGAACCCGCGCGCGATCTGGAAGTACTGCCCCATGAACACCGAGGCCCCGAACATCGCCGTGCCGACCGCGATGCCACCGAGCATCGCCAGCACCACGGTCCGGTTCTTGAACAGGTGCAGCGGGATGACCGGAGAGCTGGCCCGCTGCTCGACGAAGTAGGCGCCGACGATGGCCAGCACCGCGCCACCGACGAAGAGGGCGCTCGCCCCGCTGATCCAGTCGAAGTTCTTGCCGGCGAACGACACCCACATCAGCACGAGGCTCACCCCGCCCGTGATGAGCGTGGCGCCGAGGTAGTCGATCTTCACGTGCTGCTTCTTGGTGGGCAGGTGCAGCGTCTTGTGCAGCACGGCCAGCGCCACCAACGCCAACGGCACGCAGACGAAGAAGCACCAGCGCCAGCCGGGCCAGTCGACGACGAACCCGCCGACCAGCGGACCGCCGACGGTGCCCGCGGAGATCACCATGCCGGTGTAGCCGCTGTACCTCCCGCGCTCACGCGGGCTGAGCAACGCGCCGACCACGACCTGGCCGAGCGCCTGCACACCGCCCATGCCCAGGCCCTGGACGACCCGGAACGCGATGAGCTGCTCCATGTTCTGACTCAGCCCGGACAACACCGAGCCGACGACGAACAACACGATGCTGACCTGCAACAGCATCTTCTTGTCGAAGAGGTCCGCGAGCTTGCCCCACAGCGGCGTGCTCGCGGTGGACGCGAGCAGCATCGCCGTGATGACCCAGGTGTACTGGGTCTGCGTGCCCTTGAGCTCGGCCAGGATCGTCGGGAGTGCGTTCGAGACGATGGTGGAGCTGAGGATCGCGACCAGCAGCGCTACCCAGATGCCGGAAAGCGCTTCGAGGATCTCCCGATGCGACGAGGGCCGGTTCAAGCACACCTCCAGTAGTTAGTTGATGCCATACAACTATATCTGGAGATAGTTAGCTAGGCCAACTAATTCGGTGGCTGATGGGTCACACCACAGCGTCGGCGCGGCCGCTGGAGCGACACCTGCGCGCTCATGGGGCCTGTGCGCTCATGAGGCTTGGGCGGCCATCGCGGAACTCAACATCCCGGCCAGATCACCCTCGACGTGCCGTCCCGACGGCTCCCCGGTAGCCCTCAGCGCCGCCTCCGCTGCCCGCGCCACCCGCTGAATCATCAGCCCGGCAGCGGCAAAGGCCTCAGGAGAAGCGTCCGGCGCCTGCGCCACCCATCGGGCGGGCAGGTCGCCGGACATGATCGAACAGAAGACACACGGCACACCACCATGTGACCAGAACAGCGAGGCCGACCGGAACTGCCAGGTCAGTCGCTCGCGGTGGCGCCCTTGTCCGCCTTGACCCCGAAGAAGTCGCCGCCCTTGCGCTTGACGTCGTCGGTGCCCCAGTCCCGGACGCGGTCGACCGGGATCATCCGGGGGATGTGCTTGCGGCAGTGGATGTAGGCCTCCTGCACCTCGACCACCACCCACCGCTCGATCCGCCGGTCGTCCCCGACGAACTCGGCGAACTCCTCCTGGGGCGCGACCCGCGCGCGCCCGTTCACGTGCAGTCCGATCAGGTCGTCGGCGAAGTCCACCATCAGCATCCCGACGTGCGGGTTCTCCATGATGTTGCCGAGGGACGCCATCACGCCGTTGCCCCGGTACTCGGGGTACACGACCGTCTTGGAGTCGACCACGCGCAGGAACCCGGCAGGACCGGCCCGCAGCGTGGAGTCGCACTCCCCGTCGGCATCGGCGGTCGAGATGAACGCCATCTCCATCCGGCCCACGAACTCGGCCATCGCGGGGTTGAGGTGATCCAGGACCTGGTCCGAGTAGAAGCGTGTGGCGCGGTCCTGTGTCTCCAGGGCACATTGGAGGAAGTGCTCACCGCGTGAGCCAGGTAGCTCAACACGGTCGGGTGAGGTGGTTTCAGTCAGCTCAGGCAGGGACACGCGCCCAACCCAAGCACGCAAGCACGCAACCCGGTACAGACGGACCCTCACATTCACACTGTTGCGGTAACAACTAGTTGCGTACGGTAATCGTGCTTCGCTCGAAGGTGGCATCAAGGAGTCAAACAGCCCGATCAGGGGTTACTGTCCACCCTGTCGGGGGACGGATGCTTGACGAGGACGACAGCGCCTTGCTGGCGCCAATCAGATTGTGGAGACTGCGCGCGGACCATGACTGCGAACGCTGTGCTGAGCCCGATCCCTACCCCGCCTCACCGAGAACCTCCGCCTGGTGTCACCGCGATGGTGCGGATGATCCGGGAGAGCTTCGCGGTGGTGGAGCCGCATTCCGAAGAAGTGGCGAAGTTCTTCTACGGGATGCTCTTCTCGCTCTCGCCTGCCACACGCGAGATGTTCCCCGCGAACATGGAGGTCCAACGCAGCCGCCTGCTGCGGGCCCTCGTGCACGTGGTGCAGATGGTCGACCGTCCGGACGACCTCATCCCCTTCCTGCGTCAGCTGGGCCGTGACCACCGGAAGTTCGGTGTCATCAACGTCCACTACGAGGCCGTGGGGACCGCACTGCTGTCCGCGGTGAAGAAGTTCTCCGGCGCCGCCTGGACGCCGAAGGTCGAAATGGCCTGGGCCGAGGCCTACACGCTGATGGCGCGAGCCATGCAGGAGGCCGCCGACGCCGACAACGGGCCCGCGTACTGGCACGCGACGGTGCTGGAGCACCAGCGCGTGTCGTGGGACCTGGCGGTCGTGCGGCTGCAGCCTGACCACCCCGTCAACTACAAGGCCGGTCAGTACGTCAGCGTGGAGACGCCGCAGCGCAAGCGCCTGTGGCGGTACTACTCGCCGGCGAACGCCCCGCGTGAAGACGGCGTCATCGAGTTCCACATCCGGTCCGTCGACGGCGGCTGGGTGTCACGCTCGGTCGTCGGCCACACGCAGGCCGGTGACACCTGGCGCATCGGTCCGCCGATGGGACGTCTGTCGGTCGATCGCACGGCCGGCTCGGACATCCTGATGGTGGCCGGCGGCACGGGCGTCGCGCCGATGCACGCGATCATCGACGAGATGGCGCAGTACGGCGAGAACCCGCGCGTGCACCTGTTCTACGGCGGCCGCACCCGCGAGGACCTGTACGACCTGGACAACCTGCAACGCATCGCGACCACGAACCCGTGGCTCACGGTCGTGCCGGTGCTGGAGTCGGACCCCGGTGTCCGCGGCGTCGAGCAGGGCAGCCTGGCCGACGTGGTCACTCGCTACGGCGCGTGGGAAGAACGTGACGTCCTGGTCTGCGGCAGCCCCGCCATGATCAGATCGACGGTCTCCCGCATGCTGGTCGCCGGAACTCCGCTCGACCGGATCAAGTACGACCCGTTCACGCTGGACTAAGCTCGGCACGTCGAAAGCGACTGGCGTGCCGAGGGTGGAAGTGACCACCGGGAAGCGACGGCCGAGCGCACCGAACGCCTGGGTGCCCGGCACGGAGTGATGCCGTGCTGCACGAAGTCGATCCCGAGATCGCCACCCTGATCCAGGCCGAACAACGCCGCCAGGCGAGCAAACTGCGCATGATCGCGTCCGAGAACGACGTGTCGGCGGCGGTGCTTGAGGCGACGGGCTCAGTCCTGACGAACAAGTACTCCGAGGGCTACCCCGGCAAGCGGTACTACGAGGGCCAGCAGATCATCGACCAGGTCGAACAGCTCGCCATCGACCGGGCGAAAGCACTGTTCGGCGTGGACCACGCGAACGTCCAGCCGCTCTCCGGCGCACCGGCGAACCTCGCCGTCTACCTGGCGTTCCTGCAGCCGGGCGACACCGTGATGGGCATGTCGCTCCCGATGGGCGGCCACCTCACCCACGGCTGGAACGTGTCCGCCACCGGTAAGTGGTTCCACGCGGTGCAGTACGACGTCCGCAAGGACACCGGCGTCGTCGACATGGACGAGGTCCGCACCCTCGCCCTGGCCGAACGCCCGAAGGTGATCTTCTGCGGCGGCACCGCGATCCCGCGCACGATCGACTTCCCGGCCTTCGCCGAGATCGCCAAGGAGATCGACGCGGTCCTGGTGGCCGACATCGCGCACATCGCCGGCCTGGTCGCAGGCGGCGCACACCCGTCACCGGCCGGCCACGCCCAAGTGATCACCACGACCACGCACAAAACGCTGCGAGGCCCCCGCGGCGCGATGATCCTGTGCGACGCCGAACACGCCAAAGCGATCGACCGCGCCGTGTTCCCCGGCCTCCAAGGCGGCCCGCACGACCACACGACCGCCGCAATCGCCGTGGCGCTCAAGGAAGCCTCACAGCCTGAGTTCCGCGACTACGCCCACGCGATCGTCGCGAACGCCAAGGCCCTGGCCGACGCACTCCTGGACCGCGGCTTCGACCTGGTCTCCGGCGGCACCGACAACCACCTGATCCTGGTCGACCTGACCTCGAAACAACTGGGCGGCAAGCCGGCGGCCCGCGCCCTGGACCGCGCAGGCATCGAACTGAACTACAACGCCGTCCCCTACGACACCCGCAAGCCGTTCGACCCGTCCGGCATCCGCCTGGGCACCCCCGGCATCACCACCCGAGGCCTCCAGCCGTCCCAGATGCCGCTGATCGCCGACTGGATCGACCGAGCCATCACCGCCCACGACAACGACCAGGCCCTGGACCGCATCGCTGCCGAGGTCGAAGAACTACTCAGCACGCTCTAACGCGGCAGCCGCAACCCGAACCTCTTCGAGCGTCCG
Organism: Lentzea sp. NPDC054927; assembly: GCF_053610285.1. Taxonomy (NCBI): domain Bacteria; kingdom Bacillati; phylum Actinomycetota; class Actinomycetes; order Pseudonocardiales; family Pseudonocardiaceae; genus Lentzea; species Lentzea sp. NPDC054927. The sequence goes on from NZ_JBSGXZ010000075.1 coordinate 19,259, forward strand.
GCGGGCGACTTCCCCGAAGTCCCCGCCGGCCTCGAGCCACTCGCCATACCCCCGCCGAAGCGCCAACACCCCCAACTCGGCAGCAACGGCAGCATCAAGCTCCGCCACGCCCCGCCGCTCCAACGCCTCAACCATCGTGCGGGCAAACCCGGCCATCTTGAGCGCGTCCCTCTCCCGCAACTCGTCGTTGCCCGCAATCACCGCCAGCCGCCGAGGCCCGTTGGCCCGCCGCTCCTCGGTGAACGTGACCGCGATCGCCACCAGCGCCCCCTCGACCGCCACCAGCGCCCCAGCCCCCTCAGGCGCACCATCGATCCCCGCGACCAACAACTCGACCAACTCGTCCTGGCCGCCGAACAACACCTCGCGCTTGTCCCGAAAGTGCCGGAAGTACGTGCTCTTCGTGAGCCCGGCCCGCTCGGCAATCTGCGCAACCGCCGTGTTCTCGTACCCCTGCTCGCTGAACAGGTCGAGCGCAGCACGCACCAACCGCTCCCGCGCGTCCGGCTCCCATCGACCCATAGCCCACATCCTAAGTGATGCGACTTGGTCTCATCACTCTGCTACGGTTGATGAGACCAAGTCCCATCACTCACGGGAGTCGTTCCATGAAGGTCTTCGTCACCGGCGCCAGCGGCCACGTCGGCTCGGCACTCGTCCCAGAACTCCTGCGAGCAGGCCATCAGGTAATCGGCCTGGCCCGCTCAGACACCTCAGCAACCAAACTCACCGACCAAGGCGCCATCGCCCATCGCGGCGACCTGGACGACCTGGACGCCCTCCGCAAGGGCGCAGCCGAAGCAGACGCCGTGATCCACCTGGCCTTCAAACACGAGGAAATGTTCCGCGGCGACTACAAAGCCGCCTCCGACGCCGACGTAGCAGTGGTCCGCGCCTTCCTGGACGAACTGTCCGGCACCACCAAGCCCCTCATCGGCACCGGCGGCACCCTGACCTACTCCGGACTGGGCCACACCGCCACCGAAGAAGAACGCGTCCCCGACGACCACAGCCGAGGCACCGCAAGAAACCTGATCATCGACGCCCACCACGTCCGAGGCTCGGTCGTAGTCCTGCCCCCAACCGTCCACAGTGAACTGGACACAGCAGGCTTCATCCCCCTGCTCATCAAAACCGCCCGCACCACCGGCATCTCCGGCTACCCGGGCGACGGCACGAACCGCTGGTCCGCCACCCACACCCTGGACGCGGCCCGCCTCTACCGCCTCGCCGTGGAAAAGGCCCCCGCAGGCGCAGTGCTGCACGCAGTAGCCGAGGAAGCCGTGCCACTGAAGACAATCGCCGAAGCCATCGGCCGACACCTGAACGTGCCGGTAGCAAGCATCCCTCTGGAACAAGCACAGGACCACTTCGGCCCACTGGCCAACATGGTCGCCCGCGACGCCCCAACCTCCGGCGCACGCACAAAGGCGCTACTGGGCTGGGAACCAAAGGAACCCAGCCTCCTGGAGGACCTGGAGTCCGGGTTCTACTTCGAAGAAGCACGCTGATCAACGCAATGCCGAAGGCGAGCCGACCCGAAGGCGAAGCCGAGGCGCCCTAGGCGATGGCGAAGCCGAGCTGCTTGAAACGGGAGGTTCCGGTGGATGGTCCCGTCACGAGTCGTGCCTCAGCACTTGCTGCAACCAGGCAGGGGTGTCAACT
>NZ_JBSGXZ010000076.1:0-18251 GCF_053610285.1 Lentzea sp. NPDC054927
CCAACGCAACTGGCGTGCCATCAACCCGCGTGTGGCGTGGGCAGGTCTTTGATCAGATTGGCGGGGTCCGGGGCGGAGCCCCGAAATCCCTAAACCGGACCCGACGGTGCCAACGCGCCCACCTACATCAGCCCAGCAATCCTCCGAGCCACATCCTCAGACCGCTCCAACGGCAACATGTGCCCACTCTTCGGATAAATCACGAACTGCGCCGAAGGCAGCGCGTCCGCCAGCACCCGTGAGTGCCGCATCGGAGTGAGGACATCCCACGACCCGGCCATCACCACAGTCGGAATCCCAGCCAGCACCGCCAAAGCCTCCCGCCGCTGATGCAGCGTCAACTCCTCGCGAATCCCCACAAACGCCTCACCAGAGGTGTTCCCAGCCATCGCCGCCGCAGCCCGCACATCAGCCCACCGCGGACGCCGCCCGAACGTAACCCGAAGCCCAGGCGCGATAACCCGCCCAAACCCCACCTTCGGCCGTCCGGCCAGCCACTTCCCCGCCAGCCGCTCCACCCCGCTCAACCGAGGCAGATCCCCGCACGACGTGGCCACCAACGCCACCCCGGAAACCCGCGAGAACAACTCCGGCCGCGACTCGGCCAGCGCCATGATCGTCATGCCCCCGAGCGAGTGCCCAGCCAGCACGATCCGCCCCGACGGCACGTGCTTCTCCAAAACCGCCGCCAGGTCGTCGGCCAACTCGGAAATCGTCCCGGTCCCACCAGCAGACCGACCATGACCACGCACGTCGTACCGGACCACCCGCCCGGGCAACCGCGCGGCCACGCGGTCCCAAGTGGTCAAATCCATGGTCCACCCATGCAGCAGCACCGCGGTCACGTCGGAGGACGAAGGCCCCGACGTGACGACGTTCAGCCGATCAAGAACGAGCGACGCCATGCGCGCATCCCCGGCTTTCCGACGAGTCCGGCCTCCTCCAGGAACGACATGATCCGTTCCCCCGACCAGCGGATGGTCTCCTGGAACCGCTCGTTGCCCAGCGCCTGCCGGTGCGCTTCGCGGACGTCCAGCCCGACGGCGGCGTACACCCGCGGGTTGATGATCGTGCGAGTGATCATCATCGACACGAACCCGACCAGCCACTTCTGGTACGGCAGCTCGTAGCCCTTCAACTCGCCCATCCCGCGCAGCAGCTCCTCACGCGCGAAACGCACGTGCCGGGCCTCCTCCAGCACGTGGATGCGGTTCACCATCCGCACGATCGGCTGAACGGTGTCGTCGTTCATCGCCTCGCGCTGCAACCTGTCGAGGATCTCCTCCGCGACCAGGATCGAGCCGTACATCGCCGGTCCGTAGCCGATGGTCGGCAGCAGCTTGCCGAGGCGGTGGGTCTGCCGGACGGGCCCGTAGGCCGGGCATCCGATCCGTTCGACCAGGCGCGCGAACATCGTCGAGTGCCGGCACTCGTCGGCCACCTCGGTCAGCGCGTACTGGGCGTGCCGCGAGGTCGGGTCGGTGTTGTAGACGACCTTGACCAGCATCTGCATCAGCAGCAGCTCGAACCACAGGCCGACGGACGCGATCGAGGCCAGCTCGTGCTTGGACAGCTCGATGCGCTGCTCGTGCGTGAGCGACTCGTAGAGAGGCGTGCCGTAGAGCGAAATGCGCTGTTCAGGGATGTAGAAGAGGCCGTCCACCAGAGGTGCGGACCAGTCGATGTCCACCTCGGGGTCGTAGAACTTCTCGGCGGACGACTTGAGCAGCCGTTCCGCGGTCTTCTCCCGATCGGCGACCCTCATCGGTTGCCCTCCCCGGTAAGTGTTACTTGAGGTAACGGTTACTTCTGGTAGCGTGCGTCACATGGCACGCACTGTCAAGGGGCCGGACGCGCGACGCGAGCGGTGGAAGGGTCATCGCGAGCAGCGCAGGGCGGAGTTCGTGGAGGCCACGATCGCCGCCGTGGCCAAGAAGGGCCCGGACGTCGGCATGGAGGACGTGGCCGCGGAGGCCGGTGTCAGCAAGCCCGTGCTGTACCGGCACTTCACCGACAAGTCCGACCTGTACCTGGCAGTGGGCCAGAAGGCCACCGAGCTGCTGATGGACCGGATGGGTCCCGCGCTCGCCGCCGACGGCCCGATCCGCGAGCGCATCAGGCGGATCGTCGACGCCTACCTGTCCGTGATCGAGGACAACCCGAACCTCTACCGGTTCGTGGTGAAGGGGTCCTTTGTGGACCGCCCGGTCGAGAAGGACGTGGTGCAGGAGGACAAGAACCTCATCGCGAGCACACTCGCCCGCATCCTCGGCGACTACATGCGCGCCTACGACATGGACTCCGGCGGCGCCGAGCCGTGGGCGCACGCGCTCGTCGGCATGGTGCAGAACGCCGGCGACTGGTGGCTCGACCGCCAGACCATGTCCCGCGCGAACCTCAGCGACTACCTCGCCACGATCATCTGGCACGCCATCGACGGGCTGCTGCGCTCCGCGGGCGTCCAGGCGGACCCGGAACGGCCCCTCAACCCCCTGCGATTGGTGGACTGATGAGCGAGCACGACGACCACGCCGAAGAGGGCTACACCGGCGACGCCACCCTGCTCTTCGGCAAGGAGGAGGTCGCGGTGAGCGTCGAGCTGCGCGGCTACTTCCAGCCGATCGACGGCCGTTACCACTGGTACGGCCGGATCAAGAAGAACGACGACGTCACGAGCCGGGTGGAGGGCGGCGCGCGGACCGCACTGGTGCGCACCCCGACCGGCGAGGCCGAGGGCACGCTGACCGACCCCGACCCGTGGGGCCGCTACCGGGTCGGCGGCATCTCGACGCCGCCGTACAAGATCGAGGAGCCGGCGGAGCACTGACTCCGGGCAAAGAAAAAGCCCCGGTCACCGTGACCGGGGCTTTCTCGTCCAGAAGAACCTCAGGCGCCGAACCCGACCTTGCGCGAGTCCTGCGGGCCGATCTCCACGTACGCGACGCGGCCAGCGGGCACGACGAACCGTGCACCCTTGGCGTCCACCAGCGACAGCACGCTGGACTTGCCGGACACCGCGTCCGCCACCAGAGCCTCAACATCCGACGGGTTGAGCTCACTGGTCACGACGAGTTCCCGCGGGCTGTCCGCGACGCCGATCCTGACCTCCACGCTGACCTCCGTGCTCAAAAGAGAAAATCTGAAGCCGAGCCTACCTAGCCCAGACCCAGCTGCGTCATGCGCCGCGCATGCGACTGCTGGAGCCGCCGGAACAGCTGACCGATCCCGGCGAGGTCCCCCGACCCCCTGACGATGAGCTCCGAGAGCCCGTCCCGCTCCGCCACCACGTACTGGGCCTGCGTCAACGCCTCGCCGAGCAGCCGGCGGCCCCACAGCGCGAGGCGGTCGCGCACCCGCGGATCCGTCTCGACGGCGGCCAGGACTTCGCGCTCAGCGAACGCCGAGTGACCCGTGTCGGCGAGCACGGCGAGCACCAGTTCCTTGGTCGGCGCGTCCAGCCACTCGGCGATCTCGCGGTAGAAGTCGGCGGCGAGCCCGTCGCCCACGTAGGCCTTCACCAGCGACTCGAGCCACGACTTGGGGCTCGTCGACTCGTGGAACGCGTCGAAACCCTTCACGAACGGCGCCATCGCGTCCTCGACGGTGAGCCCCTCGGCGGCGAGGTGGTTCTGCAACAGCGTGAAGTGACCGATCTCCGCGGCGGCCATCTGCGCCAACGCCGCGCGTCCTGCCAAGGTCGGCGCCGTGCGCGAGTCCTCCGTCATCCGGTCGAACGCCGAGAGCTCGCCATATGCAAGCGCTCCCAGAAGATCGACAACACCCTCCGCAACACCCATGGATCAGAAGCCTAGTGGTCAAATGCGTCTCGCCAGGTAGAATGGCCCCCAGACGCCCGGCGTGACGAGTGTGACGACCACGCTGTGCCCCAATTTTTCTTCTTGGGCAGGCGCACGAATGGTGCGCGTACACCTTTCCCGCAGCTGATCCGAAGCGCGGTCGAGAGGCCCGGCCAGGGCTCGTACGCGCTTGGTACGAGAGAGGCTGATCACCCTGACCGCTGAAGTAGAAGCACATCTGGACCCGGTCCTGCTGGAGCACAGCGAGGCCGGAGTTCCCGAAGAAGACCCGTCGCACCCGCTGCTCGCGGACGCACCGGTCGACACCGACTCCCCCACGTTCGCCGAGCTGGGAGTGCGCGACGAGATCGTCAAGGCACTCGCGGAAGCCGGCATCGTCCGCACGTTCGCCATCCAGGAGCTGACGCTCCCGATCGCCCTGTCCGGTGACGACCTCATCGGCCAGGCCCGCACCGGCACCGGCAAGACCCTCGGGTTCGGCGTGCCGCTGCTGCACCGTCTCGACACGCCCGGCGACGGCACCCCGCAGGCCCTTGTGGTCGTCCCCACCCGTGAGCTGTGTCTCCAGGTCACGCACGACCTCAAGGACGCCGCGAAGCACCTCGGCGTGCGGGTGACCGCGATCTACGGCGGCCGCCCGTACGAGCAGCAGATCGCGGAGCTGCGCAAGGGCGTCGACGTCGTCGTCGGCACGCCCGGCCGCCTGCTCGACCTGGCCGAACAGCGCCACCTGGTGCTCGGCAAGGTCCGCGCGCTGGTGCTGGACGAGGCCGACGAGATGCTCGACCTGGGCTTCCTGCCCGACATCGAGCGCATCCTGACGATGGTCCCCGACCAGCGCCAGACCATGCTGTTCAGCGCGACCATGCCGGGCCCGATCATCACGCTGGCCCGCACGTTCCTGAACCAGCCGACGCACATCCGTGCAGAGGAGAACGACGCAGGCCAGACGCACGAGCGCACCAAGCAGTTCGTCTACCGGGCGCACTCCATGGACAAGCCGGAGATGCTGGCCCGCGTGCTGCAGGCCCGTGACCGCGGCCTGTCGATGATCTTCGCCCGCACCAAGCGGACGGCGCAGAAGGTCGCGGACGACCTGACCGAGCGCGGTTTCGCCGCGGCCGCCGTGCACGGTGACCTGGGCCAGGGCGCGCGCGAGAAGGCGCTGCGGGCGTTCCGCAGTGGCAAGGTCGACGTGCTGGTCGCCACGGACGTCGCGGCGCGCGGTATCGACATCGACGACGTGACGCACGTCATCAACTACCAGTGCCCCGAGGACGAGAAGACCTACGTGCACCGCATCGGCCGCACGGGCCGTGCCGGGCGCGAGGGTGTCGCCGTCACGTTCGTCGACTGGGACGAGACGACGCGCTGGAAGTCCGTCAACGACCTGCTCAACCTGGGCCTCGACGAGCCGGCGGAGACCTACTCCACCTCGGATCACCTGTTCGAGGAGCTGGGCATCCCGTCCGGTTCCACGGGCAGGCTGCCGCTGAGCCACCGCACGCGGGCCGGTCTGGACGCGGAGGTCGAGGAGAAGCTCGACCGCAAGGCGCCGCGCAAGCGTCGTCGCAGCGGCACCAGGGCGGCCGGCTCCGCGAACGGCGAGCAGACGGCGCCGGAGTCCGGTGCCGAGGAGACGCCGACCAGGCCGAAGCGCTCCCGCAGCCGCACCCGCAGCCGCGCGGGCGTGCCCGTCGAGGGCGAGGCCGCCGAGGTCTCCGCATCGGGTGACGCGCCCGCCGCGGAAGGCGAGAAGTCCGGCTCGGACAAGCCGCGCAGGCGTCGGCGTCGCCGAAGCTCTGCCGAACAGGCCGCTCCTTCGGCAGACTGATCACCATGTCGTCCCCCGGTTCCGACGTCACCGACATCGAGGACGTCCTCGACGAGCCCGCGCACGCGCCTGACCCCGTCGTGGAACGTCCGCGCGCCCGGTCGTGGCGCACCCGCGCCGACTACGTCGCGGTCGCCCTGATCGCCGTCGTCTCGGTCCTCGCGGCCGTGCTGACGTGGGCGTTCAGCGATGCTCGCGCCACGACGTCGGTCACCGGGCCTTCGTCCTGGGATCAACTGCCGGAGGTGGCCGCGCTGCCGCCGACGCTCGCCGAGGTCTGGCGGGCGCGCAGCGGCGCGTCGCAGTCGCCGGTGGTCGTGCAGACCCAGGTGAAGGAAACGGGCGAGGAGAAGCCGTCGACGGTCGTGACCGGCGACGGCGGTGAGGTCAACGGGCGCGACCCGCTGACCGGTGACGTGCGGTGGACGTACAAACGCGATCTGCCGTTGTGCGTGGTGAGCACGGGCTGGGGCCGCGCGATGGCCCTGTACTCGAAGGGCACGAACTGCTCCGAGCTCACCTCGCTCGACGGCATCACCGGCGAACGCAGGGCGCAGCGCAACGGCGACGCGGAACCGGGCACGGCACTGCTCAACGAGGGCTCACACCTGATCACGACCGGGTCGAAGTTCGTCGAGGTCTACCGGCGCGACGACCTGGTGCGCTCGCTGGAGTTCGGCGGCCTGCGCGCGATCGTCAACCCGGGCAAGCAGCCGCGGGTCGGCTGCACCTACGGCTCGGTGGCCGTCACGTCCGGCAGGTTCGCGATGGTCGAACGCTGCCCGGAGGACGCCTTCGACCGGGTCTCGGTGATCAAGCCGAACCCGGACAAGTCGGATGAGCCCAAGGTGTTCGCGAGCGTCCTGACCGGCGGCAAGAACGCCCAGGTGGTGGCCGTGACGGACAAGCTCGTCGCAGTGGCGGTGCCGAACCCGAGCCGTCTGATCGTGTTCGACGCCGAGAACGGCTCGCAGATCTCCGAGGTGCCGATCGACGTGCCGGCCGCGGACTTCGTCGACCCGCCGAACCACGTGTCGCGCGGGTTCACGACCAAGACGAACGTCTTCTGGTTCACCGGTTCCAAGACGATCGCCCTGTCGCAGGAAAACCTCGCTCCATTGTGGACGGCGGACGGCACGCTGGGCGCCGGCACGACGCTCGCGGGCCGCGCGGTCATGCCGGTGAAGGAAGGTCTGCGGGTGTACGAGCAGGCCACCGGCGCGGTCGTGGGAACGATCCGAGTGAACCGAGAGGGCTACACCGGCCCTGTGCAACTCGCCACAGCCGGTCGCGTTGTCCTCGAGCAGCGTGGCGAAACCCTGGTCGCACTGGGATAGTTCCCTCGTGTACTCGCAGATCAGCCCGCACCGGGCGCACCGTGTCGACCTGCCGGGCCGTTACGGCACGATCGCGGCGCTGCGTGCGCCCGCGATGGGCGACGACGCGTTGCGCACGACGGCACTGCTCGTGCCGGGCTACACGGGGTCCAAAGAGGACTTCGCGCCCATCATCGACCTGATCTCGGATGCCGGTTTCGAGGTCCTCGCGATCGATCTCCCCGGCCAGCAGGACTCCGCGGGCCCGGACGACGAGGCGCTCTACCGGCCCGGCCCGCTGGGCTCGGTGATCGCCGAACTGATCGGCAAGATCGCCGCCGACGGCCGCCGCGTGCTGCTGCTGGGCCACTCCTACGGCGGCCTGGTCTCGCGGGCAGCGGTGTTCGCGGGCGCCCCGATCGCCGGGCTCACCCTGATGTCGTCGGGCCCGTCCGAACTGCCCGCCGGCGAACGGCGCACGGTGCTGGAGGTCGGCGAGCACGTGCTGGCCGAGCAGGGCGTCGAGGGCACCCAGCGGCTGAACGAACTGCGGACCGCGCAGAACCCGGCGTGGGTGGCGCTCCCGCAGGAGCTGAAAGACTTCTACCGCACCAGGTTCCTGGCCTCACCGGCCGCGGCGCTACTCGGCATGGGCAACGGTCTGCGCTACGAACCGGACCAGGTCGCCAAGCTCTCCCGCGCGCTGCGGTCGTCCGGCATCCCGTGCCTGGTGGTGTGCGGCGACATGGACGACGCGTGGAGCCCAGCCGCCCAGCGCGACATGGCGGAGCGCCTCGACGCGGACTTCGCGGTGCTGCCCGGCGTGATGCACTCGCCGAACACCGAGGCGCCGCACGACCTCATCGCGACTTTGCTGCCGACGTGGCGGGCCTGGCTGAGTTCTTAACTCAAAACCAGCCAGGCCCCATCGTTCACTCGGTGATCGAGATCTGACGCTCGTCCTTGACGCTGCCTGCCATGGGGACGCCCATGGTGGCCTGCGCGTACGCGATGCCTCGGCGGAACGCGTTGTCGCGCGCCGTCAAGGTCACGGTGACGGTCTTGGGTTCGCCAGCGCAGTCGACGCCGACCTCGCTGCTGCCCCAGGCGATGCGCCCGCCGGCCACGGCCTCGGTGACGTCCAGCTTCAGGTCGCCCGACGAGCCCACCGGGCAGGTGTAGGTGACCTTGACCTTGAGCACGGCACCCAGCACCTCGGTCTTCGCGGGCGACTCGACTCGACCTGCAGCGCCAGGCTCGACGGCGACTGAGTGCTCACCTCCGCCATGACCGGCGCGACGGACGCGATGAGCGCGCCTCCCGCGACGGCGATGACCGCCATCGTCTTGCCCCCATAGAACTTCTTCATGATTGTGCCCCCTCACTGTTTCCGTCCGTTGTGGACGGAACCCCCCAGCGTCGGCAACAGCCCGACAGCACCGAGCACCTCGAGGTACTCGTTGTGCACATCACGCATCACCTGGGCTCATCGGTTGCCCGAGTCGAAGAAAAGCTCGATTTTCCCGGCGCGTCAGCTCAGCAACACCGCGGTGAACGCGCCGAGCAGCATGAACGGCCCGAACGGCAGCGCGCTCTGGAGCGTGACCTTCCGCAGGAGCAACAGGACCAGCGACACCACGGCCGACAGGACGAACGCCAGCGCCGCACCGAGCAGCAGCACCGGCCAGCCGAGCCAGGCCAGCGCCATCCCGATGACACCGGACAGCTTCACGTCGCCGAAGCCCATGCCGGCGGGGTTGACGAACTCCAGCACCCCGTAGACGAACGCGAGCAGGAGTCCGCCGAGCACCGCGCGGCCGAGCGCGCCGATCGTGCCGCCGGTCAGCGCGGCGACGGTCAGCAGGACCAGCACCGCCGGGTACGCGGGCAGCGTCAGCACGTCCGGCAGCCGCCGCACCGCCGTGTCGATGAACGCCAGCGCGACCCCGACCGCGCCCAGGCACGCGAACGCGAGCACCTCCACCGAGCCGGCGAACTTGGTCGCGAGCACCGCCAGCACCACCGCCGACACCAGCGGCAGCGCGACGCCGGTGCGGGTGAACCGGTTGACCAGCTCGCGCAGCGCGACACCGGAGGCGAGTCCGCCGACGGCGCCGCCGACCGCCCAGAGAAGAGTCATGGCTCGACGGTAAGCGGCACACTGATCTCAACGGAACGTGACGGCGGCAGGTCTGGCCGACAGGTCGACAGCATGTCCCCCGATCGGCCGACATGTCCCCCGAAGTGCGCTTTCGTTACACCTCTTCGCCCGATACCGAACTTTGCCCGCCATCACGGAGAGTTGCGGCGTCCTGAATCAGATCTTTCCCCCAGGAGACCGCCATGCTCACCTTCCTCAGCTACGTGCAGACGTTCCTCCGCCACGCCGCCGCCAAGCGCGAGAACGACGACCGCGGTGCCACAGCGGTCGAGTACGGCCTGATGGTGGCCCTCATCGCCATCGTCATCATCGCCGGTGTCGCACTGGTCGGCACGAACCTGCTGGCGCTGTTCAACGAGATCGCGGCAGAACTCACGTGACCACCCGTCGGCGTGACGTCGACCGCGGCGCCACGGCCGTCGAGTACGGCCTGATGCTGGCGCTGATCGTCGTCGCCGCGATGGTCGCCATCACCGCCGTCGGCACCAACATGGCCGCGATGTTCGACTTCATCGCCGACGTCATCGACGGCTGAGAAGTCTCCTGTCCCGCGCGGCCGGCGATCCCCTCCGCCGGCCGCGCACCTTTCTTCGGAGCGGTCATGACCAAGAAAGCTCGCGATCGCGGCGCGACCGCTGTCGAAGTCGCACTGCTGATGCCGATCCTGCTGCTCCTGGTGATGGGCATCGTCGACTTCGGGCTGGCGGTGCGCGCCCAGATCACCATCACCCAGGCAGCACGGGAAGGCGTCCGCGTGGCGGCGTTGAAGCAGACCGGTGCCGCCACCCGCGCGGAGACGGCTGCCTCCGGGCTCGCCATCGGCGTCGCGGTCGGCGCCTGCCCGTCCGGCACCGGCGGCGACGCCACGGTGAACGTCACCCACACGTTCAACTTCGTCACCCCGGTCGGCGGACTCGCCGGCCTGTTCGGTGGCGGTGGCTTCGGCTCCCCGATCACGTTGAGCGCCAAGGGAGTCATGCCATGCGAAGGCTGAAGGGCGATGACCGCGGCGCACTGGGCGTGCTCATCGCCATCCTGCTCGGGTTCGGCGTGCTGCTCGGCATGGGCGCGATCGTCATCGACGTCGGGTTCATCTACCAGGAGCGTGCCGAGCTGCAGAACGGCGCCGACGCGGGTGCGCTCGCCGTCGCCCGCGGCTGCGCCACCGGAGCGTCGACCTGCATGGTGAACAAGGCGAACTACTACGCCAACCACAACGCCAAAGACGGTGTGTCCACTGTGGAGAAGGTGTGCGGGTTCGACGGGGACGGCGTGCTGTCGTCCTGCCCCGCCACCACGGGCAAGATCACCGACTGCCCGGCCAAACCGTCCTCCGGCACCAAGTACGTGGACGTGCACACCTCGACGCAGACCGCCGGTGGCGACACGCTGCTGCCACCGTCGTTCGCGCGCGCCTTGGCGGGCAACACTTCCTACGAGGGTTCCCGGGTACTGGCCTGTGCTCGCGCCGCGTGGGGTCCGCCGAAGACGGCCACGACGATCGCCTTCACGATCTCGTGGTGCGAGTGGTCGCAGGCCACCTCGGACGGCACCGCGTTCGGCCCCACACCTCCGGCCACACCACCGCTGTCGGTGCACCGCGTTCTCAAGCTGCACACGACCAGCGGAACGGGATGTCCGGGCGGACCTTCCGGCTCGGACGGCCCCGGTGAGTTCGGCTGGGTCGACGAGTCCGACAGCGACTGCTCGGTGCTGATCAACAACAACACGTACAGCTCGGACACCGGCGCCTCAGCGGGCAGCAACTGCAAGACAGCGCTGGCCGCCGCCTTCAGCTCGCGCCAGGCCGTCTACCTCCCGATCTACAACAAGGTCACCGGGACCGGCACGGGCGGCACGTACACGCTGGCGGGCTTCGCGGGCTTCGTCGTCACCGGCTACTGGCTGCCCGGCGCCTCGCAGAAGGACTGGCTGACGAACAAGAACGAGTGCAAAGGCTCGGACAAGTGCGTCGCGGGCTACTTCGTCGAAGGCCTCATGCCCAGCACCGGCCCCATCGGCGGCCCCGATCTCGGCCTCCACATCGTCCAGCTCACCGGCTGAATCCCAGGAGAAGTCATGAAGAACCGCGCTCTCATCATCATCCTGGCGGTGTTGCTGGCCGTCTGCGGCAGCGCCGGCGTGTTCCTCTACGTCCGGGCCGCCGACACACGCGCCATCGCGGGCCAGCAGGCCGTCACCGTGCTCGTCGCGAACGAACGCATCCCGGCCGGCACCACCGCCGAATCGTTGATGAAGCTCGTGGACAGGCAACAGATGCCCAAGAGCACCGTGCCGGAGAACGCCATGTCCGAACTGGACACCTCGATCGCGTCCCTGGTGACGTCGTCGGAGATCGCCGAGGGCCAGCTGGTCACCAAGTCGCTGTTCACCGAGCAGGCCTCGCTCGCCAAGGGCATCTCGATCCCTGACGGGATGATCGCGGTGACCGTGCCGACAGAGGCCTGGCAACGCGCCGGCGGCCTCATCCAGAAGGGGTCCAAGGTCGCGGTCTTCGACACGTTCACCGTGATGGAGGGCCAGGGCAACACTCCGGCCGGTGACGGGCTTTCCAAGCAGTACGAACGAAACCAGTCCACCCGTCTGCTGCTGACCGGGCTCGAGGTGCTGTCCGTCGTCGACGAGAAGAAGGCGGCGGAGGACGGCGACGTCGGCAAGGCGATCGTCACGGTCGCGGTCAAACAGGTCGACGCGGAGAAGCTCATCCACGGCCAGCAGACCGGAACGCTCTACTTCGCGCTGCTCGGCGGCAAGTCCGAGATCACGCCCGGCAAGGGCGTCGACAACCGCTCCCTGTTCGGAAACTGAGGCGTGCCATGACGATTCTGTGCGAACCGGCCGCCCTCGCCGGACAGCTCTCCCCCGCGCTGGGCGGTGACGTCCGCACCGCGGAAACGCTGGCCGGAGCTCGCCGCTTGCTCGCCGCCGACCCCGCCGAGTCGCTCGTCGTCGTCGGCGCGGCCATAGACCTGAACGAGGCGCTCACCTTCGCCGAGGCGTTGCGGTTCGAACGTCCCGCGGTCGGTGTGTTGCTGCTGCGCGAAGTACTGGACGTCGTCGTGCTGACGCAGGCACTGCGCGCTGGTGTGCGTGAGGTTGTCGCGCGGGACGACCTCTCGTCGCTGGCCGATGCCTGCGCACGATCGCGAGCGTTGTCCGCACAGGTGACCGGGGTGCCGCAACCCCGCACCGACGAGCGCAGGCACGGCCAGGTGATCACCGTGTTCGCCGCGAAGGGCGGCTGCGGCAAGACGACCCTCGCGGTGAACCTCGCCGCGGTGCTCGCGGCCGGTGGCGAGCGGTCGGTCTGCCTGGTGGACCTGGATCTCGCGTTCGGCGACGTCGGCATCTGCCTGCGGGCCGAACCGGCCCGCACGATCGTGCACGGCCTCGGAATGCTCGGCCACGTCGACGCGGCGGGCGCGTCGTCGCTGCTCACGGCGTGCCGGCCGGGGTTGAGCGCGCTGCTCGCGCCGGTCGAACCCGGTGACGCGGAACGGATCCCGGCGGCGTTGGTCAGCGAACTGCTCGACGTGCTGCCGACGATGTTCGACTTCGTCGTGGTCGACACGCCGTCGGCGTTCAGCGAGCACGTGCTGGCGGCGATGGACGCCTCGCACCACCACGTCCTCCTGACCACCCCGGACGTCCCGGCGCTGAAGAACCTCCGGGTGACGCTGGACATGCTGGATCTGCTGTCGTACGCGCACGACATCCGATCGGTCGTGCTGAACCGGTCGGACTCGAAGGTCGGCCTCACCATGGACGACATCGACCGTGTCGTGCGCAGCGACATCCGCGCGCACGTGCCCTCCAGCCGCGACGTGCCGATCTCCGTCAACAAGGGCAACCCGATCGTGCTGGACCTGCCCAGGCACCCGGTGAGCGAGGCGATCTCGCGGTTCGCCCGTGAACACGTGCTCGCCGAACCCGCCGTCGCCGCCAAGACCTCGAAGAGGTGGTTCCGATGAGCCTGGCCAACCGCATTGCCGCGCAACGGGAATCCGCCTCGCCGACACCCCAGCTGCGCCGCCACGCCCGCGCCGCCGACCCGTTCGCCGAGGTGAAGCGCAGTGTGCACGCGGGCCTGCTGGACGTGCTGGGCCCCAAGCTCTACGACGCGCACCTCGACCAGCGCGAGCTGGAAACCCGTGTGCGCCAGACGTTGCAGGCGGTGCTGGAACGCGACGAGACGCCGCTGACCAACGCCGACCGCGCCCGCATCGCCTCGGAGGTCCTCGACGAGATCCTCGGCCACGGACCGCTGGAGCCCTACCTGCGGGACCCGAGCATCTCCGAGATCATGGTCAACGGGTTCGACCAGGTCTACGTCGAACGCTCCGGGCGGCTGGAGCCGGTGCCCGCGGCGTTCGCGGACGAGTCGCACCTGCGCCGGACCATCGACAAGATCGTCGCCAAGGTCGGCCGCCGGGTCGACGAGGCCTCGCCGATGGTCGACGCCCGCCTGCCCGACGGCAGCCGCGTCAACGCCGTCGTGCCACCGATCGCGCTGGACGGCTCGGTGCTGACGATCCGCAAGTTCGCCGCCGACCCGTTCACCGTCGACGACCTGGTCGGGTTCGGCACGCTCACCGCCGCGACCGCGTACCTGCTGCAATGCTGCGTGCACGGGCGGATGAACATCCTGATCGGCGGCGGCACCGGCTCCGGCAAGACCACGTCGCTGAACGTGCTGTCTTCGTTCGTGCCCGCCGACGAGCGCATCGTCACCATCGAGGACGCCGCTGAACTCCAGCTCCGCCAGGACCACGTGCTGCGCCTGGAGGCCCGCCCGCCGAACGTCGAGTCACGCGGTGAGATAGCGGTCAGGGACCTGGTGCGCAACGCACTGCGCATGCGGCCCGACCGGATCATCGTCGGCGAGGTCCGCGACGGTGCCGCACTGGACATGTTGCAGGCGATGAACACCGGCCACGACGGCTCGATCACCACCGTGCACTCGAACTCGCCGCGCGACTCGTTGTCCCGCCTGGAAACCATGGTGCTGATGGCGGGCGTGGACCTGCCGGCGCGGGCGATCCGCGAGCAGATGGCGTCCGCGATCGACCTGATCGTGCACCAGTCCCGGCTGAAGGACGGCACGCGGCGGATCACCCACATCACCGAGGTCATCGGGATGGAGGGCGAGATCGTGACGCTGCAGGACATCTTCCAGTTCGACTTCCACGCCGGTGTCGACGAGCGCGGCTTCTATCGCGGTCAGCTGCAGTCCACCGGCTTGCGACCGCACTTCGTGGAACGCCTGCGGGACCGCGGGATCGACGTTCCTCCGCACCTGTTCGGAGGTGGTCCACGATGAAGCGGCTGCTCTCCGGGTTCCTGATCGGAGCCTTGCTGACCTTCCTGTTCAGCACCTTCGCCGTCGCCGCACCCTCTCGCGGTGTGGTGGTCCTGCTCGACACCTCCGGCTCGATGGCGCCGGACCGGATCGTCGTGGCGCGCCAGGCGATCGCCACCTACGTGTCCAGCCTGCCTTCGGACGTCCAGGTCGGCCTGGTCGCGTTCTCGTCGCAACCATCCCTCGTGCTCGCACCCACGGCCGACCGCAACGCCTTCGCCGGTGCGCTGAACCAGTTGCAGGCCAAGGGCGACACGTCGTTGTTCGACGCCGTCCCGGTCGGGCTCTCCGCCCTGCAGGGCATCGCCGAGCGACGCATGGTGATCGTGTCCGACGGCGAGGACACCGTCTCCAAGTCCACTGTGGACGCTGCCGTCTCCGCCGTCGCCGCCGCGGGCGTGCCGACAGACGTGATCGGCTTCCAGTACAGCGACGAGACCTTGCGCCGCATCGCCGCAGCCGCCGGCGGACGCCTGCTGACCGCCTCCGACGCCGCCGCCCTGGCCGCCGCTTTCGCCGCACTGGCCGTATCTTCCCCGGCACCACCACCGCCGGCGGCCGAACCCGTTGCCACCCCAGAACCTCTGCCCGTCGCCGCACCCGCTCCCACTCCGGGCCAGAACTGGCAGGCCGGAGCGTTGATCGCCGGCACCTTCCTGGTGCTGTTCTTCGCAGCGTTCATGCTGCTGACGCCACGCCGTTCCGCCGCAGGCCGCAAGCTGGAACAGCACCTCGACCACTACGGCGCGCACGAACCCGTTGTGCAGGAAGAAAGCCAGGCCGCCCAGACCGCCGTGGTGTGGACCCGCCGGGTGATGAGCGACAACACCACGGCCCGCCTCTCGGACCGGCTCGACCTGTCCGGCATCAAGGCCGGCCCAGCCGAATGGACACTGCTGCGACTCTGCGCCTCAGCCACCCTCGCCGCCCTGCTGACCCTCGTGACCACGTGGTGGATCGGCATACCGCTGGGCCTGCTGTGCGGCTGGCTGCTGACCGCCCTCCACCTCAGAATCCGCACCGCGAAACGCCGCGCGGCGTTCGCCGACCAACTCCCCGACGTGCTGCAACTGGTAGCCAGCTCACTGCGCTCCGGCTTCTCACTCGCCCAGTCGATCGACGCCGTAGTACGTGACGACACCCAGCCCACCGCAGGCGAGTTCTCCCGCGCACTGGCCGCCACCCGCATCGGCGCCGAACTGGAAGACGCCCTCGACCGCGTGGCCCTGCGCATGCACAGCGCCGACCTGGCGTGGGTCGTGATGGCCGTCCGCATCCAACGCCAGGTGGGCGGCAACCTGGCCGAGGTCCTGATGAACACCGTCGCCACCATGCGCGACCGCTCCCAGACCCGCCGCCACGTCCGCGCCCTCTCGGCGGAGGGCCGCCTGTCCGCCTACGTCCTGGTGGGCCTGCCGATCTTCCTGGCCGGCTTCCTCTTCTGGTTCCGCGCCGACTACATGCGCCCGCTCTACACCACGTTGATCGGCATGGTGATGCTCGCGTTCGCCGCTGTCTTCGTCGTCCTCGGTTCGTTGTGGATGCGCAAACTCGTGCGCGTGGAGGTGTGACATGGTGCTGTTCGTAGGACTCGGCTGCCTCCTGCTGGCCCTCTCGCTGGCCGTAGTCGCCGCAGTGGCCAAACCACGCGTGACCGCCGCAGGCTCTCTAGCCCTGATCGAGACGAGCTACTCAACCGCCGTCACCTCCACACAAGCCCCAACCACCTCACCAAGCTGGCTGCGCTCCATCGCCCTACGCCTGTCCCCAGCAGGCATCGCCCACACCCTGCAACGCCGCCTGGACCTGGCCGGCAACCCACCAACCTGGACCCCGGACCGCATCCTCGCCGCCAAGGGCCTGTCCTTGCTGCTCGGCGCCACCCTGGGCGCCCTCCTGGGCTTCCGCTCACCAGCCTGGCTCCTGACAGGCCTCCTCGCCGGCGCAGCCTTCGGCTTCTTCCTCCCCGACCTCCTGCTGCTCAACGCAGGCCAAAAACGCCAAACCCACATCCGCCGGGCCCTGCCAGACGCCCTGGACATGCTCACGGTCTGCGTAGAAGCAGGCCTGGGCTTCGACGCCGCCCTGGCCCAGGTAGCCCGCAACACCACAGGCCCGCTGGCCCAGGAATGCGCCCGCGTCCTGCAGGAGATGCAAATCGGCAAGTCCCGCAACGAGGCCCTCAGAGCCCTGACCGACCGCACCACAGTCACCGAGCTCCGAGCCTTCGTCTCCGCCCTCGCCCAAGCAGGCGAACTGGGCGTCCCCATCGCCTCAGTCCTGCGCGAACAGGCCCGCGAAATGCGCCTCCGCCGCCGCCAACGAGCAGAGGAACAGGCCCAGAAGGTTCCCGTGAAAATCCTGTTCCCGCTGATCACATGCCTGTTCCCGGCCATGTTCGTGGTCATCATCGGCCCGGGCGCGATCAGCATCGCCAAAGTCCTGATGAACCTCTGAAAGTCCCCGTCCAACCAGGACCAACAGCTCTGTTAGTCCCTTCGGTGTAACCAATTGATACATCCGGAACGACATGGGGTGTGCACCTTCAGATGAGAGGGGACAGCTCATGTCGATCCGAGTTGTCATCGTCGACGGCCACACACTCACCCGCATGGGCCTGAAATCACTCGCCGCCGCGAACCCCGACCTGCAGGTAGTAGCGGAAGCAGAAACAGCAGCCGAAGCCCCCGGCATCATCGCCGCGGCAGCCCCAAACGTCGTCACAGTCGCCGTAGGCCTCCCAGACGCCAACGGCCTGAAACTCGCCCGCGAGCTACGCGACCGCTACCCAACCCTGGGCATAGTCGTCCTAACGGCCCACGGCGAGGACGACGTGCTGTTCCGAGCCCTGGAAACCGGCGCCTCAGCCTTCGTGGGCAAATCCGCCCCCGAAACAGAAATCCTCTGCGCCATCCGCCACGCCTCCGTGGCCGCCTCATCTTTCACAGCAGCAGGCCTGGCCCTGGCCATGGCCCGCCGCCAGTCCACCACCGCACGCCTGGCCCTGAGCCCAAGAGAACGCGAAGTCCTGGCCCTGCTCCGCGAAGGCGAGTCCATCCCCGCCATCGCCAGAACCCTCTACGTCTCACCCTCAACGGCCAAAACGTACGTCTCACGCCTCTACGAAAAGCTCAACGCGTCCAACCGAGCCCAAGCCCTGATGGCAGCCCTCAGACACGGCCTGATCGACAGCGACGCAGCCACCGCCTAACACCTCAGGCCCACCAAAACGTCCACAACGTGGCCCCAGCCACCCCAAGCACCCCGAGCGAAGCCACCGGAGCCCGCCAGTCCGCATACCGGTCAGCCACGATCTGCCCACCAACCACCAACACAGCCGCCACAACGTGCGCCACCACCGACAACACGCCAGGCCCAGGCAAGTCACGCGAGTTGGCGTAGAACTGAACGCCGATGTTCCCCAGGGCAAGCAACACCAAGCCCACCGCGAGCACCCCGCTCACAGCGCGCAGGATTCCAAAGGTCCGCGACGGCCGCTTAGCTGCTTCCACGTCCACCCCCGCCACCCTACGGGTCCAGCAACCCACGCGGCGCGAGGGTCAATCCCGCCGATGCCGCAGGCGAGGCGTCCTCCCACGCGATGCCGCAGGCGAGCAGTCCCGAAGGCGAAGCCGAGGCGTCCTTAAGTCTTGAAACAGCGCTCCGGGCGGGTCCCCGTCACGAGTCGTGCCCAGCACTTGCTGCAACCAGGCAGGGGTGTCAACTCGACACGCTTTTCGTC
>NZ_JBSGXZ010000077.1:0-15907 GCF_053610285.1 Lentzea sp. NPDC054927
AACTCCGCCCAACGCAACAGGCGTGCCATCAACCCACGCACGGCGAAGGCACCCCCAGATCAGATTGGCGGGGGTCTGGGGGCAGCGCCCCCAGGGGAAGCACTCAACAGGAACTCGCCGCCCGCAACCCAACCACCTACGGACCAGGCGCACTCCTAAAGAAGCTTCCCGGGGTTGAGAATCCCAGTCGGATCCAGCCGATCCTTGACGGCGCGAAGCACGTCGATGCCAATGGACCCGATCTCCTTCTCCAACCACGGCTGATGATCGCGACCGACCGCGTGATGGTGAGTGATCGTGCCGAGCCGCGAGATGGCGTCCGAAGCCGCAACCTTAGCCCTCTCCCACTGCCCCACCGGATCCTCAAGATCCCGAGGCACCAACACCGTGAAATACAACGAAGCCCCAGTCTCATAAGCATGCGAGACATGGCACATCACCACAGGATTCCCCAATTCCGCGGTCAACGCCCCCCGCACGGCCTCCCGCAACTCCGAAACCCGAGACCAGTGCGTGGCAGTCTCCAACGTCTCAACACAAACCCCAGCATCCAACAACGCATCCCGCTGCCGAGGCCCGTTAAACCGCCCATGCAGCCAGGAAGCCCCCATAGCCCGCCCCAGCCGCACAACTTTCTTCCCACTCAACGCACTCATAGTCGCCGTCCGAGACCGGCACTCCCACCCGAGAATCACCAGGCAGGGTCGCTTGACTCCCCTGAACCGCAGGTACTTCTTCAACGCAGAAGCCTTGGCCCCAGCCAGTTCCAGGGCAACCTCAGTCTCATCCTCATCGGACAGACGCGTGATATCCGCCAGCACGCCGTCCTGAGCCAGGGCCCTGACCAACTCGGCCCCAGCCTCCCACCCATCAACCACAAACCCCTCATACCGAGGCCCGTACGGCTTGGGCCGAACCCGCACCGACACCTCGGTAATAACCCCAAAAATCCCCTCACTGCCCAACACCAGCTGCTTCAGATCAGGCCCAGCAGCAGAAGCCGGCGCAGCCCCGACAACCCACTCCCCAACAGGAGTCGCCACCCGCACCGACTCGACCATGTCCTCAAACCGGCCATACCCGGAAGAAGCCTGCCCAGCCGACCGAGTGGCAGCGAACCCACCGACAGTGGCCCGCTCGAACGACTGCGGCACATGCCCGAGCGTGAACCCGTGCTCCCCCAACAACCTCTCGGCTTCAGGCCCAGTAACCCCGGCCTGCAACACAGCAACCCGAGACACCAGGTCAACCGAAACCAACGACCCCAACCCGGCCAAGTCCAACGCCACCACAGCCGACTTGGCCCCACGCAGAGCCTCAACCCCACCAACAACTGAAGTGCCACCACCAAACGGCACCACAGCAACGTCATGCTCAACGCAAACCGACAACACCTCGACAACTTCGTCAGGCGTGGCCGGCTGCACCACAGCATCAGGTACAGCAACAGCCCCATGCCCCCGATGCCGCAACAGATCCAGGTACGACAGCCCACCAGCCCGCCCAAGCCGATCAGCAGGATCCAAGCTGATCGTGCTGACAGCCTCCAACGCCGTGAAAGCGTCCTCGGACAGCTCAGATTCAGGCACCGACACCGG
This sequence comes from Lentzea sp. NPDC054927, assembly GCF_053610285.1. Classification (NCBI taxonomy): domain Bacteria; kingdom Bacillati; phylum Actinomycetota; class Actinomycetes; order Pseudonocardiales; family Pseudonocardiaceae; genus Lentzea; species Lentzea sp. NPDC054927. The sequence goes on from NZ_JBSGXZ010000077.1 coordinate 1,599, forward strand.
CACCTCGACGAACGGCTCCCCCAACCCAACCCGCTGACTCAACCAAGCCAGCGCGTGCGGCGGCAAAGGCACGGTCTCAGTGGTCCATCTAGCCCTGGTCACTGCTACAGTGTGACACATGACGTCTCAACGTCACACCCACGACGCATTGCTCGACGCCACCCGTGAGTGTGTTCTGGAGGTGGGGGTACGCCGAACCACCCTCACCGACGTGGCAAAACGCGCCGGCGTGAGCCGCATGACGCTCTACCGCCGCTACCCCGACGTCGACCACCTGGTGCGCGCACTCATGACCCGTGAGTTCGCCGCACTGCTGGAGGAGGTCGAACAGTCCAGCGGACGGGGCAACGCCCGCGAGCAGCTCGTCAGCAGGGCCAAGGACGCCATCCGGCTGCTGTCGGGCAACCCGCTCATGCAGCGGGTGCTCCAGCTCGACGCGGACCTGATGCTGCCGTACCTCACCGACCGGCTCGGCAGCACGCAGCGGCTGGTCGAGCAGTTCCTCGTCGGACAGATCGAGGCCGGCCACCTCGACGGGTCGATCCGGTTCGGGGACGCCAAGACGCAGGCGCGCGTGGTGTTGCTGACGACGCAGTCGATGGTGCTCTCCACCAGGCCCGCCACGTCCGGGCTCGACTTCACCTCGCTGCTGGACGAGCTGGGCAAGCAACTGGACGGGGCGCTGAAACCGTGAACACCTCCCTGAACGCCGCCCGGCGCGCACAAGACCTCGAAGCAGCACAACAGGAAGTCGCCGACGTGCTCGTGATCGGCGGCGGGGTCACCGGCACGGGCGTCGCGCTCGACGCGGCATCACGTGGCCTCAAGACCGTGCTGCTCGAGGCGCACGACCTGGCGTTCGGGACCTCGCGGTGGTCCAGCAAGCTCGTCCACGGTGGCCTGCGCTACCTGGCCAAAGGCGACGTGAAGCTCGCCCACGAGAGCGCGGTCGAGCGCGGCATCCTGATGACCAGAACGGCGCCGCACCTCACCCGCACGCTGCCGATGCTCTTCCCGTTGCACACCAACGCGAACCACTTCGTGATGGCCGGGCTCAAGGCGGGCAACGCCCTGCGCATCGCCGCCGGCACGCCCGCCAGCGTGCTGCCCAGGCCGCGGCGCGTGCCCAAGCAGGAGGCGCTGGCACTGGTTCCCGGACTGAGCCCCGACAACCTCATCGGCGGGCTGCTCAACTACGACGGCCAGCTCGTCGACGACGCACGCCTGGTCGTCGCCCTCGCGCGCACCGCCGCCGGGTTCGGCGCTCGCATCATCACGCGCGCGAAAGTCATCACGCTGCAAGGCGATGGTGCCGAGGTGCACGACACCCTCACCGGCACCACGTTCACCATCAAGGCCAAAGCGGTGATCAACGCGACGGGCGTCTGGGCCGGCACGCTCGCACCGGTGCAGCTCAAGCCGTCCCGCGGCTCACACCTGGTGGTGGACGCGAAGTCCGTCGGCCTCAGCGAAACAGCGCTGACGATCCCGGTGCCCGGCGAGCGCAACCGCTACGCACTCCTGCTGCCCCAGGCGAACGGCCGCGCGTACCTCGGCCTCACCGACGAACCGGTCGACGAGATCCCGGACGTGCCGACGGTCCCCGAGTCCGATGTGGACTTCCTGCTCAGGACGGCTTCCGGGGTCCTGCAACGGGAACTGACCCGGGCGGACGTCATCGGCAGCTACGCCGGCCTGCGCCCGCTGCTCGAGGCCGAGGGCCAGACCGCCGATCTCTCCCGCCACCACGCCGTGCTCACCGCCCCGAACGGCGTGATCACGGTCGTCGGCGGCAAGCTCACCACCTACCGCAAGATGGCGGCGGACGCGGTGAACGCGACGAACCTGACGCAACTCCCCTGCCGCACCAAGGACATCCGCCTGGTCGACGACAGGCCGCTGCCGACCACCCCGATCGCACCGGGCGTCACCGAGGCCGACGTCGTCCACGCGATCAACCACGAGGGCGCGCTGGACGCCGACGACATCCTCGACCGGCGCACGCGCATCGGCCTGGTGCCCGCCGACCGGGAGAAGGCGGCGCCAGAGATCGCCAAGCTCCTGGCCGCTGTCTAGAAACCGTTGCCGCACAAAGAAAACGGGGCGCCCCCGCAAAGGGACGCCCCGTTCTCAGCGCAAGGATCACTCAGCGCAGGATCACCCAGGGCATGATCACTCCGGGCAGGATCACTCGCCGATGACCGGCTTCGCGGCCTTGGGCGGGTCGACCAGCGCCTCGCCCTCGATCCGCACCTTCCGCTTGTGCTCACCGCTGCCGCCGCCCTGCTGGCCACCGGCAGCGCCCATCGGAGCGCCGCCCATCATGCCGCCGCCGGCACCACCGGAGCCGCCACCGCCAGGTCCGTGCGGTGCGCCGCCACCAGCAGCCGCGGCGCCACCGGCACCACCGGCCGCCATGACACCGGCCGCGCCACCGAACTGCGTCGCCGCGGTACCACCGGCACCACCGCCACCGGCCGGGCCGCCGCCGAAGCCGGCGGGCATGCCGCCACCACCGCCGCCGCCCTTGGGGATGCCGCCGCCTCCGCCGCCACCACCACCGCCGCCACCGGCCGAAGCCGCGGTCGCGCTGTGGTCAGTGGTCGTCGGGCGGTGCCACTCGGAGTTCGCCAGCGACGGCGGCGTGGAGGAGTGGAACGTCGGGGGCTTGGTCAAGCCGCTGCCGCCGGCCTGCGTGGTCGTGTCCGGCTCCCAGTGACCCGGCACCCAACGGCCCTGACCAGAGCCCGCACCGGTGCCGGAACCCGAACCAGAGCCCGGGCCGGAACCGAGGCTGGGCGGAGGGCTGACCTGGCCACCCGAACCGGAGCCGCCACCGGGCGGTCGCGTACCGGTTTGGTTGCCCGGCTGACCGGCCACGGGCTGGAACGGCGTCACCTGGCCACCGGCACCAGCGCCGACGCCCCATCCAGCCGGAGCACCGCCCGAGCCACCACCGGCGACCGGGGCGAAGGGGTTGGCCTGGGAGCCGGCACCGGACTGACTCAGCCCGGTGCTGCCGGGAACGCCGGTCGCACCGCTCGTGTACGTGCCGCCCGCACCGGCGGACGCGCGGTCCTGCTGGTCGGCGCGGATGCCGTCGAAGCCGCCCTGGGTGGGCCGGACGGTGCCACCGGCGCCGCCCCCGCCACCCTTCTGCGCCATCGAGGAGATCGCGTCGATGACCTGCTCGGCGACCTTGGCGATCTGCGAGACCTGCTTGATCAGGTTCATCAGCTTCTGCACGGAGCCGACGAGCTTTTGCAGGAAGTCGGCGAGCTTCTTCGCGTAGTTGACCGCGGTGGTCACGATGTCCGCGATCGCGCCCGCGATGGCAGCGCCGAAGGTGAGGAACGAGGCCGCCAGCCACTGGATGATCTTCATGACCATGTCCGAGACGGCCTGGCTGATCAGGTCCATGATCATCTTGCGAACCGTGCCGACGAGCTGGCCGGCGCCCTCGACCGCCCCGGCGATGCCGTCGACCGACTTGGCGAGCGTCTCCATGCCACCGGCGTGCTTCTTGGCCGCGGCGCGGTAGCCCTCGGCCGCCCTGCCCTGCCACTGGCGGGTCTGGGAGACGCAGATCTTCTCGTACTCGGTCGCGAGGCCGTGCACCTGCTGGCCCGCGTTCCGGAAGGACTGCGCCATCTTCGCGATGGACTCCGGGCTGCCGAGCAGGACGTCGAACGGCTCGCGCAGGAAGTCGACGTGGTTGATGGCCCAGCTGAACCCGGCGGAGAGGAAGCCGCTCAGCGGGTTCGAGGCCATGCCCACGATGCCCATCGCCGAGTTCGCGATGCCGAGGCCGCCCGCGACCCAGTCACCCCGCTCGATGGCGGAGTACGTGTTGGAGATGGTGCTGATCAGCTGCTGAGGGTCGGTGCCCTTGGCCTGCGACGCTGGGGCGCTCATCCCCGGCCTCCCTTGAAGCCGAACATGGTGTCGAGGTCGACCTGCTCGTACTGCTCGACGGTCTCCTTGAGACCGGTGCCCATGTCCATCAGCGAGTTCGCGGCCTTGCCGAGCATGTCCTGCGACAGGCCGGCCCGCTCGAGGACGTTCTGGGCCAGGAACCCGAGGAAGACGCCGAACGCCTCGGTCGTGAGCGCACCGGGATCGCACGTCTCGGTGGCCTTGCGCATCCGCTCCATGAGCCTGTCCACGTTCTTGGCGTGGGATCTCAGCTCGTCGAGATCGATGTTGAAGTGTGTTGACTGCATCGCCTACCCCCTCCTGCACTCAGGCCATGACGTCGGGCGGGTTGGTGAAGTACTCGTCGTCGGGCCGCACGTCCTTGCGCTCCAACTCCGACTTCGGTTCTTCCTCATCGGTTCCGTCGCCCGCGTATCCGTTCGGCATCTGTGCCTTCACGAACTCGAGGGCCGGGCTGTCGCCGACGAAGTCCGTCATGATCTGCACGACCCGGCCGGAGGCGTCCCGCTGGGCCTTTGACGAGGCTGTGAGCACGGCGGAGGCGATCTCACTGGGGTCCATGCCGCGGGCTTCCGGCTTGATCTGGAGATCGGTCAGCACGCCGGTAGCGTTAACTGTCACCGTGATCAGGCCGTCCGGGGAGCTAGCGCTCCCGCCCACACCACCGAGCTGGTCGCGGGCCTGTTCGGCGTTCTGCTTCGCCTGCTCGATCTTGGCCCCGTACTGCGCGAGCCACTGATCCGGGTCAATGGGCTGCATGGTCACCCCCGTTGAGTGAATTGGTCGTTCGTTCGATTCGCCGTAGACGCCCGTATCGTTTCACTCGTTCCCTGCCCACCGATACTTTCAGTCCGATTACCGCCAGACGGGCTAACGAAGGGGTTCACCGTGCCTGAGGGAGTGCTGGAGATCGACGCGGTCTCCAAGCGCTACGGAGAGGTCGTCGCCCTGCGGAACATGTCTTTCGACGTGCGTGCGGGCGAGCTCTTCGGTTTCGTCGGCAGCAACGGCGCCGGGAAGACCACGACCATGCGGATCGCGCTGGGCGTGCTCGCGGCCGACTCCGGCGAGGTGCGGTGGAACGGAAGAACCGTCGATCTCGACACGCGGCGCCGCATCGGTTACATGCCGGAGGAACGCGGCCTCTACCCGCGCATGAAGGTGCTCGACCAGCTCGTCTACCTGGCCGAGCTGCACGGCATGAGCACCAACGTGGCACACACGAGCGCGGAGAACTGGATCGCGCGCCTCGGGTTGCGCGACCGCCGCACGGACGAGGTGCAGCGACTGAGCCTCGGCAACCAGCAGCGCGTCCAGCTGGCCGCCGCGCTGGTGCACGAGCCGGACGTGCTGGTGCTCGACGAGCCGTTCTCCGGCCTCGACCCGGTCGCGGTGGACCTGATGAGCCAGGTGCTGCGGGAGAAGGCGTCCGCCGGCGTGCCCGTGGTGTTCTCCAGCCACCAGCTCGACCTGGTGGAACGGCTGTGCGACCGGGTCGGCATCGTCAGCGCGGGCTCGATGGTCGCCGTGGGAACAGTGGATGAACTTCGGTCCGGCGGGGTGTCGCGTCTGGTCGTTGAGTCGCCAACGACCGAGTGGACTGCCACCCTTGATGGCGTGCGGGTGATCGAGAAGAACGGGACGCGTTGCGTGCTCGAACTCGCTGACGGCGTGGACGACCAGTCCGTGCTGCACGCCGCGCTCGCCGCAGGTCCCGTGCACGAGTTCTCCCGGCAGCGGCCCTCGCTGACCGAGCTGTTCCGCAACGTGGTGACCACCGAGGCGAGGAGCGCATGACCGCGGCTCGAGAAGTGTCGTTGGTGGCCAAGCGCGAGTTCGTCACGAAGGTGCGCACGAGGTCGTTCCTGATCGGCACGGCGGTGATCATCGCCGTGCTCGCCGGGTACGTGGTGCTCCAGTCGTTCCTGTTCGACGACCAGCAGCGCAGCGTCGTCGGGCTGTCCGGCCAGGCGACGCAGCTCGCGGATCCGTTGCGGGAGAAGGCGAAGGCGTTCGGCATCGACGTCGAGACGCGGGACGTCACGACGATGGGCGACGCCGAGCAGCAGGTCCGCGACGGCTCGCTGGACGCCCTGGTCACCGGCGCGCCGCCGGAGCTGAAGATGATCGTCAAGGGCTCCGGCGACGACGTGCTGACCACCGCGCTGAACGACGTGCTGCGCCAGCAGGTGCTGATCGCACAGCTCGCCGAGACGGGCAGGACTCCGCAGGACGTGGCGCAGAGCCTGGCGAACGTCAAGGTCGCCGTGACCGCGCTGGAACCCGTTGACCCGCAACGAGGTCAGCGTCTCGCGATCGGGTTGATCGTGGCCGCGCTGCTGTACTACTCGCTGCTGGTCTACGGCACGATGGTCGCGCAGGGCGTGGTCGAGGAGAAATCCAGCAGGGTCGTCGAGATCCTGCTCGCGACCGTGCGACCGTGGCAGTTGTTGCTGGGCAAGGTGATCGGGCTCGGCGCGGTCGGCCTGCTGCAGCTGCTGGTGATCTCCACGGTCGGCCTCGGGCTCTCGTCGGCGTTCGACGTGATAGACGTGAGCGCGCTGGGCGGCACCGCACTGCTGATCGGCGTGCTCTGGTACCTGCTCGGATTCTTCTTGTACGCCACCGTTTTCGCGGCCGCCGCGTCGTTGGTGTCACGGCAGGAGGAACTGCAGTCGGTGTTGACGCCGATCAGCATGACGATCATCGTGGCGTTCGTCGCCGGCATCAACCTGATGATCGGCAGCCCCTCCGGCCCCACCGTCACCGTGTTGTCGTTGCTGCCGCCGTTCGCCCCGATCCTGATGCCGGGGCGGATGGCACTGGGCGTCGCGCCGACGTGGCAGGTGCTGCTCTCGATCGTGTTCGCCCTGGCGGCCATCGCGGCGATCACCTGGCTGGGCGGCAAGGTCTACGCGAACGCCGTGCTGAGGACCGGCGCCCGCGTCAAGCTCCGCGAGGCGCTCAGGATTTGACGGCCTGGTAGCGGTCGAGCGCGACCTGGCGTTCGACCGCGTGGTCCACGATCGGCGGGATGTCCAGCGAGTCCGGCGCGTACCTGCGCACGTACGCGCCGTCCGGGTCGAACTTCTTGGCCTGCGTGGCCGGGTTGAAGATGCGGAAGAAGGGCGCGGCGTCCGTGCCGCAGCCGGCGACCCACTGCCAGTTGTGCTGGTTCGAGGCGATGTCGCCGTCGATCAGGTGCATCATGAAGTGCCGCGCACCCCACCACCACGGCAGGTGCAGGTCCTTGACCAGGAAGCTCGCCACGATCATGCGCACCCGGTTGTGCATGAAGCCTTCCTGCAGCAGCTGCCGCATCCCGGCGTCGACGATCGGGTAGCCGGTGCGCCCCTGCGTCCAGGCCTCGAACAGCTCCTCGTCGTTGTCGTGCCGCATCCGGTCGAACTTGCGGTCGTAGTTCTCACGCGCGGTCTCCGGCTTGTGCCACAACACATCGGCGTAGAACTCACGCCAAGCGAGCTCACTGCGGAACGTGCCGTCGCAGTCCTCCAGCAACGTCCTGGGATGCAGCACGCCCCACCTCAGGAACGCCGACATCCTGCTCGTCGCGTCGAGGTCCGGCCGGTCACGGGTGTTGTCGTAGTCCTCCAGCCGTTCGTCGCGGAACTCCTCCCAGAGCTGCTGCGCATCGGGGAGTTCTTCGTCGATCGCCGGAAGTTTCGTGCTGTGCCCAGGTTCGATCCAGTCCAGAGTGGACGCATCGGTGTCGGCAGGCTTTCGCCAGCCGTGGTCGAGCCAGGCGTTGCGGAACGGCGTGAAGACCTTGAACGGCGTGCCGTCCTGCTTGCGCACCCGCCCGGGCGTCACCGCGTAGGGCGAGCCGGAGCGGACGAGTTCGATGTCCCCCAACGCTTCCTCGACGGCCTCGTCCCTGCGGCGCCCGTACGGCGCGCAGTCCGCGGTGATGTGGACGCTCTCCGCCCCGATCTCCTTCGCGACGCGCGGAACCACCTTCACCGGGTCGCCGTGCACGACCATCAACCGCCCGCCGAGCTGATCGCTCAACGCGTGCAAACACCGGTGCAGGAAATCGATTCGCGGCTGTCCGGAAGGTTTCAGCAACCTGTCGTCGAGAACGAATAGCGCGAGCGCGCGAGGTGACCTTTCCGCGGCGGCAAGAATCGCGGGATGATCGGATGTCCGCAAATCTCGGCGGAACCAGACGAGCGACGGGGAAGAACTCACCACTCGACGCTAAAGCGGCCGGTGCCGGTCTGCACAACGAGCGCTCAGGCGACCTCGGCCACGAGCTCGAGAGTGATCAGCTGGACCATTCGCAGGAGCCGGCCGTAGTAGTGGACGGCGTAGGGCCGGTAGTACCCCGATCGCGGATCAGCGAACACCGGCACCACTTTGCGCAGGTCGTCGAGGCAGCGCGGCGCCCACCAGAGGAGGTGGTCATCGAGGCCATCACGGCTCTTCAGCCAGCCGGAGACGCAGCCGGCGGCGTCCGCGTCGACCAGGATCAGTTCGACGCCCGCGACCTCCATGCCGCGCTGGCCGTTCGGGTACCGCATCTTCCTGTGCTGTCCGTACAACCGGGCCACCTCGGCCCGCACGTCCGTCACGCCCCACCCCCAGGACAACGCGAAAGGCGCGCCGCCAGTGGCGACGCGCCTTCAGCCTACGAGAAGAACTAGCCCGTGATCAGCGGTTTTCCATCGCGATGAAGTCACGCTCGGTCGGGCCGGTGTAGATCTGCCGCGGACGGCCGATCTTGGTGGCCGGGTCGTTGATCATCTCGCGCCAGTGCGCGATCCAGCCGGGGAGCCGGCCGAGCGCGAACAGCACGGTGAAGAACTTGGTCGGGAAGCCCATCGCCCGGTAGATCAGACCCGTGTAGAAGTCCACGTTCGGGTAGAGCTTGCGGGAGATGAAGTACTCGTCGCTCAGGGCGGCCTCTTCCAGCTGCTTCGCGATGTCGAGCAGCTGGTCGTCGGCGCCGAGCTTGTTGAGGATCTCGTCGGCCGTCTTCTTGATGATCGCGGCACGCGGGTCGTAGTTCTTGTAGACCCGGTGGCCGAAGCCCATCAGGCGGACGCCGTCCTCCTTGTTCTTGACCTTGTTGACGAACGCCTTCACGTCGCCGCCGTCGGCCTTGATCTTCTCGAGCATCTCGAGCACCGCGCTGTTCGCGCCGCCGTGCAGCGGGCCGAACAGGGCGTTGATGCCGGCCGAGATGGACGCGAAGAGGTTCGCCTCGGACGAGCCGACCAGGCGCACGGTCGACGTGGAGCAGTTCTGCTCGTGGTCGGCGTGCAGGATGAACAGCAGGTCGAGCGCGCGGACCAGGTCCGGGTCGAGGTCGTAGGCCTCGGCCGGGAAGCCGAAGGTCATCCGCAGGAAGTTCTCCACCAGGCCAAGCGAGTTGTCCGGGTAGAGGAACGGCTGACCGACCGACTTCTTGTACGCGTAGGCCGCGATGGTCGGAAGCTTCGCCAGCAGGCGGATCGTGGAGATCTCCACCTGGTTCGCGTCGAACGGCGACAGCGAGTCCTGGTAGAAGGTCGACAGCGCGGAGACCGCGGACGACAGCACCGGCATCGGGTGCGCGTCACGCGGGAAGCCGTCGAAGAAGCGCTTGAGGTCCTCGTGCAGCAGCGTGTGCCTGCTGATCTTGGAAGTGAAGTCCTCGAGCTGGGCGGCGGTCGGCAGCTCACCGTAGATCAGGAGGTAGCTGACCTCCGCGAAGTTCGAACGCGCGGCCAACTGCTCGATCGGATACCCGCGGTAACGCAGAATTCCGGCGTCACCGTCGATGTAGGTGATCTCGGAGGAGCAGGAGGCCGTGTTGACGAAACCGGTGTCCAGGGTTACCAGACCGGTGGTCGACAGCAGCTTGCCGAGATCGATGCCGGACGCGCCTTCGGACGCCCGCACCACCTTCATCTCGAGCTCTGCGTCCCCGTGGCGCAGCGCGACGGTCTGTGGGTCGGTCGGCGCAGTCGTCGCGTCGGGCATTCAAGTCCCTCTCAACGCTCGGACGGGGTGGCGGTAGGCCACGCTGGGCCTGCCGTCGTCTCGGACCACCCCGTTGGGATCTGAGTCTTCTAAGTTCACTCACGCTAGTCGGCGGAAGGCCCGCCTCGCAGCAGCGGTGTGAACCGATTCTGAGAGATGGGACCGGCATCACATCCGTAATGCCAGTTTCTAGCGCGGCTACCCCACGGTAGTCCGATCGCCGGTTTTATCCACCCAACGCGGCGGTGAGTTCGCTCGCAAAGGGCGGTTCGGCACCAGCGCGGGAACATGTGATCGCGGCGGCGGCACCGGCGTACGTCAATGCGTCGGTCCATTCATCGCTTGTGAGCGAACGAACCTTCTCCACGCTCAACGCGTCGTGGTCGTGCAACCACGCGAGCAGGGCACCTTGCACCGTGTCGCCGGCCCCGATCGTGTCGACCACGTCCACCTTCACGGGTGGCACGTCGACCTGGCCGGTGGCGGTGATCACTGACAGACCGTCGCCACCTTTCGTCAGCACGACAGCGGCCGGTCCCTGTGAAATCCAGGACCGTGCGATCTCGATCACGTCCCCTTGGACGTCGCTGTCCTCCGCCAGCCACCGCGCGTCCTCGACGGACAGCTTCAGCAACCCGACGTCCGGCAGCCACGACAGGAACCGCTTGCGGTAGGCGCCCGGATCGTCGATCAGCCCTGCCCGGATGTTGGGGTCGAGCGCGACGAGCAAGCGCTTGCTCTCCCGCCGCAGCACCGTCTCGTAAGCGGACGCGCCAGGCTCCAGCACCAACGACAGCGTGCCGAACGACACGGCCTTCGCCTCGGTGGGCAGCGGACCAGGATCCTCGACGAGCCGGTCGGCGGTGCCGTCGACGTAGAACGAGTAGCGCGCGGACCCGTCGTCGGCCAGCCCGACGACGGCGAGCGTGGTGTTCTCCGGTCCACGTTGGACCAGATCCGTGGCCACCTGCGAGGCGTGCAGCCGCTTGATCAGCTGCTCGCCGAAGTGGTCGGTCGAGACGCGCGACAGGAAGGCCGTCGGCACGTCGAGCCGGCCGAGCGCGACGGCCACGTTGTACGGCCCGCCGCCCAGCTTGGGCGCGAGCGGCGTGAGCTCGTCGTCCCCCACCGGCACCATGTCGACCAGTGCCTCACCAGCAACCACGATCACAGCGTTTTACTCCTTTGGGGAAGCACCCGTCCTCTGGAGCCCATCCAACAACAGTTCGCCCAGTGCGGTGAACGCCTCGGCGTCCGAAACGCCTGCCCGTTTCGTGAGGACACCCGTCTGGATGCTCTCGATGAGCAACCCGGCCATCTCGGCGAACAGCGTCGCGTGCACCTCGCGGAACACGTGCCGCTCGACCCCGTCCTGGATGAACGCCTTGATGCGCTCGGCCGCAGCCCGCGCGTTGCGCTCGTACGTCGCCCGCGTCGGCGGAAAGTCGGACACGTCCGCGATGAACGCCGCCGAGGCCTTGTTCAACTCCTCCGCAGCGCCCGCCAGGTAGCTCCCGATGCGTTTGCGCACGTCAACAAGGCCCGCAATGCGCTTCTCGATGCGCTCGGCGGCACCCTTGAAGTACCGCCCGACCACCCGGACGGCCAACTGCTCCTTGCTGCCGGCGAGCGCGTACAGCGTCGATTTCGAGCAGCGCAACCTGCCCGCGATGTCATCCAGCGTGAGATGACCGAAGCCCTCCGTGAGAAAGAGAGCTTCCATCCGGGTGAGCAGCTCAGCCTGCCGCTGCGTGAGAGCCCGCGTCATGAGTCGACCCTGCCACACTCACTGGCAACTGTACTGGCGTACGTCCTACAGTACAGTTACCAGTACACACCGGAGGTCGACGATGCCCGCCGAGCGGTTGCTCCCCACGCAAGAGGCCGAGGACCTGATCGCGCTGGTCAAGGAGATCGCGCGGGACGAGCTGAAGCCACACGCCGCGGACGCCGAGGAGAACGAGAAGTTCCCCCGCGACGCGTTCCGCCTGCTGGGCAGGTCAGGCCTGCTGGGCCTGCCGTACCCGGAGGAGTTCGGCGGCGGCGAGCAGCCCTACGAGGTGTACCTCCAGGCCCTCGAAGAGGTCGCCTCAGCCTGGATGACCGTCGCCGTGGGCCTCTCCGTGCACGTCATGTCCTGCTACGGCCTGGCCACCTTCGGCACCCGCGACCAGCAGGACCGCTGGCTCCCCGAAATGCTCGAAGGCGAACTCCTGGGCGGCTACGCCCTCTCCGAGGTCCAGGCGGGCTCCGACCCGGCCGCCATGTCGACCCGAGCCGTCCGCAAGGGCAACGAATACGTCGTGAACGGCACCAAGGCGTGGATCACCCACGCCGGCGCCGCCGACTTCTACACCCTCATGGCCCGCACGTCCCCAGACGCGGGCCGAGGCATCTCCTGCTTCCTGGCCCCAGGCGAAACCCAGGGCCTCACCGCAGCCACCCCAGAACGCAAGATGGGCCTGACCGGCTCCATCACCGCACAACTGCAGTTCGACGACGTCCGCTTCGGCACCGACCGCCTCATCGGCAACGAGGGCGACGGCCTCAAAATCGCACTGTCCGCTTTGGACTCCGGCCGCCTGGGCATCGCCGCCTGCGCAGTGGGCCTGGCCCAAGCCGCCCTGGACGAAGCCGTCGCCTACGCCAAAACCCGAACCCAGTTCGGCCGCCCGATCATCGAGTTCCAGGGCCTCGAATTCCTGCTGGCCGACATGGCAGCAGCAGTCGAATCCGCCCGAGCCACCTACCTCTCAGCAGCCCGCCGCCGCGACCGTGGCCTCCCCTTCCGCCAGCAGGCCTCCATCGCCAAACTCATCGCCACCGACGCCGCCATGAAGGTGACCACCGACGCCGTCCAGGTGCTGGGCGGCGCCGGCTACACCCGCGACTTCCCGGTGGAGCGCTACATGCGCGAGGCCAAGGTCCTGCAAATCTTCGAAGGCACCAACCAAATCCAGCGCCTGGTCATCGGCCGAGGCCTCCGCTAACCGCTACACCCGCTCGCGGTAGAAGGGGTCGGCCACGACCCCTTCCCCCTTGCGCTCGTCGAACGTGTAAACCTCACGCCCCTGCACGTACACGTGCAGCGCCCGGCTCATCACGTCCAGCGGATCCCCGGACCAGATGACCACATCGCCATCAAGTCCAGGCTTCAAAGCCCCAACCCGATCGTCCAACCCCATGATCCGAGCCGGGTTGACCGTCAACGACCGGATCGCCACCTCGGGATCCAATCCTTCCTTCACCGCCAACGTCGCCTGGTGCACCAAGAAGTGAATCGGCACAACGGGATGGTCGGTCGTGATCGCCAACTCCACCCCGGCCCGTGCCAGAATCCCGGGGTTCCGCAACCCTCGATTCCGAACCTCCACTTTGGACCGCGACGTGAACAGCGGCCCGATGATCACCGGAATCTGCTTCTCCGCAATGAGATCAGCGATCAGATGACCCTCAGTACCGTGGTTGAGGATCAGCTTGTAGCCGAACTCCTCAGACAGCCGAATGGCCGTGGCGATGTCGTCCGCCCGATGCGCATGCTGACACCAAGGCAACTCCCCGGTCAGAACCTTCCCGAGGATCTCCAACGTGTTGTTGCGGTCAAAGGCCTTCCCGTCAGCCTCAGCCTCGGCCTTCTTGGCCAGGTAGTCCTGCGCCTTGGTCAACTCGTCCCGGATGACCGCCGCAACCCCTTGCCGAGTGGACGGCAACTTCCCCTTGTCGCCATAAACCCGCTTGGGGTTCTCCCCCAGCGCACTCTTGACGCTCACCGGCTCCTTGACCAACATCTCGTCAACGGTCCGCCCCCAACACTTCACGGCAACCGTCTGCCCACCAATCGGGTTCCCCGACCCAGGCTTGATCACCGCCGTGGTAACCCCACCACTGAGCGCATCCCCAAAGCCAAGATCAGCAGGGTTGATCGCATCAAGCGCCCGCATCCGAGCCCCAACGGGATCGGTCATCTCGTTGGTGTCCTGCCCAGCCCACCCCTCGGCCTCTTCATGGACACCAATGTGCCCGTGCGCCTCGACAAAGCCAGGCAGCACCCAAGCCCCGTCAGCGTCGACAACCTCAATCCCATCCGGAATGTCGACGTCAGCGCCAACCGCAACGATCTTCCCGTCCTGAATCAGGACAGTGCCACCCTCAACAGGCTCCCCGTCGACGGGCACGACGTAGCCACCGGTGATCGCGATGTTCATGGTTAGCAACGCTAACGGTTACCCCGGCCGCAGGCCACCCCAAGCCCGATGCCGCAGGCGAGGCGACCCGATGGCGAAGCCGAGGCGTCCTTACGCTTGAAACGGGAGGTTCCGGTGGGTGGTCCCGTCACGAGTCGTGCCTCAGCACTTGCTGCAACCAGGCAGGGGTGTCAACTCGACACG
>NZ_JBSGXZ010000078.1:0-14188 GCF_053610285.1 Lentzea sp. NPDC054927
CCACCCAACGCAACCACCTACGCAACGCAACTCCGCCCAACGCAACAGGCGTGCCATCAACCCGCCCGTGGCGTAGGGGGCTCTTTTGGGAGTGTCGGGAGTCTGAGGGCAGAGCCCTCAGCCCACACGCTGACGCAGGCGTCCCCCCAAAAGGAAGACCCCCTGAGCCCAAACGCTACTCAGGGGGTCCGACAAGATCAGAAACACTCAAACCACTCAGAACGCCAACTACCTCAGAGCGTCGAGTACAACGGGTGCTTGGCGGCCAACACCTCAACCCGCCCCCGCAACTCCTCAACCGCAGCCCCGGGCTTCAACGCCTCCGCAATCACATCAGCAACCTCAGCGAAGTCCACCTCGCCAAACCCACGAGTCGCCAACGCCGGCGTCCCAATCCGCAGCCCCGAGGTGACCATCGGCGGACGAGGGTCGTTCGGCACAGCGTTGCGGTTCACCGTGATCCCGATCTGGTGCAACACGTCCTCAGCCTGCTTACCGTCCAACTCGGACGAAACCAGGTCCACCAGAACCAGGTGCACATCAGTGCCCCCGGTCAGCACCTTCACCCCAGCCGCGGCGACATCCGCCTGCGACAACCGCTCAGCCAGAATCCGCGCACCTTCCAACGTACGACGCTGCCGGTCAGCGAACTCCGGCGAAGCCGCGTGCTTGAACGCCACGGCCTTGGCCGCGATCACGTGCTCCAGCGGACCACCCTGCTGCCCGGGGAACACCGCCGAGTTGATCTTCTTGGCGATGTCCGCCTCGTTCGACAGGATCACGCCACCACGAGGACCACCAAGGGTCTTGTGCGTAGTGGTGGTCGTGACGTGCGCGTGCGGCACCGGAGACGGGTGCAGCCCAGCGGCCACCAGGCCGGCGAAGTGCGCCATGTCGACCATCAGGTAGGCGTCGACCGAGTCCGCGATCCGGCGGAACTCGGCGAAGTCCAGCTGACGCGGGTAGGCGGACCACCCGGCGACGATCAGCTTGGGACGGTGCTCCGCGGCCAGGCGCTCGACCTCGGCCATGTCGACACGGCCATCCGAGTCAGCGACGTGGTACGGCACGACGTTGTAGAGCTTGCCGGAGAAGTTGATGCGCATGCCGTGGGTCAGGTGACCGCCGTGCGCCAGGTCCAGGCCCAGGATCGTGTCGCCCGGCTGGAGCAGCGCGAACATCGCGGCGGCGTTCGCCTGCGCGCCCGAGTGCGGCTGGACGTTGGCGAAACCGGCGCCGAAGAGCGACTTGATGCGCTCGATGGCCAGGCGCTCGACGACGTCCACGTGCTCGCAGCCGCCGTAGTAGCGGCGGCCGGGGTAGCCCTCGGCGTACTTGTTGGTCAGCACCGAGCCCTGTGCCTGGAGCACCGAGACGGGGGTGAAGTTCTCCGAGGCGATCATCTCGAGGGTGCCCTGCTGGCGCGCCAGCTCGGCGGCAACGGCCTCGGCGACCTCGGGGTCGTACTCCGCGAGGGAGGCGTTGAACTGGTCGGACATCTGGAAGATCTCCCTACTTGGCGCGCTTGTAGAACGGAAGTGCGACGACCTCGACCGGCTGCTTCTTGCCGCGGACGTCGACCAGCAGTGGGGTGCCGGGCTCGGCACTCGCCCTGGACACGTAGGCCATGGCGACCGAGTAGCCCAGCGTCGGGGACAGGGCGCCCGAGGTGACCTCGCCGACGACCTCGTCGCCGTTCAGCACCGCGTAGCCGTGGCGCGGGGCGCGGCGCTCGGGGGTCTTCAGTCCTACCAGGACCGAGTCCACTTCGGACTCCGCCACCTTCGTCAGCGCGTCGCGACCCACGAAGTCGCCCGGCTTCTCGAGCTTCACCACACGGCCCAGACCAGCGTGGTACGGCGTGAGGGAGGTCGTGAGTTCGTTGCCGTACAACGGCATTCCGGCCTCGAGACGCAACGTGTCGCGGCAGCCGAGTCCGCACGGCTTGAGCTCGTGCGCCTCACCCGCGGACAGCAGCGCGGCCCACACGGCGGGCGCGTCGGCCGGAGCCACGAAGAGCTCGAAGCCTTCCTCGCCCGTGTAACCGGTGCGCGCGAGCAGCGCGTCGACGCCGGCCACGGTGGACGGGTACGAGGCGTAGTACTTGACCGTGGACAGGTCGGTGTCGGTCAGCCCGGACAGGATCTCGACCGACTTCGGGCCCTGGATCGCGATCAACGCGTAGTCGGTCGACTTGTCCGCGACCTCGACGTCGAAACCGGCGGCGCGCTCGACGAGGGCCTCGGCGACGACGAGGGCGTTGGAGGCGTTCGCGACGACCATGAACTCCTGGTCGCCCAAGCGGTACACGATCAGGTCGTCGATCACGCCGCCGTCGGCCTGGGTGATCATCGTGTAGCGGGCCTTGCCGACGGCCAGCGCGGAGATGTGGCCGACCAGCGCGTAGTCGAGCGCCTCGCCCGCCTGCGGTCCGGTCAGGACGATCTCACCCATGTGCGTGAGGTCGAACAGGCCCGCGGTGGTGCGCACGGCGTGGTGCTCGGCGAGCTCGCTGGAGTAGCGCAGCGGCATCCGCCAGCCCGCGAAGTCGGTGAACATCGCGCCGAGCTGCTCGTGCTCGGCGTTCAGAGGCGTGAGGCGGGACATCAGAACGCTCCTCCAGGGTGCGCCGAAGAGCCGGACGCGGCCGGCTGAGGCATCAGAAGAATGACACGGTCCATCGGAGACTCCTCACTAGAGCGAGCCTCCCCCTCTGTCATGAGCCTGAGAGCTTCGCCGCGCGGAGCGCGACTTGCACCGTGGGCGAGGCTGCCGAGCAGCCTGCTTTCCAGAGTTGCCTTCGTCGTGCGGTACCTGTACCTGAGAGATTCCGGGGAGGAGTTGCTCCTTCGGCGTCCCCGCTGAAGGGGACTCTCCCGCGCGACATCGACGGCCGTGTTCAGTTGTCAGCCCCAGACGCTAGCAGGCCAAACGTCACAGCGGCACGCCCTGCGCAGTCTTCTCGACCACCTTGCGCTCCGCCCAGAACGACAGGAACGGGATGGTGCCGGCGAGCAGCACGAGCGCGGTGCCCTTGATCGACCAGCGCAGCTTCAGCGCGAGGTCGACGGAAATCACCAGGTAGATGGCGTAGAGGAAGCCGTGGATCGGGCCGACGACCTTCATCGCCCCGCCCATGTCCGCGGCGTACTTGAGCACCATGGCCACGACCAGGAGCAGCAGGAAGACTCCGACCACGTAAGCCATGACCCTGAACCGGGTCAACGCACCCTTCATCTGCCCGCCTTCGCTCAACGACCGTCCCGCGCGTTGAGGTTCGCGAGCATGCGGTTGTAGGCCGCGAGCTCCGCGTCTTCTTCGTCGTCGAAGTACTCGACAGGCGCGGGTTTGACGGCGTCAACGGTAGCCACTGGCCCAGGAGCGGGCGCAACCGGCTCGGGTGCGAGATCCGCGTCACGGTTCTGGCGCGCCAAACGGCGGAAACGCCACACCATGAAGGCCGGGAAGAGGCCGAAGAGCGGCCACTGGAGCACGTAGCCGAGGTTCTGGAACGTGCCGCTGGCGGACTCGAAGCGCTGCCACTGCCACCACGCGAGCCCGCAACAGGCGATCAGTGCGACCAGGCAGCCGAGCCCGATCAACACTCGTTGGGGAGTAAGGAGGCCGCGCACGGCCTCCACACTACTTGGGTGAGGCCTCCGCAGAGGAGGCCGCCCGTGAGGGACGCAGTGTGGATACAGGGCTGCCGCCTCCGACAGCCCGTTCCCACCTATGCCACGCCGTCCCGGCGCTGCCTCTGCAGACGAGCAACACACCAGGCTGCGGCAGAACCGCGGCGAAGGTGCTGGAGAACCGTCATCGGTCCCAGGCGCCGCCCGAGGTCGGCAGGAGACAGGCCAGCCGCGCGGTAGTCGAGCGCGCGCTGGTCCAACGGGCTGATGCCCGCGTCCCACCACTGCTCGGCCTCGGCGACGTCGCCAACCAGCTGCCAGTAGCTCGCCGCGGCGGCGAGCAGTGCCTCGGGTGCCTCCGGCGCCCGCTTGCGCATCGCGGCCACGTAGGCCGGATCCGCCGAGTCGACCTTGACCAAGCCACGCGACGACCCGCCCCTGCTTCCCCGCTGGGCGGGGATGCCAGGCGCCGAGGGGGGAGCCTCAGCGAGCCATGCGTTCTTGATCCGGTTCACCTCCTGCATCTCTGCGTCATCAGACCGTTCAGCCGCCCACTGCTGCAACAGCTCGTGGACCCCGGAGTCCTCGACCATATGTGCCTCCTCGTCGGTCGGGGATCGGCCATTGCAGCGGAAGGTATTCGGTAGGTCTGACAATCGCCAGACCCTGAATCCCCAGAACACCCGTTACCAGTGCGTGATTGGCCTCATTCCACCCATCCGGCTCAACGCGAACGGCCGAAGATCACCCAGGGTCACTAGCTGATCGGCGTTGCCGTCCCGAAGAGGCTCCTGATGAAGGTGATGATCGACTCCGCGCCCTGACGCAGCCAGCCGAGAACCTGCTGCACCGCCGAAGCGGACTGCTCGGGCTGGGTGATCAGGAGGAACAGCACCAGCGCGACGCCCGCCAGCACTAGCACCTTCTTGAGGTTCACAGGTACCTCTCCGTCCATCTCGCTCACCGGTCAGGCGGCGGACCGCCCGTGTCACCCGTCATGGTCCCTCATTCACCCTTGCGATGAACAACGACCACGCCCAACTGCTCCTAGGATCCACCAGCGGCGCACGCCTGCACGACGGCCAATGTCACCCGAATGGCGGCTAAAGAGGGGCCTCAACTGCGCCGATGTCCTGGGCACGAGGTGAACACGGACTCCCTCGCATCCCACAGCTTGGACCAGACACTGTTGCACCGGGCCTCACCCGGATGCCGAACCGCCGACATCACGCTCTGTCACGCCGTCGTGTCTCCATTAATACGCACGCGAGCATTCATCCAATTACTCCTGCCCGCCGCAGTTCCATAATTTGGGCCTCCGCCACACCCATGTCGGCAAGCACTTCCCCGGTGTTCACCCCGGCCGTTACCGGGGGCGCAGGAACCGCCGTCGGGGTGCGGTCGAACCGAGGCGCCGGCGCCGGGTGCAACGACCCCGAGACATCCACGAACGAGGCACGCGCCGCGTTGTACGGATGCCGCGCCGCCTCGGCAGGGGTCAGGACCGGTGCCAGGCACGCGTCCGTGTCCCGCGCGAGGTCCGCCCACTCGTCCCGCGTCCGGGTCTTCACCGCCGCCGCGATGCGTTCGCGCAGCTCAGGCCAGTTCGCCGGGTCGTTGCGCGACGGTGCGTCCTCCAGACCCAGCACGGCCACCAGGTCGGCGTAGAACTTCTCCTCCAGCGCGCCCAGCGCCACGTACCGCCCGTCCGCGGCCTCGTAGACGTCGTAGAACGGCACTCCACCGTCGAGCATGTTCTCGCCGCGCCCGCCCTGCCACATGCCCGCGGACTTCATCCCGTGCAGGAACGTCGTGAGCAACGCCGCCCCGTCGACCATGGCCGCGTCGACCACCTGGCCACGCCCCGAGCGCTCGCGTTCGTACAGCGCGGCGAGCACGCCGAGGGCCAGCAGCAGGCCTCCCCCGCCGAAGTCGCCGAGGAAGTTCACCGGAAAGACGGGCGGCCCACCGGCACGTCCGACGGGGTCGAGCGCACCCGCCACGGCGATGTAGTTGATGTCGTGGCCGGCGCGCTGAGCCAGCGGCCCGTCCTGCCCCCACCCGGTCATGCGTCCATATATAAGGCGCGGGTTGCGGGCCAGACACTGCGCCGGACCGATGCCCAGCCGCTCGGTCACGCCCGGCCTGAAGCCCTCGATGAGCACGTCCGAGCGTTCGACCAGCCGCAACACCAGCTCGGCACCCTCCGGCCTGCGGGTGTCGATTGCGATCGAGCGCCGGTTGCGGGTCAGGAAGTCACCGGGGACCGTCGGGTGGCTGCCGGGCTTGTGCACCTGGATGACCTCCGCGCCGAGGTCCGCGAGCACCATGCAGCCGAACGGCGCGGGAGCGAGCCCTGCCAGTTCGACCACGCGAAGTCCTGCGAGAGGCCCGCTCACAGGGACCTCGCGATGATTTCCTTCATGATCTCGTTCGTGCCGCCGAAGATCCGCTGCACGCGGGCGTCGGACCAGGCACGTGCGATCGGGTACTCGTTCATGTAGCCGTAGCCGCCGAAGAGCTGCACGCACTCGTCGACGACCTTGCCCAGCCGGTCACTGGCCCACCACTTGGCCATCGCGGCGGTCGGGATGTCGAGCTCGCCCTTCAAGTGCTTCTCGATGCACTCGTCGATGAACGCCCTGGTCACGGCTGCCTCGGTGGCGCACTCGGCGAGCTTGAACCGGGTGTTCTGGAACTTCATCAGCTCCTTGCCGAACGCCGTGCGCTCCTTCACGTACTTCAGCGTCACGCCGACGGCCGCCTCGATGCCCGCGATCGAGCAGACGCCGATGATCAGGCGTTCCTGCGGCAGCTGGTGCATGAGCTGGACGAACCCGAGGCCCTCCTGGTCGCCCAGCAGGTTCGCGGCGGGCACCCGGACGTCGTCGAAGAACAGCTCCGCGGTGTCCTGCCCCTTCATGCCGACCTTGTCGAGCACGCGGCCGCGCCGGATGTCGTTCTCCACGACGATCAGCGAGATGCCCTGCGCGCCCTGGGCGGGGTCGGTCTTGGCGACCACGATCACCAGGTCGGCGTGCGCGCCGTTCGTGATGAACGTCTTCGAGCCGTTGATGACGTACTCGTCGCCGTCCCTGATCGCCTTCGTGCGGATGCCCTGGAGGTCGGAGCCCGCGCCGGGTTCGGTCATCGCGATCGCGCCGACGTACTCGCCGGACGCGAGCTTGGGCAGCCAGCGCTGCTTCTGGTCCTCGGAGCCGTACGAGTTGAGGTAGTGGGCGACGATGCCGCTGTGCACGCTGTTGCCCCACGAACTGTCGCCCGCGCGTGCCTGCTCCTCCAACAACACGGCCTCGTGTGCGAACGTGCCGCCGCCGCCCCCGTACTCCTCCGGAATGCTCAGGCACAGCAGCCCGACGTCACCGGCCTTGCGCCACAGGTCGCGGTCGACCTGCTTCTGCTCGGCGAAGCGCTCCTGGTGCGGCGTGACCTCCTTCTCCATGAACGTGCGGGCGAGCTGGCGCAACTGGTCCAGGTCGCTGTCCATCCACCGCGATCGACGCTCTGCCATGCGTTCACGAAACCACCGGGCGGTGATCCACGCCATGACCGGCGCGCCAGGGCGTCACCCGAAAAACTGAGCGAAATTCCCACCCCGTCGGCCAGACTGCTCCGCATGCAGATCCACCAGGTCACGCCGGACGAGTGGCGGCTGTGGCGGGACATCCGGCTGGAAGCGCTGGCCAGCGACCCGGACGACTTCGGCTCGACGCTCGCCCGCGAAGAGGAGTACACCGAGGCGGACTGGCGGGCCAAGCTCGTGGAGGGCGTGCGGCTGGTGGCTCTCGACGACGGGCCGGTCGGGCTGGTGGCGGGCGCGCCGGAGCCGCAGGGCCTCTACCTCTTCTCGATGTGGGTGAGCTCGTCGCACCGCGGCCGCGGGCTCGGCGAAGCGCTGGTCCGCGCGCTGCTGGCGTGGGCGGCGGCAGAGGGCTGGAAGCTCGTCCGGCTGCGCGTGTACGACGACAACCTGCCGGCGCGGCGGCTCTACGAGCGGCTTGGGTTCGTGGACGCGTTCGAGCCGGAGCACATGGAGTTCGTGGTGAGCTAATCGGTCACCCTTCACGGTCATGGCCAGCTCGAGACAGCGGGCCTAGCGTGGGTGCCATGAGCGAAGCCTTGATCTTCGACGCGGTGCGCACGCCGCGCGGCAAGGGGAAGCGCGGGTCGCTGCACAGCGTCAAGCCCGTCGCTCTCGCCGCCGGGGTGCTGCGCGCGCTGTCCGAACGCAACTCCCTCGACACCTCCGCGGTGGACGACGTCGTGTTCGGCGTCGTGTCGCCGCTCGGCGAGCAGGGCGGCGACATCGCCCGCACCGCGGTCCTGGCCGCGGGCTGGGACCAGCGGCCGGCCGGGGTGCAGCTCAACCGGTTCTGCGCGTCCGGCCTCGAGTCGGTGAACCTCGCGGCGGCCAAGGTCGCCTCCGGGTTCGAGGACCTGGTGGTGGCCGGTGGCGTCGAGTCGATGTCGCGCGTGCCGATGGGTTCCGACGGTGGCGCGTGGGCGATCGACCCCGCGACGAACTTCGACCTGTCGTTCGTGCCGCAGGGCGTGTCCGCCGACCTGATCGCAACTCTGGAAGGCTTCTCCCGCACGGACGTCGACGCGTGGGCCGCCCGGTCGCACGTGCGCGCGTTCGAGGCGCAGAAGGACGGCCGGTTCGAGCGGTCCGTGGTGCCGGTGATCGACCAGAACGGCACGGTGGTGCTCAAGGAGGACGAGACGATCCGTCCCGAGTCCACTGTGGAGTCGCTGGGCCGGTTGAAGCCGAGCTTCCAGTTCCACGGCGACCTCGGCTACGACACCGTGGCGATCGACCGCTACCCCACCGTCGAGCGCATCAACCACGTGCACACGCCGGGCAACTCGTCGCAGATCGTCGACGGCGCCGCGGCGATGCTGATCGGCTCCGCGGCGGCGGGGAAGGCTCTCGGACTGACGCCGCGAGCCCGGATCGTGTCCGTCGCGGTCGTGGGCACCGAGCCGACGATCATGCTGACCGGACCGGCGCCGTCCGCCCGCAAGGCGCTGGACAAGGCGGGGCTCTCGGTCGAGGACATCGACCTGTTCGAGGTCAACGAGGCGTTCTCGTCGGTCGTGCTGAAGTTCCTGCGGGACATGGACATCCCCGAGGACAAGGTCAACGTCAACGGCGGCGCGATCGCGCTCGGCCACCCCCTCGGCGCGACCGGCTGCATGATCCTCGGGACGCTGCTGGACGAGCTGGAGCGCCGGGACCTGCGCCGCGGCCTGGCCACGTTGTGCGTGGGCGGCGGCATGGGTATCGCGACGATCATCGAGAGGGTCTGAGATGCCTTTCCACTACGACAAGGACTCAGACGGCATCGTCACCCTGACGATGGACATGTCCGGCTCCGCCAACGTGATGAACACCGAGTACCAGGAGCTGATGGGCGACGCCGTCACCAGGCTCGAGGGTGACGAGATCACCGGTGTGATCATCACGTCCGCCAAGAAGACGTTCTTCGCCGGCGGCGACCTGAACGTGCTGATCGCGATCACCCCGGAGAACGCCTCGCAGGCGCTGGAAGGCGTCGAGGAGCTCAAGTCCCAGCTGCGGCGCCTGGAGAAGCTCGGCAAGCCGGTCGTGGCGGCGATCAACGGTTCCGCGCTCGGTGGCGGTTTCGAGATCGCGCTGGCCTCGCACCGCCGGATCGTGTTGAACGACAACAGCATCCGCGTCGGCCTGCCGGAAGCCACGCTGGGCCTGCTGCCCGGTGGCGGTGGCGTGACGCGCATGGTGCGGCTGCTCGGCGTGCAGAAGGCGTTGCCGTTGCTCATGGAGGGCAAGCAGCTGCGGCCGGAACGCGCACTGCAGGCCGGGATCGTGCACCAGGTCGTGGAGACGCGCGAGGAGCTGATCTCCGAGGCCCGCGCGTGGATCAAGGCGAACCCGGCGCCGACGCAGCCGTGGGACGTGCAGGGCGCGGGTGTGCCGGACCTGAAGTTCGGCGACCCCAACAGTTACGGCCTGCTCGCCGCAGCGCCCGCCGTGCTGAGCAAGAAGTCGCACGGCGTGTACCCGGCGCCGGAGAAGATCATGGCGACCGCGGTCGAGGGTGCCTACGTCGACTTCGACACGGCGTTGAAGATCGAGGGCCGCTACTTCGTGGAACTGGCCTCCGGTCAGGTTTCCAAGAACATGATCACCGCGTTCTGGTTCAACCTCAACGAGGTCAACGGCCGTGCGTCGTCGACGGGCAAGCGCGTGGCCAAGCTCGGCGTGCTGGGCGCGGGCATGATGGGCGCTGGAATCGCCGAGGTGTCCGCGAAGGCCGGTATCGAGGTCGTCCTGAAGGACGTGACCCTCGAAGCCGCCCAGAAGGGCGCTGGAGGCCTGGACGGCGTGAAGCCGACCGACTCCGACGAGGACCTCGCGGGCTGCGACCTGATCATCGAGGCGGTGTTCGAGAACCGCGAGCTGAAGAACAAGGTGCTGGGGGCCGCGGAGTCCCAGGCGCTGCCGGACGCGGTGATCGCGTCCAACACCTCGACACTGCCGATCACCGGACTCGCGACGGCGGTACCGGACGCGGAGCGGTTCATCGGCCTGCACTTCTTCTCCCCCGTGCCGAAGATGCGGCTGGTGGAGATCATCCGCGGCGAGAAGACGTCCGAGGAGACGTTGCAGCGGGCGCTCGACTACGTGCGGCAGATCGGCAAGACGCCGATCGTGGTCAACGACTCGCGTGGCTTCTACACCTCGCGGACGTTCGGCACGTACGTCATCGAGGCGATCTCGATGCTGGCCGAGGGCGTCGCACCGGCGTTGATCGAGAACGTCGCGAAGAAGTCCGGCATGGCGGTCGGGCCGTTGGCGGTGTCCGACGAAGTCACGCTGTCGTTGCAGCTGAAGATCCACGACCAGACGGTCGCCGACGACCCGTCGCTGGTCTCGGACAGCGCGGCCTACGACCTGATCCGCGAGATGGTGGGCTTGGGGCGTGCCGGGAAGTCCACCGGCGCGGGCTTCTACGAGTACCCCGAGGGCGGCAAGAAGTTCTTGTGGCCGGAGCTGGCGACGCGGTACGCGAAGGCCGACGCCGGTGTGTCCGAACAGGACGTTCGCGATCGCCTTTTGTTCGTGCAGGCGCTGGAAACCGTGCGGTGCCTCGACGAAGGTGTGCTGACGTCGGTGGCGGACGCGAACATCGGCTCGATCTTCGGGTTCGGCTTCGCGCCGTGGAGCGGTGGCACGCTGCAGTTCATCAACTCGTACGGCGTGCAGGCGTTCGTCGAGCGCGCGGACTACCTCGCCGACACCTACGGGGAGCGGTTCCGCCCGCCGGTCTCATTGCGCGAGCGGGACAAGTTCTGACGTTTTAGGACGTTTTGGAGATCTTGCGGCCGTCCCTGGGGCGGCCGCATTCTCTTTTCATGAAGAAACTGTTCACTGCAGTCGTGTCCGCTGCCGCCGCGATGCTGGCGCTGGCCGGTCCGGCCTCGATCGACACCTTGCTGCCGAGCACCGACACGGTGGCCGTCGGGGACACCTGGGAGTGGTGAGTCAGGCCCGGTAGGAGCCCGGCGACGACCCGGTCCACCGCTTGAACGCCCGGTGGAAGGCGCTCGCCTCGGAGAACCCGAGGCGCAGCGCCAGCTCCTCCACCGACTCCCCGCCCCGCACCAGCGACGCCACCGCCTGGTCGCGCAGCAGCTGCTCGCGCACCTCGCGGAAGGACGTCCCCTCCGCGGCCAGCCTCCTGCGCAACGTAGGCGCCGACACCCCGAGCTGAGCCGCCACGGCCTCGAGTCCGGTCACCCCGCGCCCGAGCAGCCGCCGCACGTGCCCGGCCGTGTCCGCCCCGTGGTCCCGGCGCGACAACAACTCCGCCGGCGAGTGCCGCAGAAACCGGCGCAGCCCCGCCTCGTCCTGCACGACCGGCATGCGCAGGAACTTCGGGTCGAACGCGATCGCGGTGGCGTGCGCGTCGAACTTCAGCGGGCACCCGAAGATCAGGTGGTACTCGGCGGCGTGCGCCGGTTCGGGGTAGGCGAACCCGGCCTCCTGCAGCGGGATGCGGCGGCCGATCAGCCACGACGAGAAGCGGTGCCACAGCACGAGGAGCGACTCGGTCAGGAAGTGGTCGGGGTCTCCGGGCACGTCCAACTCGAAACGACCGTCGTCGAGCGACAGGTGCAACGGTTCGTCGAAGAGCGCGTAGAAGGCGAGCCCACGGCGCAGCGCCGACTCGAGGTCCGGGCAGTGCACGGCCAGCAGGCACATCATCGCGAACGTGCCGCGTTTCGACGGCCGTGGCCCGAACCCCATGAACTCGTCGTCGAGAACTTCCCAAAGCGTCTGAATGAGCTTCGTGTACTGCGCGGGCGTGACACGCGCACGGTCGTCGGCGAGAAGACTGGCTGGAATGCCCGCACCGCCGAGCACGTCAGACGGCGACGGGCACGCGCGGAGTGCCGCGCGCACGTAGTGGATCGCCACGGTCCGGGTGTGCACGAACAACAGTAAAACGCCACCGGCGGTGACGCGGCTCCGGGGAGAGTTGGAGTCGCGTCACCGCCGATGAAGGCCCACCCAGTGAGCCGTACTCCTCGCCAACGGGGCTTCCGCACGCCCATTGGCAAGGGACGATGTTGTGTCCGTTCCCATAACGTTATGTGGTCTAGACCAAGAATGTCAATAGTGTGAAGAGAGCAAGTCCGCCGCGATGTTTCATGCTTGTTCCAGAGGTGCTACGGCGAAGCCCGCCGAGAAGCGTTGGCACCAGATGACGACACTCCGAATGGCGGAAACGTCCACGCCGGCGGGAATTTCGTACACCTGGTCGCCACGATTTCCCTTCAACTTGCCAAGACTGGTGAATCCCTGACCAAAAGTCTTCTCGGACGCACTGGAGGCATGCGGCGAGAGGTATACGTACAGGTCAGGACCGTCGCTCGTGTCCAGTGCCGCGAACTGGACCGAATGCCCGCCACCAGGCAGTTTGATGAGGCTCGCCTTACCCGTGGTCGCGTGCTCGAGCGAGCGCCACTGGCCCGTCGCGACCTCTTTGGCGGTTTCCGCCGGCTTCTCGACAGGCGCCGGTGCAGTGGCCTGAGCGGTCGTCTCCGCACTCGTCGACACAGGCGCGGGCGGCACGAGCAGCGCGTCGTGCGTTTCGCGGACCGTGAGCAGTCGCCACGGCTGGAACAGGTACAACCCGACACCGAGCGCGACAACCAGCACAACTGCGACGGGGATCAGGAATCGGCGATGCGGCATACCGAAAATACTGGCCCAAACCGGACCGAAAAGAGCTTACGGAGTTGTTAGGGTCCCTGCCGTGGCGACACAGGCGAGGATCGGCCAGGCCGTGCTCGGCGTCCTGATGGTCGGCTGCGCGCTGACCGGCCTGTTCCCCAGACCAGTCCCACTGCTGTTCGCCATCGCAGCAGTAGGCACAGCCAACGCCGCGTTCCCCCTCATGCGCACGTTCGGCTCCGCCCTACTGGGCGGCGTAGCGGCCTCCTCGATCGCCCTCTCCTCGGTCCCGTTCGTCACCTGCTCCTCAGAACGCTTCACCGAGGTGTTCACCTGCTCGGGTGACGCTCCGACGTGGCATCTGACCGGAACCGTGCTGGTGGCAGGCCTTTCCGGGGCCAGTTTGGTACTGGCCCGGATAACAGATCAGTGACGGCGATCACTCAACCGGGGCCATCAAGGAGCCGATAAGGCAAGCAGGTGAGCGTTCTCCTGCAACCGGTCTACCCGGTAATCTGAGCGTGATCGCCCGACTTCCAATCGTGAGCATGTGAGGAGATCTGCTGTGCGCGCACTGTGGGCCGCGGGTGGTTCCGCCGTGCTCGGGTCCGCGTTGCTCGGAGTGCTGGTGGGAATGGCGATCCACGGCGTGGCCGACGACGATCCGCTGAGCAGAACGCCCGAATCCAGCTGGACAACGTCCACCCCGAGATCAACCCAAAGCTCAACCGCAAGCCCCTCCGCCTCCACCACCCAGCCGTCGAGCAGCCCCAACAGCTCAACCCAAAGCACCCAACAGCCGAAGAAAACCACCACCCCACCCCCAGCCGTGACGAACCCGGCCCCACCCCCACCCCAACCAGCCGAAACCACGGCGACCCCAACCTCGTCCGGCTGGCCGTGCAGCCCTCTCAACCCACTGCCGCCACCCACCTGCAAAAACCTGGGCTGACCAGCCCAAACGCAGGCTCACGCAGGGGTCCCCTTCGATTTCAGCTCCCCCGCGACCCAACGTACTCAGCAGGTCTGACACTCCCGCGCGGCCGACACTCACGCGAGTGCTGACACTCCGGCGAAGCTGATCACACGGCGACAAAGTGGCCGGAGCAGATGGCTGGGGCGGGGCGGGGTTGAAGCGAGGCGGACTGGACCGAGGCGGACTGGACCGAGGCGAGCCGCTTCTAGGCGATGGCGAAGCCGAGCTGCCTGAAACGCAAGGTTCCGGTGGGTGGTCCCGTCACGAGTCGTGCCACAGCTCTTGCTGCACGAGGTCAGGGGTGTCAACTCGACACGCGTTTCGTCGAGTTGACAC
>NZ_JBSGXZ010000079.1:0-13447 GCF_053610285.1 Lentzea sp. NPDC054927
GATTCTCCGCTTCCGGCGCGGGTTGCGCCCCCATCAGCCGGGGGGTGGGGTGGGCCCCGCCCCGCGCCGCCCCCCCCGGCGGCGCTGCCAGGTCATCCGGCGGGAGCGGGGAAGGGAATCGCCTTCGTGCTTGGGGTCGCGGGCCACGAAGGATCCACGGTTCTGGTGGCGCTCAACGGGACGCGGCTGCTGTCCGGCGGCCGACGGCGGCGAGTCCGCTGAACCGCTCAGGGTGTTCGTCGACGTCGTCGAGCGAGGCGGGCCTCCACAGCGGCAGGAACACCACGCCGGGCTCGACCACGTCGAAACCCTCGAACAGATCGATGACCTGCGCCTTGGAACGCATGGTCATCGGGGTCGGGGTGCGGCGGTAGAGGTTCTGGTGCGAGTCGGCCTGGTGCGGCTGACCGTCCTGACTGGCGTGCGAGAGGACCAGGAAACTGCCGGGCGCCATCACCTCGCGGTATCCGGCGACGATGGCCGCCGGGTCGTCGCCGTCGGACACGAAGTGCAGCACCGCGACCATCATGACCGCGATCGGCTCGTCGAAGTTCAGCAGCGAGCGGACTTCCGGGTTGCCCAGGACCTCGTCCGGCTTGCGCAGATCGGCCAGCACGGCGGCGGTCCGCTGGTTCCCGTCGAGGATGGTGCGGCTGTACGCGACGGCGATCGGATCGTTGTCGACATACGCGACCCGAGCGTCGGGCGCCGCGGCCTGAGCGACCTCGTGCACGTTGCCCGCTGTCGGGATGCCCGAGCCGAGGTCGAGGAACTGACGAACACCGGCGTCGACGCAGAACTGCACAGCGCGGCGCAGGAACGCCCGGTTCGCCTGCATGATCAACGGCAGGTCCGGCCACATGCCCATCGCCCGCTCGGCCATCTGCCGGTCCACCGCGAAGTTGTGCGCGCCGCCCAGGTAGTAGTCGTACACCCTGGCCGCGCTGGGCCGAGTGAGATCGACTTCGCCCGACTGCACAGCCGAGTCGTCCGCCATACATCCCCCATTCCAAGGCCACGGTGGCGGTCTGACGTTAGCCCAGCCGGCTCACCACACCCGGTTCAGGCGCCTTCCCCGAGAGGGCGGTGTCTAAACGACATCGATAATGATTACCATGTTCCCTAGTTTCGGCCGCACGGCTCGCGACCGAGGAGGAGGACTGGTGGGTCACCTGTTGATGATCGAGAGCTGGGTCGGTGCCATGAGCTCGTTGCTGCCCAGGGCGGTCAACGAGTCAGGGCATCGCTTCACATTCCTGACCCGCGATCTGCACCACTACCTGCGCGCCGCCCCATCGCACCCGCACCCGCTGCTGGCCGCGGACAACGTGCTGACGGCGGAGACCAACGACGTGCCCGCCCTGCTCGACCACGTCGAACAGCTGCACGCGGTGCTGCGCTTCGACGGCGTGATCTCCTCCTGCGACTACTACCTGCCGACCGTCGCGCGGGTCGCCGCGCACCTCGGCCTGCCCGGTCCTGATCCACTCGCCGTCGAACGGGCCTGCCGCAAGGACCTCACCCGCACCGCCCTGCGCGAGGCGGGTGTGCCCGGTCCCCGCTTCGCGCTCGCCGACGACTGGCCCGCGCTGGCCAAGGCCGCCGCGGAGCTGGGTTATCCGCTGGTGGTCAAGCCGGTCGACCTGTGCGCCGGGATGCACGTGCGCAAGGTGGCCGACGAGTCGGAGCTGCGCGAGGCGTTCGCCGCGATGGAGGCGTTCCCGGTCAACGCCCGCAACCAGCCCAGGGTGCGGACCGTGCTGGTGGAGGAACTGCTGACCGGGCCCGAGGTGAGCGTGGAGACCGTCACAGTGGACGGTGCGACGCACGTCGTCGGCGTCACCGACAAGAGCATCGCGGGCGACCCGTGGTTCGTGGAGAGCGGGCACATGTTCCCCGCCGACATGACCACCGCCGAGGCCGAGGCGGTCGCCGTCGCCGCGATCGAGGCGCTGGGCCTGGACCGCGGCGTCGCGCACACCGAGGTCAAGCTGACCTCCGACGGCCCGAAGCTCGTCGAGGTCAACCCCCGCCCGGCCGGCAACCAGATCACCGAGCTGGTCCGTCGCGTCACCGGCATCGACCTGCCCGCGGTGTACGCACAGCTGGCCGTCGGGGAACGGCCGGACCTGAGTCCGGCGGACACCGGTGTGCGCAGCGCCGCGATCTCCTTCGTCCTGCCGCAGCGCTCCGGGCTGGTCGCCGCTGTCCGCGGCGCCGAGGCGCTCGGCACCGCGCCGGGCGTCGTGGACTGGTCGATCAAGCAGCCCGGCCACCGGGCCGGTGATCCGACGAGCAACAACAGCTACCTCGGCCACGTCGTGGTGACCGATCCCGCCGGCCTCGGCGCGCGTGCGCGGGCCGAGCAGCTCGTAGGCGGCCTCTCCGTCGACTACGCCGAGGTGCCCGCGTGACGCTCACCAACCTCGTCGAGCTCGTCCGGGGTGGTGGACTGGGTTGCGACCCGGCGACGTGCACGGTGTCCGTCGGATTCACCACCAGACAGGGCGCCCGGCACACCACGCGCGGGCAGTCGTACCGCAACACCGTGGTCAGCCTGCGAGTGGAGGAGGCGATCGGCTCCTGCGCGGTGGAGGACATCGCCGACGACGACGTGCACGCCTGCGTCGGGGCGACGGTCCTCGACCTGCTCGGCCACCCGAACCCGGCCATCCGCACCGCTGCCCTCGACGCCTATCTGGCGCACGTACGCCCACACCACCTGTCCGCCACGAAGTCGCTCACCATCGGTCCCGGCAGCTCGCTGGCCAAGTCCATGGCACGGGCGGAGGCCGTCGTGGACCTGCTGGACCCCGCGCCGGGCGACCGGGTGCTGGTGGTCGGGGTGGTCAACTCGCTGCTGCACCACCTGCGAGAGCGAGGCGCGACGTACGTGCCGTGCGATCTCAAGGGCGGTCGCACCGAGTGGGACGAGCCGATCGCCACGGACGCGGAGAGCGCGCTCGAAGCGTGTGACCTCGTGCTGGCCTCGGGGATGACGGTCGGCAACGGCACGTTCGAACCGCTGCTGCGACACGCCGCCGACGCGGGCAAGCCGGTGGTCCTGTTCGCGCAGACGGCCAGCGCGATCCTCCCGTGGTTCATCGGGCACGGAGTACGCGCCGTGTCGGCCGAGCCGTACCCGTTCTTCTGGCTCGATGGCGGCCCGACCACGATCCACCACTACACGGAGCGCCCGTCGTGACGGTCCCCCGCCAGAACCGGCACCTGCTCGGCCTTCTCGGACAGAGCCCGGTCGCCCGCATCGACACACCACTGCCCCACCGGCACGGCGGGTTCTGGGCCAAGCTCGAATGCCTGAGCGCCGGCGGCATGAAAGCGCGCGGCGCCGTGTCCATGCTGCGTGCCGCTCGTGAACGCGGTGAGCTGCGCCCAGGCGCGGTGGTCGTGGAGTCGACCAGCGGCACCCTCGGCCTCGGCCTCGCGTTCGCCTGTCAGGCCTTCGGTCACCCGGTGGTTCTGGTGGTGGACAGCGAGCTCGAGCCGTCGATGCGCGCCCTGTTGCGCGCGCACGGCGCCCGGCTGGAGGTGGTGGACCGGCCACACCCGGTCGGCGGATGGCAGCAGGCGCGATTGGACCGGCTCCAAGCCGTGCTGCGCGAGTATCCCGACGTCTACTGGCCCGACCAGTACAACAACCCGGACAACCCCGGCGGGTACGCGGAGCTGGCCAGGGAACTGGTGGAGCAGCTCGATCCCGTCGACGTGCTGGTGTGCAGCGTGGGCACCGGCGGGCACAGCGCGGGCGTCGTGCGGGAGCTGCGCCGGTATTGGCCCGGTTTGCGGTTGATCGGTGTGGACGCTGTTGGCTCCACGATCTTCGGGCAGCCCGCGCGGCCCAGGGTGATGCGCGGGCTGGGCAGCAGCATCCATCCCCGCAACGTCGCCTACGCCGAGTTCGACGAGGTGCACTGGCTGGGCCCGGTCGAGGTGGTGGACGCCTGCCGCAGGCTCGCTCGTGACGCCTTCGTCACCGGTGGCTGGAGCAGTGGCGCGGTCGCGCTGGTTGCCGCCTGGGCGGCCAGGGTCGAGCCCGGCGCGGTGGTGGCGACCGTCTTCCCCGACGGCCCGCACCGCTACCTCGGCACGATCTTCGACGACGACTTCTGCCACGCCAGAGGTCTGCTCGGGCCGGCCGCCGACCGGCCGGTGGAGATCGGCGACCCGCACGGCGTGGAGGCGACGGGCTGGACGCGGTCCCGCTCGGTCGTCGCGCCACGAGCGGCGGTGCTCGCGTGAAGATCGACTGGGAGGTCTACGGCCTCGAGTTGGACACGCCGCTGCGCATCTCCAGGTCGGTCATGTCGCGCCGGGACGCTGTGCGGGTCGTCGTGGCGCACAACGGTTTACAAGGCCACGGCGAAGTGGTGACCAGCACCTTCTACCGGCTCGACGTGGAGGCGATCACGTCGCAGTTGGACCGGCTGCGGCCGGTCCTCGCCGACTCGGACTCGCCGGAGACCGCGCTCGACGCTCTGCACGCCGACAACGCGATTCCCGGGGGTGTGCGGGCAGCGGTCGACGCGGCCTTGCACGACCTGCTCGGCCTGCGCGATGCCGTGCCGGTGCACGCGCTCGTCGGCGTCCCGAAATGGCACGACGTCCCGACCGCTTACACGATCGGCATCACCACACCTGAGGACGCGGCAGCCCGGGCCGCCGCGCTGACCGGGCGTGGGTTCTCGGTGCTCAAGGTCAAGGCCGGAGCCGATCCGGAACGAGACGTCGCCACCGTCGCCGCGGTCCGGGCCGCCGCACCGGACGCCCGGCTGGTGCTCGATCCCAACGGCGCCTGGAGTCCGGACGAGACGGTGCGGGTGATCGAACGGATCACCGCCGCCGGCGTCGTGCTCGACGCGGTGGAGCAGCCGATCCCGCCCGGCGATCCGGACGCGCTGGCGTGGGTCCGGGAGCGGTGCCCGGCGCCGCTGGTCGCCGACGAGGACGCCGCCACGGTCGCCGACGTGCGCAAGCTCGCGGGTGCGGTGGACGGCGTCAACATCAAGCTCGCCAAGTGCGGTGGCCTGCGTCCGGCGCTGGAGATCGTCTCGGCCGCCTATGAGGGCGGACTGGACGTGATGCTCGGCTGTCTGGTGGCCAGTTCGCTCGGCATCGCGCCCGCGGTCCACCTCGCCGGGCACGCGCGGTGGGTCGACCTGGACGGGCACCTGTTGCTGGCGCACGACCCTTGGTCAGGAATCGGTGGCGAGGACGGCACCCTTCGGCTGTCCGGGAAGCCGGGCCTGGGCGTGGTGCGGCGATGACGGCACCCCTGCGGCTGTCCTGCGTGCCGGGGCCGGGCGTGATGCCGCGATGAGCCGGTTCGCGCTGCCGGTGCGGTTGCTGCTGGTCAACCAGTTCGCCGTGAACACCGGCTTCTACCTGCTCATCCCCTACCTGGCCGTGCACCTGGGCGGTCTGGGCATGTCCGCCGCGGTGATCGGCGTGGTGCTCGGCGTGCGGACGTTGAGCCAGCAGGGCCTGTTCCTGGTGGGCGGCACCGCATCGGACCGGTTGGGACCGCGGACCGTCATCCTCGCCGGCTGCGCGTTGCGCGCGGTGGGGTTCGGGCTGTTCGCAATCGGCGACTCGCTCGCGGTCGTGCTGGCCGCGTCGGTGCTCAGCGGGCTCGCGGGTGCGCTGTTCAACCCGGCGGTGCGGGCGTACATCGCGTTGGAGGCGGGTGAGGCGCGGACGGAGGCCTTCGCCCGGTTCAACGTCTACGCCCAGGCGGGCGCGTTGTTCGGGCCGGTGCTCGGCAGCGTGTTGCTGCTGTGGGACTTCCGGATCGCCGCGGTGGTGGCGGCCGGGATCTTCGCGGTGCTGACCATCGCCCAGGCCGTCGTGCTGCCCGCGCGGCCGGCCACCCGCAAGGGTGGGTCGGTGCTCGGCGACTGGCGCGAGTGCCTGGCGAACCGCCGGTTCGTGGCCTTCACCTGTGCGCTGAGCGGGATGTTCGTCCTGCAGAACCAGCTCTACCTGCTGCTGCCGATCCAGGCGCAGGAGGCCACCGGGTCGGCGGGCGTCGTCGCCGCGCTGTTCGTCGTGTCCACAGTGGCCACGCTGCTGTTCCAGGTCCGCATCACCCGCCTGCTGTCGGACCGGGCGCGGGGGCCGGTGATCGCGGCGGGCCTCGCCGTCATGGGCGCGGGCTTCGCCGTCCCCGCGCTCTGGTCAGGACTCGTCCCGGTGCTGGTGGCCACGCTCGCGCTGGCCGTCGGCGTGATGATCGCGAACCCCCTCGTCTACGACCTGATCCCCTCGTTCGGCCCGGACAGCCTGGCGGGCACCCAGTTCGGCGTGTTCTACCTCGGATCAGGACTGGCCGCCGCTCTGGGCAACACCGCGATCGGCTGGGTCACCGGATTCGGTGACCGGCTCGCGGCCCTGCTGTGCGTGGCGATCGGACTCACCAGCGCCGCGGGAGTCGCCTGGCTGCACCGCCGCGGCGCGCTCACGCCACGACAGCCGGAGGTCGCCCGATGAACCTGCTCACTGACAACCCCGAGCTGTACGAGCACCAGTTCCCCGACCCTGAGCACGTCGCCGCCCGGTTCGTGCACGACGTCGTGACCCGGTTCGGCGGTGGACAGGACCTGCTCGACATCGGCTGCGGCACCGGTCGTGACGCGGGATGGTTGTCCCGCAACGGTTACCGCGTGTCCGGGTTGGACAGCTCGGAGAACATGCTCGCGTACGCCCGCGAGCACCACCCGGCGATCGACGTGACGTTGGGCGACATGCGCTCGTTCGACCTGGGTCGCTGTTTCGACGTAGTGACCTGTTTGGACAGTGCGATGCTGTACTGCCACACCAACTCTGACCTCGACGCCTTCCTGGATCGCTGCCGAGCACACCTCTCCCCAGGCGGTTTGTTCGTCGCCGAGATGCGCAACGGGGCGTTCTTCCTCGGCAACACCGAACTTCTCGACGGCGTGCGCACTCGCTCGGTCACGTGGCGGGGCACTGAGTACACCTCGCGCACCGAGCTGTGGATCGACCACGCAGCCCAGTTGTTGTGCCGCCGACGCGCGTGGGAATGGGCCGGGCGCACCGAACCGCTCGTGCAGCGGTCGGCCTGGCGGTTGCTGTTCCCCCAGGAACTGCGCCATCTGCTCGACCTCGCCGGGTTCGACGTCCTCGCCCTGTTCGACGCGCCCGGCCCCCGCACCGACCAGCCCTGGACCGCCGACGCCCCGTTGAGCGGCGCGCTGTCCGGCGACCGCCTCCACGTCGTGGCCCGCCTCCGCCGAAGCGGGTGCCAGTGAAAGGAACCAGCATGTCCCTGAACCGCCGCGGTTTCCTCGGCCTCACCTCCGGTCTGGCGGTCGTCACCCTCGCGGGGTGCGGCAGCGGTGCGACCTCCGCCTCCTCCACGCCGCGTGCCGGTGGCAGGCTCCGTGCCGCGTTCGCCGGTGGTGGCGCCAAGGAGGTCCTCGACCCGCACCTGGCCAATCTGTTCGTGGAAGCCGCGCGGTCCAAGGCGATGTTCGACAAGCTCGCGGACCTCGGCGGCGACGTGGCGCCGCAGCCGCGGCTCGCGGAGAAGTGGGAGCCGAACGCTGACCTGACGCGCTGGCGAATCAGCTTGCGCAAGGCGGTGTTCCACGACGGCAGACCCGTGCGAGCTCAGGACGTGCTCGCGAGCTACGCGCGCATCCTCGACCCGAACCGTGCGTTCCGCGCCAAGTCGAGCCTCGCGCTGATCGACCTGCCGAACAGCCGCGCCGTGGACGACCACACCGTGGAGTTCGCGCTGAAGCGGCCCTTCGGCGAGTTCCCCAACGCCCTCGCGGCTTTCGGCGCGTACATCGTCCCGGAGGGCGCGGAGGACTTCACCAAGCCGGTCGGGTCCGGGGCGTTCAGCTTCGTGTCGTTCGAGCCGGGCAGGTCCGTGCTGCTCAAGCGCAACCCCGAGTACTGGGAGGGCGCGCCGCTGCTGGACGAGCTGGAGTTCGTGATCGCCAACGAGGAGTCGGCGCGCACCAACGCCCTGCTGGGCGGTCAGGTCGAGTACGCGCACGACCTCACGCCGACCACCGCGCGCAGTCACGCTTCCGGTGACCGGATGACGATCCACCGCTCCCCCAACAGCGCCGTGCAGGCGTTCGCCATGAAGGTGGACCGGCCGCCGTTCGACAACCGCGATCTGCGGGAAGCGTTGTTCCTGCTCGCCGACCGGCCGCAGCTGGTGGAGTCGGTGCTGGCGGGTAGCGGGCAGGTCGGCAACGACCTGTTCGGCAAGGGCTACCAGCACTACGCCGACCTCCCGCAGCGGGAGCGCGACGTGGACAAGGCGAAGTTCCTGATCCGCAAGGCGGGTGCCGAGGGTCTGGTGGTCAAGCTCGACACCTCCACCGCCGCGGCCGGCATGGTGGAGGCCGCCACGGTGTTCGCCGACCAGGCCAAGGGATCCGGGCTGACGATCGAGGTCGCGCAGGGCAACAAGGACAGCTACTGGGCGGACACGCTCAAGAACGGCTCGCTGTCGAGCTTCCGCTCCGGAGCCATGCCCATCGAGACCCACGTCGCACAGCGCCTGCTCAGCGGATCGGGCACCAACGTGACCAAGTGGGCCCGGCCGGAGTTCGACGCGCTGTACGAGAAGGCGGTGTCCACTTCGGACGCAGGCGCGCGCACCCAGGCCTACCAGGAGATGCAGCGCGTGCTGCACACCGAGGGCGGCTACCTGATGTGGGGCTTCGCGGACTGGATCGTGGGCGCGAAGCCGAACGTCGGCGGGATCTCCACCGCGCCGGCCAACACCCTCGACTGGGCCAGGTTCGACAAGGTGTGGCTGGGTTGAGCCTCGCGTCCTACGCGGCCCGGCGTGCCGCGCTCGGGCTGATGCAGGTGCTGGCCGTGGTCACCCTCGTGTTCTTCCTGGTCGAGGCTCTGCCGGGAGACGCGGCGGTGGCCCTGGCTGGCGACAATCCCGACCCCGCGCGGATCGCCCAGATCCGCGCGTCCATGGGTCTGGACCGGCCCGCACTCGAGCGGTTCGCCGAATGGCTGATCGGGCTACCGAGGCTGGACTTCGGTGAGTCCCTGGTCTCGGGACGCCCGGTCGCCCAGTTCCTGTCCGCCGGGATCGGCCCGACCGTCGTGCTGGCGGTGCTGACCCTGGTGCTGTTGTTGCCGATCTCGGTGCTGGTCGGTGTGCTGGCCGCGTTGCGCGAGGGCAGCCTGCTCGACCGCGCGCTGACGTCGATCAGCGTGGCGCTGCACTCGATTCCGGAGTTCGCGCTGGCCGTGGTGCTGATCGCGGTGTTCGGCGTGCAGCTGGGCTGGCTGCCGCCGACCGCGGTCGGTGCGAACGTGCTCGCCGAGCCCGCGGTGCTGGTGCTGCCGTTGGTGGTGCTGCTGGCGCGGCCGATCTGTTCGATCAGCCGCCTGGTGCGCGCGGGAATGGTCGACGCGCTGGCGTCCGACTACGTCCGCCACGCCCGGCGCCTGGGAATCGGCGAGACGCGGGTCCGGTTCGCCCACGCCCTGCCGAACGCCCTGTCGCCGGCGGTGCAGCAGGTCGCGCGCACCACGGACTGGTTGCTGGGTGGGGTGATCGTCATCGAAGCGGTGTTCGTGATCCCCGGCCTCGGGACCGTGCTGGTGGACGCCGTGGCCGCACGCGATCTGCCGGTGGTGCAGGGCCTGGCGGTGGTCTTCGCGGTCACCACGGTGGCCGTGAACCTGGTGGCCGACCTGGTGGGTTTCCGCCTGGCCCCGCGCGCCGAGGTGGCCGCGTGAAGCGGGCGGGCATCGGCGGACTGCTGATCGTGGTGCCGTTGGCGTTGGCGCTGCTGGGTCCGCTGTTCGTGCCCGAGCAGACGGCCCGCAGCGCCTCGTTCATGCCGCTGGGTCTGCTGGGCACCGATTTCGTGGGCCGTGACACCTGGCACCAGGTGCTCGCCGGCGGCCAGACGGTCGTGCTGGTGGCGTTGCTCGCCACCGCCTTCTCCTACCTGGTCGGGGTTCCCTACGGCGTGGTCGCGGCCACTGCGCGGCTGCGGCTGGTCGACGAGGTGCTGATGCGGCCGCTCGACGTGCTGCTGGCCGTGCCGTCCTTGCTCGTGCTGATCCTCGTGGCCGCCATCACCGGGCAAGGCCTCGTGGTGCTCATCGGCATCGTCACGCTCGTCAACTTCCCCGACGTCGCCCGCCTTTCCCGCGCAACGGCATTGGAGATCGCGGGGCGACCGGCGTTGGAGGCGATGCGCATGCAGGGCGAGTCGTGGTGGCAGACCTCGATCGTCTACACCGGACGGTCGATGCTGCGCACGCTCGCCGCCGATCTCGGCGTACGGCTCACCTCCGCGCTGTACCTGGTGGCGTCAGCCAGTTTCCTCGGCGTCGGCGTGCCACCCGACGCGGCGGACTGGGCCGTGATGGTGGACCGCAACCGCGGCGGGTTGTTCCTGCAGCCGTGGGCCGTGGTGGTACCCGCGCTGCTGATCATCTCCTTGTCGATCGGGTTGAACCTGGTGTTCGACCGCGCACTGCGGAAGGTTCGGACATGACTCCGGTCGTGCACGTGGAAGACCTGCGCGCCGAGGCGGGCGGGCACGTGCTGCTCGACAGCGTCAGCTTCGCCCTGTCCGCGGGCCGGGTCCTGGCCCTGGTCGGCGCCTCGGGCAGCGGCAAGACCACCACCGGCCTGGCCCTGCTCGGCGAACACTCCCCCGGTGTGTCGGTCAGCGGTCGCGTCGAGGTGCGCGGACGGGTCGGGTTCGTTCCTCAGCAACCAGCGTCAGCGCTCAACCCGGTGCGCCGTCTGGATGCCGTGTTCCGCGAGATCGCCGCATTGCACGACGGTGATCCCGACGAACTGGTGACCACGGCACTGCGCCGGGCGCGGGTGCCTGCCGACCTGCTGCGCCGCTATCCGCATCAGCTCTCCGGCGGCCAGCAGCAACGGGTCGTGCTCGCCCAGGCACTCGTCGGCAACCCGGCGGTGCTGGTGGCCGACGAACCCACCACCGGTCAGGACGCCCTGACCCGCGCCGAAGTCGTCGACGAGCTCGCCGCCGTCGTCGCCCATGGTGTGGCGCTGGTGCTGCTGACCCACGACGTGGAAGTGGTGCGGGCACTCGCCGACGAGATCGTGGTGCTGCGCGCGGGGCGCGTAGTCGAAGCCGGACCCGCACACGAACTGCTGACCAATCCGCGTGAGGACTACACCCGTGCGCTCCTGGACGCTGTGCCGTCGGTCCCCGCCGAGGTCCCCGAACGGGCGCCACGTATGCGGGTTCGCGGCCTGACCGCCCGGTATCGCAACGCCACCGTCCTGCACGACGTGGATCTGGAAGTCGGGGAACGGCTGGCGGTCGTCGGCCGCTCAGGCAGCGGCAAGACCACCCTCGGCCGTTGCCTGGCGGGTCTGCACCAGCAGGCCACCGGCGAGGTGCTGCTGCACGACCGGCCACTCGCGCGGTCGCTGCGCCGACGGCCACGAGCCGCGCTGGCCGCCGTGCAGTACGTCTTCCAGGACGCACGAGGGTCGTTCGACGAGCACCGCCCGGTGCTGGACCAGGTCGCCCGGACCGCGGTGCGGCTGCGCGGTGTGCGCCCCGCCGAGGCCCGCACGTCGGCGCTCGCCGCCTTGGCCCGCGTCGGCCTTGCCCCCGACACAGTGCTGCGCCTGCCGCGTGGCCTGTCCGGCGGCGAACTCCAGCGGGCCGCCCTCGTGCGCGCCCTGCTCGCCGAACCGGAAGTGCTCGTGTGCGACGAGATCACCTCAGGCCTGGACGCGGTGACCCGTGCCGGGCTGCTCGACCTGCTCGCGAGCGTGCCGTGCGCGCTCGTGCTGATCAGCCACGACCTCGATGTCGTGGCCCGGCTGGCCGACCGGGTAGCCGTGCTCCACGAAGGACGCGTCGTCATGCAAGGTCCGGTCGCGACCACTTTGGACGGCGCGAAAGAGAGGATGAAGTGAACAAGCACCACTCCTACCCAGCAGGATCCTATGAGGTGCGGTTGGCGACCCACGCCGACCTGCCAGGTGCCCGCAGCGTCATGCTGGACACCTTCTACCGCGAGTTCGGCCACGGCTACCGCCCCCAGTGGCACACCGACGTGATCGACCTGGCCGGCGTCTACCTGGAAACCCCCAGGCACGCGCTGTTCGTCGCGGTCGACGGCGACGAGGTCGTGGGCACCACCGCCGTGCGGGCGCAGGGACCCGCCAGCCCACCTCACCCGGCCTGGATCGCCGAGCGCTACTCCGGTGACAGGACGGCTCAGCTGTTCCGGGTGTACGTCCGGGCAGAACACCGGCGCCGCGGCTTGGCGCGGGCGCTGGTCGACGCCGCGATCAGGTTCATCGCCGAAACACCTGGCTACGAACAGATCTACCTGCACACCGACACCCGCGTGGCCGGTGCCGAAGGGTTCTGGCGCTCGGTCGCGGTCGAGGTGTGCGATGCGCGCGACGGCGATCCCGACCGCAACCAGACCGTGCACTTCGAGATCCCCGTCCCTGCTCTCGCCGGCTCGGCCGAGGCGAGGTGATGTGATGCGGTTACTCGCACCTGGGCCGGCGGGCGGTCAGAACCCGCCGGCCTGAGTGCCCTCCCGGGCTTCACGGAGGTGCTCGTGCGCGTGACCATCAGCGGAACCTGCGCCGGATGCGCACAAGCCGGTTAGCGCGGCCAGCGCTCGTGGTGGTCGTCGATGCGGAACTCGTGCGCGTGCCTCCACGCGCCGCCCGCGAGCACCGCGTCGTGCAGATGGTCGTGATCGGGCTCGAGGTCCTGATGCACGTGCTCCACCACCTTCGGGTCATGCGTCGGCCACAGGCGCCATGCCACGAGCGCCGCAATGGCCGTGACGCCGCCAAGGACGATGAATGCCGTGGTCATGTTCGCGGCGGTGGCCACCCACCCGGCCAGCGGGTAACACAACAACCAGCAGGCGTGGGAGAGCGCGAAGTCGGCGGCGAACAACGCAGGCCGATCGCACGAGTCAGCGGATCGGCGCAGGAGCCGCGCACCTGGCGTCAGCGCGAACGAGCATCCGGCGCCGATCAACGCCCACAACACCAGCAGGGCGGGCCAATGCCATCCACTCAGCAGCGATGCGAACGCGGACCCGGTCAGCATCAGTGCGACCAGTGCCACGGAGGCTCGCAGCACCAGTGCGCGGTCGGTCACGCGGTCGAGCAACTTGGGCAACACCAGTGCGGCCACTAGGGATCCGACGCCGTTGAACGCCAGCGCGACGGCAACGTCAGAGGCGCCGCGGCCGAGCACATCTCGCACATAGGCGACCGTGTTCACCAGCACCATCGAACCCGCTGCGGCCGCCGCGAGGTGCACGGCCAGCAACCCGCGCAGGCGCGGTGTCGCCAGGTAGATCCGAATACCGCGAGTCGTTGCCGCATAAAGGCTTTCATCGCGCCTCACCGGCCTCGGCCGCGGCACCACCGCCG
>NZ_JBSGXZ010000080.1:0-13271 GCF_053610285.1 Lentzea sp. NPDC054927
GGTGTCAACTCGACGAAAAGCGTGTCGAGTTGACACCCCTCCTCAGATGCAGCAAGAGCTGAGGCACGACTCGTGACGGGACCACCCACCGGAACCTCCCGTTTCAAGCGGTAAAGACACCTCGGCTTCGCCATCGGGACTGCTCGCCTGCGGCTTCGCTTGGGGCCTCGCCTGCGGCATCGGCGTGGGCCGCCGTGGCCTGGGTGATTACCGAGGGCTTACGACCTGAGCGAACCAGGGGCAGTTGGGTGTCGTATTAGGGGTATGAAGCCCGTCAAGGCCGCGCTCACCGGTCTGCTTGCGATCATCGCTGCTCTTGCGGCTGGGCATCTGGTGGCTGCCTTCGTGGGGCTCAGTGCTTCGCCCTACCTCGCGGTGGGCAACGCGGCGATCGATCTGACGCCGTCGTGGTTGAAGGACTTTGCGGTCACGACCTTTGGGACGAACGACAAGCTCGTGCTGCTCAGCTGTATGGGGCTGGTGCTGGCAGGGGTTGGGGTGGCGGCTGGGCTGGCGAGCCGGGACAGCGCTACGCCGGGGTCCGTGGTGGCGGTGGTGCTGGGGGTCGTGGGGATCGTTGCGGTGGTTACCAGGCCGGATGTTGGGCAGCTTGCTGTGCTGGCGCCGCTGGCGAGTCTGGCGGCTGGGTTTTACGTGTTTCGGTACCTGCATGCGGAGACGAAGGAGAGCGAGTCTCGGCGGGGGTTCTTGATCACGGCTGGGGCGGCGGTGGCTGCTGGTGTGGTTGGGCAGGTTTTTGGCAATCGGACTGATGTTGAAGGGTCTCGGAAGGCTGTCGGGGATCTGACGCCCAAGGTCAAGGCGCCTGAGGTGCCGATCGGCGCGGATTTTGTGAAGGACGGGACGCC
Source organism: Lentzea sp. NPDC054927 (assembly GCF_053610285.1). Lineage (NCBI taxonomy): Bacteria > Bacillati > Actinomycetota > Actinomycetes > Pseudonocardiales > Pseudonocardiaceae > Lentzea > Lentzea sp. NPDC054927. The sequence goes on from NZ_JBSGXZ010000080.1 coordinate 870, forward strand.
TAGTTTTGTGACTAGCGGCAAGGATTTTTATCGCATCGACACGGCGTTGAGCGTGCCTCGGATTCGGGCTGAGGAGTGGGCGCTGCGGGTGCACGGGATGGTCGAGCGGCCGATGGTGCTGACGTTCGAGGAGATTCGGCAGCGGGACCTGGTTGAGGAGACGGTCACGTTGGCGTGTGTGTCGAACGAGGTTGGTGGGCCGTACATAAGTACGGGCAGGTTTGTCGGGATCAAGATCGGTGACGTGTTGCGGGAGGCCGGGGTCAAGGCCGGGGCTGACCAGCTGTTCAGCACGAGTGACGACGGGTTCACGGCTGGTAGTCCGCTGGACTACGTGCTGGAGCGCGGGATGATCGCGATCGGGATGAACGGTGAGCCGTTGCCTGCTGAGCACGGGTTTCCGGCGCGGCTGGTGGTGCCCGGGTTGTACGGGTACGTGTCGGCTACGAAATGGGTCACCGATTTGAACGTGACGACCTTCGCCAAGGATCAGGGGTACTGGATTCCGCGAGGGTGGGCCACCAGGGCGCCCATCAAGACGATGTCCCGGATTGATCGGCCCAAGGGGCTGGGCAAGGTGCAGGGGAAGACCGTTGTCGCCGGTACTGCGTGGGCTCAGCCCACGGGGGTGGCGAAGGTCGAGGTCCGGGCTGACGGTGGGGCTTGGCAGCAGGCTGAGCTCGGGGCGGACGTCAGCGACAGCACGTGGCGGATGTGGCGGATCGAGATGGATCTCAGGCCTGGGAACCATTCGGTCGAATGCCGTGCGACGGACAAGAGCGGATATACCCAGGACCAAGCGCGGCTCGATCCGGTTCCTGACGGCGCCACTGGATGGCATTCGATTTCTTTTACGGTCGAGTGAACGGGACCCGTGATCGTGCGGTGGCCGTCGGGCCTGCGTTGATGGCGTGTGCAAGTACCACCAACTCAACATCAACAGGCACTTTCCTACTACCAACTGGTCGTGTCCCGTCCTGCGGCGGCACCGATCGAGCCACGCATCGCTGCCGAGTTGGGTGTAGGTAGCGGCGGTTCGATCATGGGTTGGTAGTACTTGCACACGCCACCAGCAGAAGCGACTTTGCCGGGGCCCGGGGGTCACCCCGTAGTGATCATGTGGCGCTCCGGTGCTGGTCACGCCCTGTGACCAGCGGTGTGACGGCTGGGCGCCGACTTTGTGCATGCGTTCACAAGCGGTACGGTGTGTTCATCACCAACGCCGCGGGGTCACTGCGGTGAGGCACACCCGGAGGTCGGAGAGCGTGGCATCACAGCGGGGCGAAGGTGAGACGACCACCACCCCTCTGGAGCCTGCCGACAGGGAGCGCGCTCGTGCGATTCCCGAGGCGGCGGTGGCCAGGCTCGCTGTCTATCTGCGCGTGCTGTCCGGCATGGCCGACCAGGGCATCAATGCTGTTTCGAGCGAAGAGCTCAGTCAGGCCGCCGGGGTCAACGCGGCCAAGCTTCGCAAGGACCTGAGCTACATCGGCTCGTACGGCACGAGGGGTGTCGGGTACGACGTCGAGGTCCTCGTGAGCCACATCGAGCGCATCCTCGGGCTCACCCGGAACCACTCCGTGGCCGTCGTCGGCATCGGTAACCTTGGTCACGCTCTGGCCAACTACGGCGGGTTCCCCGGCCGTGGGTTCCCGGTCACAGCGCTCTTCGACGTGGACGAGGATCTCGTCGGAATCCCTGTTGGGGGCATTCCCGTCAGCCACATCGACGACATCACCGCGGTCTGCGTGGAACGCGAGGTCTCGATCGGCGTGATCGCGACGCCGCCGCCCGCCGCTCAGTCGGTTTGCGACCGTTTGGTATCTGCGGGCGTCCAGTGCATTCTGAACTTTGCACCAGTTGTCCTTCAAGTTCCAGACAACGTCGAGGTGCGCAAGGTTGACTTGGCGGTCGAGATGCAGATCCTGTCGTTCCACGTCGCTCGACGTGCGGACGAGGCTGCCAGCGTCTCGGTCGGCAACAACGGACTCGGTGTGGACGGGATGGTGATTCGCCCGTGAGCGTGAGCCAGACGGCTCCGGCAGACGTGGTGAGTACATGAGTGTGCTCGTAGTCGGTCTGTCGCACCGCACCGCCCCAGTCCCGGTCCTCGAACGCGTCACCGTGGCCGAGCCGAACCTGCCCAAGGTCCTCGGTCAGCTGCTCGCCGCCCCCAGCGTCTCCGAGGCGATGGTCCTGTCGACCTGCAACAGGGTCGAGGTCTACGCCGTCGTCGAGTCGTTCCACGGCGGCATGTCCGAGGTCGTCGAGGTGCTCGCGCAGCACGCTCAGGTCGACCCGCAGTCGCTGTACGAGAACTTTTACGTGCATTACGCCGCCGCTGCCGTGGAACACCTGTTCTCGGTCGCTGCGGGCCTCGACTCGATGGTCGTCGGCGAGTCCCAGATCCTGGGCCAGCTGCGCGGTGCGTACGCGGCGGCGGACGAGGCGGGCACCGTCGGCAAGACCGTCCACGAGCTCACTCAGAACGCTTTGCGCGTCGGCAAGCGCGTGCACGCCGAGACCGGGATCGACCACGCGGGTGCGTCGGTCGTGTCCGAGGCCCTCGGTGACGCCGAGGCCGAACTGGGCACGCTCGTCGGCAAGCGCGCGCTGCTCGTCGGCGCCGGTGCCATGGGTGGCCTGGCCGCCGCGCACCTGCGCAGGGCGGGCGTCGGCGAAGTCGTCATCGCGAACCGGACGCAGGCCAACGGTGTGCGTCTCGCCACGTCGCTGAAGGCCGAGGGCGTCCCCGCGACGGCCGTCGACCTCTCCGCGCTGGCCGTCGAGATCGATCTCGCGGACATCGTCTTCGCGTGCACCGGGTCGGTCGACACGGTCGTGCGCGCGGACATGATCAGCAAGCGCTCACGGCCGTTGGTCATGTGCGACCTGGGCCTGCCCAAGGACGTCGACCCGGCCGCGGCCGAGCTGCCGAACGTTCGTGTGGTGGACCTGGAAACGCTCCAGCGACGGCTCTCGGACGCGCCCGCCGGCCAGGACGCCCGCCTGGCGGCCACGCTGGTCGCCGACGAGGTCAGGTCCTACCTCGCCGGACAGCGGTCCGCCGAGGTCACGCCGACCGTCACGGCCCTGCGCAAGCGGGCGGCCGAGGTGGTCGACGCCGAACTGCTCCGTCTTGATTCGCGACTTCCCGAACTGGACCCCGCGACACGCGGTGAATTGGCCAAGACGGTGCGCCGCGTTGTAGACAAGCTCCTGCACACGCCGACCGTCCGGGTGAAGGAGCTCGCTTCCGCACCTGGTGGGACCGGCTACGCGGAGGCTCTCCGCGAACTGTTCGGGCTCGACCCCCAGACGCCTGGGGTTGTCAGTCAGACCAAGCAAGCTTCTGTGGATGGTGAAACGCGGTGACCCGCACCCTACGGATCGGTACCCGAGGCAGCGCACTGGCGCTCGCACAGACGGGGACCGTGGCCGAGGCGTTGAAGGCTGCTGGAGCGCAGGTCGAGATCGTCGTCATCAAGACGCCGGGCGACCTCTCCGACGCCCCCATCGCGCAGATCGGCATCGGCGTGTTCACGTCGGCTCTTCGCGACGCGCTCGCCAACAACGAGATCGATGTCGCCGTCCACTCCTACAAGGACCTCCCGACCGCACCGGACAAGCGTCTGGTGCTCGCGGCGGTGCCCCAGCGCGAAGACCCGCGCGACGCTCTCGTGGCGCGCGACGGTCTCACGCTCGGCGAGCTGCCGCCGGGGTCCACTGTGGGCACCGGATCCCCGCGCCGTGCCGCTCAGCTGGAGGCGTTGGGCCTCGGGCTGGACATCGTTCCGTTGCGGGGCAACGTGGACACGCGGATCGGCAAGGTCCGCAACGGTGAGCTCGACGCCGTGGTGCTGGCGAGGGCCGGCATCGCGCGTCTCGGTCGCACGAGCGAGATCACCGAGAACCTGGAGCCCATCCAGATGCTTCCCGCACCCGCACAGGGTGCGTTGGCAGTCGAGTGCCGGGTCGACGACGTCGACGCCGAGCACCTGATCCAGTCCACTTTGGACGATTCGGCCAGCCGGGCCGCTGTGACCGCAGAGCGCGCCATGCTGGCCGCACTCGAGGCGGGCTGCAGTGCGCCGGTCGGCGCGCTGGCCGATGTGGTGGAAGACCTCGACGACGAGGGGAAGGTCGTGTATCGGCTTTCCCTGCGCGGGGTCGCTGCGACGCCGGAGAACGATCTCCTCCGTGCGTCCGCCACCGGTGACTTGACCGAAGCTGAGGGACTCGGCCGTGCGCTGGCCGCCGAGTTGCTCGACCTCGGGGCCGCCGTTCTCAGCGGCCCAGAGGCGTAATCGATGGGGAGTGCCCTGATGACCCGCGCACGCAAGACCCCCGGACGCATCGCCTTCGTGGGCTCCGGCCCAGGCGACACCGGGCTGCTCACGGTCCGGGCCCACGACTTGCTCACCAGGGCTGAACTCGTGGTCACCGACCCGGACGTCCCTTCGGACGTCCTCGCGACCGTGCCCGAGGGAGTCGAGGTCCGCCCCGCTGTCGGCGAGGCCGCCGACGTCGCCAAGGACCTGGTCGCGGAGGCGAAGAACGGCGCGACCGTCGTTCGCCTCGTCGCGGGTGACCCGCTCACCCTCGACTCCGTCGTGAAGGAAGCGCAGGCCGTAGCGAAGTCGACGATCCCGTTCGACGTCGTTCCCGGTGTGCCTTCCGGTACCGCGGTTCCCGCCTACGCGGGTGTCGCGCTCGGTGGCGTGCACACCGAGGTCGACGTGCGCTCGGTGAGCGACTGGGCAGGCCTCGCCGCCGCGCCCGGCACGCTCGTCCTGCACGCGACGGGCTCGCACCTCGCCGAGGCCGCGTCGAACCTGGTCGAGAACGGCCTCGCGCCGCAGACCCCGGTCGCCGTGACCGCCGAAGGCACCGGATTCCAGCAGCGCACCATCGACACCACGCTGGCCTCTGTCGCGGCCGACGCCGGTGAGATGGGCGGCCCGCTGGTCGTCACGGTCGGTGCCGCCGCCGCCGCGCGTTCGAGGCTCTCCTGGTGGGAGTCGCGGGCGCTCTACGGCTGGCGCGTGCTGGTCCCGCGGACCAAGGAGCAGGCCGGCGCGATGTCCGAGCGTCTGCACTCGCACGGCGCCATTGCCGTCGAGGTGCCGACGATCTCGGTCGAGCCGCCGCGCAGCCCCGCGCAGATGGAGCGTTCGGTCAAGGGTCTGGTCGACGGCCGCTACCAGTGGGTCGTCTTCACCTCGACCAACGCCGTTCGCGCGGTGTGGGAGAAGTTCCGCGAGTTCGGTCTGGACGCTCGTGCGTTCTCCGGCGTGAAGATCGCCTGCGTCGGCGAGGCCACGGCCGCGAAGGTGCGCTCGTTCGGCATCATCCCCGAGCTCGTGCCGTCCGGTGAGCAGTCGTCCGAGGGTCTCCTCAACGACTTCCCGCCCTACGACGACATCCTGGACCCGGTCGACCGCGTGCTGCTGCCGCGGGCCGACATCGCCACCGAGACGCTGGCCGCAGGCCTTCGTGAGCGTGGCTGGGAAATCGACGACGTGACGGCGTACCGCACTGTCCGTGCGGCCCCGCCGCCCGCCGACACCCGCGAGATGATCAAGTCCGGTGGCTTCGACGCGGTGTGCTTCACCTCGTCGTCGACCGTGCGGAACCTGGTCGGCATCGCGGGCAAGCCGCACGCCCGCACGCTCGTCGCGTGCATCGGCCCGCAGACCGCCGAGACGGCGCGGGAGTTCGGCCTCCGGGTCGACGTGCAGCCCGAGGAGGCGAACGTGCCCGCGCTGGTCGACGCGCTGGCCGCCCACGCCGCCCGGTTGCGCGCCGAGGGAGCGCTGCCTCCTCCGCGCAAGACCAAGCGTCTGCGCCGCAGCTAGTTCAACCAAGCCGTCGGGGCCACTCAAGATCCTTTGAGTGGCCCCTTCGACTCTCTTCAGTCAGGGAGTCCCGCCGTGTACCCACTTCACCGGCCGAGGCGTCTGCGCACGACGCCCGCCATGCGCCGCCTGGTCTCCGAGACCGAGGTGCGCCCGAGGCAGCTCGTGCTGCCGATGTTCGTCAAGGAAGGCCTGGCCGCGCCCTCCGAGATCAGCAGCATGCCCGGCGTCCTGCAGCACAGCCGTGAGTCGCTGCGCAAAGCCGCGGTCGAGGCCGTGCAGGCAGGGGTCGGCGGCATCATGCTGTTCGGCGTGCCGGCCGAGCGCGACGCCGTCGGTTCCGGCGCGACCGACCCGGACGGCATCCTCAACGCCGCACTGGGCGACCTGCGCGCGGAGCTGGGCGACAGCACCGTGCTCATGTCCGACTGCTGCCTCGACGAGTTCACCGACCACGGCCACTGCGGCGTGCTCACCGCGGAGGGCGCCGTCGACAACGACGCGACCCTCGAGGTCTACGGCGAGATGGCCGTGGCCCAGGCGCGCGCCGGTGCCCACGTCGTCGGCCCCAGCGGCATGATGGACGGCCAGATCGCCTTCATCCGCAACGCCCTGGACCAGGCGGGTCTCTCCGACACCGGCGTCCTCGCCTACTCGGCCAAGTACGCCTCCGCGTTCTACGGCCCGTTCCGCGACGCCGTCGAGTCGCAGCTGTCCGGTGACCGCAAGACCTACCAGCAGGACCCCGCGAACGCCCGCGAGGCGATCCGCGAGGTGCAGCTGGACCTCGCGGAGGGCGCGGACATGGTCATGGTCAAGCCGGCGCTGCTGTACCTGGACGTGCTGCGGTCCGTTGCCGAGATCTCGGACGTTCCCGTTGCGGCGTACCAGATCTCCGGCGAGTACGCGATGATCGAGGCCGCCGCCGCGAACGGCTGGATCGAGCGCGAGCGTTCGATCCTCGAGTCGCTCACGTCCATCCGGCGTGCGGGTGCGGACATCGTGCTGACGTACTGGGCAGTGGAAGCTGCGCAGTGGCTCGACCGGTAACCACCACACCTCCACCCAAGCTGATCAACGTCGCGCGCTGGTTGTGGATCGCCAGCGCGGGCGTCGGCATGGCGCGGTTCCTCGCCCAGCTCTTCGACCGCGAAACGCTCGTGTCCGAGGCGCGCAGGCAGAACCCCGCACTCGGCCAGGACCAGATCGACGCGGGCGTCAACGGCGGGATCCTGTTCGGCCTGCTGATCGCGACCGTGATTCTCGTCGCGTACACGCGGCTGGCGAACGCGATGGCGCGCGGGCGGAACTGGGCCAGGATCGTCCTCACGGTCCTCGGCGCCGCGTCCGTCGCGTTCGGACTGTTCCGCCTGATCGCCTGGGGCAGCGGGATCGCCGCCGACTTCGGGGTGACGATGCAGCCGGTCGATCTCGGTGCCACGGTCGTGACGACCGTGCTGGACGCGTCCGCGATCGTGCTGATGTACCGGGAGTCGGCGCACTTCAGGAAGCGCGTCACGGTGGACAGCACCTTCCTGCGGTCCTAAGTTCCGACCGTGACGTCTCCGAAGGAATCGGGCACTCCCGGCACGATCAACGCGGGCTACTGGCTCGTCGTCCTCGGCTCCGCGCTCGGCGTGGTCGCCACGTTGTACGTGCTGCTGAACAAGCAGGCACTGATCGACGTGAGCGTGCAGGCCAACAAGGATCCGAAGATCACGCCGGACATGATCGCCTCGACGGTCAACACCATCCTGACCGTCTCGGTGGTGGTCACGCTCGTGATCGCCGCGCTCGCGGTGTGGTTCGCGGGCAAGGTTCGCGGCGGCCTGAAGAAGAGCCGCACCGGGCTGATGATCACGTTGCTGCTCGGGCTGTTCTTCCAGCTGCTCACGAACACGCTCGGCGTGGTGACGGCGCTGATCGCCATCTCCGGCCTGGTGCTGTTCTACTTCCGGCTGTCGTCCGAGTACCTGACCGAGCGCGAGCAGCTGACGTGAACGAAGCACCGAGGCCGGTTCGCATCGCGGTCGGCCTGTGGCTCGCGCTCGCGGTGTTCGTGCTGTTCACCACTGCCGGGTTGTGGTTCCAGCGCGGTGAGATCGAGAAGCTGAGTGGAAAGCCGCCAGGCGAGGTCACCGTCTTCCTGATCTCCCTGACCGTGCCCGCGGTGATCTTCGCCGCGCTCTACGGCTGGCTGACCCGCCTCTTCCTCCGGCGCAGGAACTGGGCGCGCATCGCGTTGTCGCTGCTGTCGATCGTCCACATGCTCTGGTTGCTGATCGTCGGCATCAGCCCGGCGAGCCTGGTCACGCTTCTGCTCATCTGTGCCGCAATCGTCTTCACGTGGCAGTCGGCTACGGCACAGTGGTTGGCGGAGGTGCGTGAGAAGTGACCGATCCGCAGAACCCGGCCCCGAACCCCTGGGCGAACCCCGACACCGCGCAGTGGCAGCAGGCGCCGACCGTCAGCCATGGTGCGGAGTTCGGCCAGTACCAGGTGGCTCCGGTCAACAACATGGGCTTCGCGATGCCGGCGATGACTCCCGCTCTGCCGCAGGAGATGGCACCGGCGCGGCCGCCGACGATCACCGCCGCGATGTGGATCTGGATCGCGGCCGCCGTGCTCTCCGTCGCCATCGGCCCGGTGCTGATGCTCACCAACATGGACTACCTCATCGCGCAGGACGCCACCAGTTCGACGGCCGACGGTCGTCAGGCGGCTGAGCTGGGCTTGCAGGCCGTGACGGCAGTGGTGGGCTTCGGCATGCTCATCGCCGCCGCGCCGTACATCGCGTTCGCCGTGGTGCTGCGCAACGGTCACAACTGGGCACGGATCCTGCTCACGATCCTCGGCATGCTCGGGCTGGTGGCGATGGTCGCGATCACGTTGGTGGGCCTGCAGGCGCCGTCGTGGCAGGCGGGCGTGACGATCGGCATCGTCGTGATCGGGCTGACCGTCGCGGCCGTGGTGCTGCAGTTCCTCCCGGCGTCGAACAAGTTCGTGCGGTAGTGCTGTACCGGGAGTCCGGCAGCAGCTGGTGGCCGCTTCTGTGGGGACCCGCGTTCGCGATCGCCGGATACCTGATCGAGCTGATCACCGGGCCGGCGTCGGTGGCGCTGTGGACGATCGTGGGGCTCGGGCTGACGCTCGGCGCGGTGTTGTGGGTGTACGGCAGGGTGAAGACCGGCAGCGTCGTGCTGACAGCCGAGGAAGCCCAGTTCGGACGGGAGAAGCTGCCGGTCGCGATGATCGAGGCCTGTCAGGACGTCGGTGCGCCGACGGGTGCGCGGGTGCTCGGCGGCGGCTGGTCGGTGCCGAAGGGGACGACCGCGGTGCCGCTGCGGCTGCTCGACGGAGTGGTGGTGCTGGGCTGGGCGCGTGATCCGGAAGCCTTGCTCGCGGGCCTGCGCCGGGTCGTGAGAGGCTGAGCGACGTGACAGAGGCCGCAACCGAGTCAGAGACGGACACGGTGCCGGAGCACGAGCCGGTGGCTGAGGCCGACCAGGCGCCGCCGGCCGGACCGAGCCTGCACCAGCCCAAGCGGTGGCTCATCGCCGCCGGTGAGTTCGTCGCGATCGTGCTGCTGGTGATCGCCGCCGTGTGGTGCTGGAACCGCGGCGTCGTGCAGCTCGCGTACCCGATCGAGGGCCGCGAGCCGTTGATCTCCACGCGCTATCACGGCAACTGGCTCGGCACCGCCGCCGGAGCGATCACGCTGGCCGTGGTCCTGGGCCTCGACGCGGTGCGGCAGGTCGTGCTGGCCGTGCGCACCCGGCCGCAGAAAGCCGCAGAAGCCGACGTGTGAGACTGGGGTACGTGACTGCGAGTCGATCCCAGGCCCTGTTCGAGCGCGCGTCGGCGCTGACCCCCGGTGGGGTCAACTCGCCGGTGCGGGCGTTCCACTCCGTCGGCGGAACCCCGCGTTTCATGGTGCGCGGCGAGGGCCCGCACCTGTGGGACGCGGACGGAAACCGGTACGTCGACCTGGTGGCCTCGTGGGGCCCGATGATCCTCGGGCACGCCCACCCGTCCGTGGTCGAGGCCGTGCAGAAGGCGGCCGCTTCCGGCCTGTCGTTCGGCACGCCGACCGAGGGTGAGATCGACCTCGCGGCCGAGATCATCGACCGGGTCGAGCCGGTCCGCCAGGTGCGCCTGGTCAACTCGGGCACCGAGGCCACGATGAGCGCGATCCGTCTCGCGCGCGGCTTCACCGAGCGGCGCAAGGTCATCAAGTTCGCCGGTTGCTACCACGGTCACGTCGACGCGCTGCTGGCTCAGGCCGGCTCCGGCGTCGCGACCCTGGGCCTGCCCTCGTCGCCCGGCGTCACGGGCGCGCAGGCCGAGGACACGATCGTGCTGCCGTACAACGACATCGAGGCCGTGCGCGCGGCGTTCGCCGAGAACGCCGACGAGATCGCCTGCATCATCACCGAGGCCGCGGCGGGCAACATGGGTGCGGTCGCGCCTTCGTCCGACTTCAACGCGGGCCTGCGCGAGATCTGCGACGCCGACGGCGCGTTGCTGATCATGGACGAGGTCATGACCGGCTTCCGCGTCTCGCGTGCCGGCTGGTTCGGCCTGGAGCGGGTGCGCGGCGACCTTTACACGTTCGGCAAGGTCATGTCCGGCGGCCTGCCCGCGGCGGCGTTCGGCGGCCGCGCGGACGTGATGGCTCGGCTCGCGCCGTCCGGCCCGGTCTACCAGGCGGGCACGCTGTCCGGTAACCCCGTCGCGGTGGCAGCGGGCCTGGCGACGCTGCGTGCGGCGGACGACGAGGTCTACGCAGCGCTGAACCGCAACGCCACGCGCCTGGGCGCGCTGTTCACCTCGGCCCTGACCGACGCCGGTGTCGAGCACCGCGTGCAGTTCGCTGGGAACCTGGTGAGCGTGTTCTTCGGTTCTAGTGAGGTGACGAACTACGCGGGCGCACAGGCGTGTGAGACGTGGCGGTTCCCGCCGTTCTTCCACGCTCTGCTGGAACGGGGCGTGTACGCGCCGCCGTCGGCCTACGAGGCGTGGTTCGTCAACGCCGCCATGGGTGAAGAGGAGTTCGCTGTGATCGCCGACGCGCTGCCGCACGCGGCCCGCGCCGCCAAGGAGGCCCGCTCGTGACCCGCACCGTCGTCCACCTGCTCCGTCACGGCGAGGTGCACAACCCGACCGGCATTCTTTACGGCCGCATTCCCGGGTTCCGGTTGTCGGAGCGTGGGCAGAAGCAGGCCCTGACGGTGGCTGAGTTCCTGGCTGACCACGACATCGTGCATGTTGTCGCGTCGCCGTTGGAGAGGGCTCAGCAGACCGCTGCTCCCATCGCTGACTCACATCGGCTGGAACTGGCGACTGATGAGCGGTTGATCGAGGCTGACAACCAGTTCGAGGGGTTGAAGGTTGCTGTCGGGGACGGGGCTTTGCGGTCTCCTCAGCATTGGGGGAAGTTGGTCAACCCCTTCAAGCCTTCCTGGGGTGAGCCCTACATCGAGATCGCTCATCGGATGCTGGGGGCGGTGCAGAAGGCCCGGGCCGCTGCTGAGGGGCATGAGGCGGTTTGTGTTTCGCATCAGTTGCCCATTTGGACTGTGCGGCGGTTTTTGGAGGGGAAGAGGATGTGGCACGACCCGCGGAAGCGGGAGTGTTCGCTCGCCTCGTTGACCTCGTTGATCTTTGAGGGTGAGCAGTTGGTTCGGATTGCTTATTCTGAGCCGGTTGGGGCTACCAATCCTCGGGTGACTGGGGCATGAAACGGCTGCTTGTGTTGTTGTTGCTGGTTTCTGGGTGCACGGTGGGGAAGGACGCGGCTCAGATCGGGGCTGGGGATTTCTACCTGGTGGCGCCTGGGGGGCAGGTCAAGATCCGTTACGACGTGGCTGACCGGAAGGAACTCAAGGGGCTCGAAGGCGAGTCTCTGATGGAGGACGGGAAGACCGTTCGGCTGTCCGATTTTGGTGGGAAGCCGGTGGTGATCAATGTTTGGGGGGCCTGGTGTGGGCCCTGTCGGACTGAGGCGCCGGAGATGCAGAAGTTGTTCGATGGCGGGACGCAGGTGCTGGGGGTTGATGTGAAGGAGACTGCCAAGTCTCATCCCCAGGATTTCATGCGCAGCCGGTCGTTGACGTATCCGTCTATTTATGACGCTTCTTCGCGTAGTTTTATCAACGTGTTCAAGGGGATTCCGGCTAATACGGTGCCGTCTACGTTTGTGGTGGACAAGGAGCATCGGGTGGCGGCGGTGTTTTTGGTGCCGGTGTTGGCGGGTGATGTTCAGGGTGTGTTGGACGATCTCGCGAAGGAGTGACGGTGGTGGTCGGGTTGGGTGCGTTGGTTCCTGTTTAGGGATTTCGGGGCTCCGCCCCGGACCCCGCCAATCTGATCAAGGACCTTGTCCTCCGCCGTGCGTGGGTTGATGGCACGCCTGTTGCGTTGGGCGGAGTTGCGTTGCGTAGGTGGTGCGGTTCGGGTGGGTGGTCCCGTCACAAGCCGGGCCAGAGCGAGCCACAACCAGGCAGGGGTGTCAACTCGACGAAAAGCGTGTCGAGTTGACACC
>NZ_JBSGXZ010000081.1:0-12978 GCF_053610285.1 Lentzea sp. NPDC054927
GCCCTGAACGTTCAGGGCCAGGCGGCCGCGGGTTGTCATGCGACGTGAGCACCCGCCGGAGTGACGGTCATGCGGAGACCGAAGTGGTTGAGCGTCTTGGGCAGCGGCGCGGGCATCGCGGTGAGGTCCAGGTGCTCGGTGAGGACGTCGAGCATCGTGCCTGCGGTGACCAGGACGAGGTCTCGGCCGGGGCATTCGCCGGGACCGCCGCTGAACGGCACGATCGCCGGGTCGCGCGGGCCGTCCCAGAGTTCCGGCGCGTACTGGTCGGCGAACGGCAGCCGGTCCGGGTCGCGGTGGAAGAACGGGGTGAACACGATGAACGTGGTACCTGCCGGCAGCCACGTTCCGTGCCACTGCGTGTTTTTCGTGCTCTCGCGCAGGATCACCGGGGTGGTGGGCCACAGACGGGCCGACTCCAGCACGCCGTTCATGCCGTTGCCGCCCATCGCGAGTGCACGCATGGTGACGATTCCGGCCGCGTCGAACGCGAACAACCAGTGCGGCACCTGGCCGGCCAGTTCCTCCGGCGTCGCGACGGCGGCCAGGCTGTCCTGCTCGCGGCGGTCGAGGTGCTCGCGCAGCCTGCGCTCGAATCGTTCCCGCAGGCCGCGCTGCCGCGGGTGGAGGTAGGCCCAGTTGGCGTTCTGCCGCAACGCCTTGAGGTCATCGGTGAGCTGCTCGTCGGACCGAGCGCCGGCACCGAGCACGATCCTGCGCACGATCCGCCACCACGCCTGAACGAACCCGTCCCAGGTCAGCTCGCCGGTGCTCATCGCGTGCCGCACCAGCAGATCCGCCTCGTCCCGCACGATCGCCTCGACAGGTACGTGCTGGGGCCGCAGAACCCGTTCGTTGAACGCGCGCCGTCGCTCCCGTTCCTCACCGCGCGACACGATCACGCCGTGCGGCTGGAAGTGTTCGAGTGCGGCGTTCTTCTCTTTCGTGGCCAACGAGAAGGGTTCCGGCGACTCCGCCAGCAACCTGGCCACGTCGGCCGGATCGATCAGCAGCACCACGCTGCGGCCGGTGATCCGCAGCCGCAGCGGTTCTGGCCCGTAGCGGTCGCGAAGCTTCCGCATGGTGCTGATGGCAGTGGCGTCGGACTGGACCTTCTCGGCGAGCGCCATCACTCCTGGGCGCCGGACCACGACGCCTTTCGCGAGCGTGGGCAGCAGCACTGTGGCCAGGGCGCGGCCGGTGTCCAGCCGGGACGCGATCGCCATGTGTCCTCCCTGAAGATTCGACTGCCGTTGGGCTACCCGGCGCGGCGCGATCTGGAAACACTCCAAAGATCCTGGAGCCGTCCGACGCGATCGTGCGGATCACCCGCAGCGCGATCTGCGGCACGGACCTGCACATGGTGCGCGGCACGATGCCCGGGATGGTGCAGGGCACCGTGCTCGGTCACGAGGCTGTCGGCGTCGTGGAGGAGGTCGGACCCGCGGTCCGCGGCTCCTCGCCCGGCGACCGGGTGGTGGTGACCTCGACGATCGGTGATCGAGGCCGTCGGCATCGATGCCGAGAGCCCGATCGCCGAGAAGGGTGACGACTTCGAGTCCGAACGCGTCCAGGCCGCCCCGCAGGGCGACCAGTGGGTGCCGGGTGACGCGCCGAGCCTCGCGTTGCGCTGGGCGGTGCAGGCCGTGGCGAAGGCGGGCACCATCGGGGTGATCGGTGTCCATCCGCCGGGGTTCGACCGGTTCCCGATCGGCGAGGCGATGAACAAGAACGTCACGATGACTGGCGCTTGGGGTGTTCTCCCACCGGGTCCGGCCGTGATCCGCCCGTCACGGATCCATCCCACCGTCTCCGCCGCGCCCTTCCGGCTCGGCTTCGTCCGGCCCGCGGTGAGGGCCGCCAGGGTTCTCGTCAGCCACGGTGGGGCGCGTGTGCTCCGCACCGAAGTCGGCGTCGTCCAGCATGCTCTCGGCCGTCACCGCGTCGAGTTCAGGCTCTGCTTTGCCGTGTCCGGCGTCGGTCATCGTGGTTCCTCCGTTCGTCAGTGGCGGATCCATCGCAGCACGAGCCAGACCACCAGCAGCCCGGCGGCCGCGACGGCGAGACCGGAGCGGGCCGCGACGAGCCGTTCCACGTCGCTTTGGGTGTCGAGATCGTCTTCGTCCTGCCGTTGATCGTTCATCGAGCTCTCCCGCTTTCAGGTCAGTGCGCGGCGACCACGCGCACCGTTTCGAGGTCGGAATCGGTGGGGTCGGGCAGGTACATTCCCGCCTCCTTGCCGCTGCGGAGGTAGTCGACGACGGGTTGGGTGATCACCTCACCGGGCAGTGCGGCGGGCACGCCAGGTGGATAGGGGCTGATCGTCTCCGCGCAGATCCGGCCTACCGCCTTCTCGATCGGCACGTGCTCGGCACTGGCGAAGAAAGCGTCCCTGGGCGGCATGACCTGGTCCAGTTCGAGTTCACCTGGATCGGGGATCTCCACCGGCTTTGCGGTGGGCAGGTCCGCGCCGAGCATGGCCTTGAGAGCGTCAACCAGCCTGCCGGTGGTCTCGGTGTCGTCGGCGACCGTGATCTGCGCGGCGATCCGCCGATGGTCGGAGAGCCCGACATCCACGTGGCACCGTGCGCGCAGCCACTCGGCGGCCGAGTACCCGGAGATGCCGAGGTCCCGCAGGTCGATCACGATCTTCAACGGGTCGTGTTCGCGGGCCTTGCCGTCGCCGACGACGTCCTCGGTGGACACGACGCGCAAACCGAGGCGCGCCAGCCGTTGCCGGGTGTCCACGCACAGTTCGAGAGCGCGGTCGAGCAGGTCCCGGCCGTGCTCCACCATCTGCCTGCGCCATCCGTCGAGGCAGGCGTAGATCAGCGAGGACGGGCTCGTGGTGTCGAGCAGGTCGGCCCGCATCGCCAGCACGCTCGGATCCACCCGGTCGCCACGCAGGTGGTAGACGGAGCTCTGCTCCAGCCCGGCGCCCATCTTGTGCACGGACGTGACGCAGAGGTCGGCTCCCGCGTCCATCGCCCACGCGGGCAGATCCGGGTGGAAAGGCAGGTGCGCGCCCCAGGCCTCGTCCACGACCAGCGTCTTGTCGTGGGCATGGCACACCTCGGCGACTCCGCGGATGTCCGCACACGTCCCGTAGTCCGTGGGCGAGATCAGCAGCATGCCCTTCGTGTCCGGCGCCTTGCGGCAGGCCTCCTCGACCTCGTCCGGCCCAGGTGGATACGCCCATTCCCACGTGGCGTCCCAGCGCGGGTGCACCCACACCGGGTGGACACCGCTGATGATCAACCCGGCCACCACGGACTTGTGGGCGTTGCGCGACACCAGCAACCTTTCCCCTGGCGCCGCGACGGTGATGATGCAGGTCTTCACCGACAACGAGCTGCCGCACGTGGAGAAGAACGCCCGATCCGCGTCGACCGCGTCGGCCATCAGGTCTTCGGCGTCCGAGATGACGTTGCCGCTCATCTCCCGGTCGTCGAGACCGTTGAGCTTGATGAGGTCCGCGCTGAACACGTCGGGCCCGAGCACCTGCAGAACCCTGGGATCCACTCCGCGGCCCTGTTTGTGGCCGGGCGGGATGAAACCGAGGTGGTTCTCGCGCCGGTAGCGTTCGATCGCGTCGAGCACCGGTGCCTTGCTGTGGTCCATGTCGCCCTCCGGTTCGGGTGCCCGCCGGATACCCGTGTTCGCTCGGAACCAGACCTGGTGTCTCCGGATCGGGTGACGGCTCGAGAGTGCGACCGGTTCGCCAGAAACGGAGCTCATGTATGTCGAAAGGCAGACGTGCGGGCCTGCTCCGGGTGATCGAATCGGGACATGAAAGCGCTGATGACGCTCTTGGCCGCGGTCGGTGTGCTCGCAGGAGGCGCAGGGCCCGCCACCGCTGCCGATGGCCTGACATGGCGGGAGTGCTACGACGGGCTGCGGTGCAGCGAAGTCCTGGTCCCCGCCGACTGGACCCGTCCGGCCGGCGGCACCCGGATCGTCGTGCCACTGCTGAAGATCCCGGCTCGGGAGCAGAAGGCCGGTGTTCTTCTGCTCAACCCCGGTGGCCCGGGGTCGAGCATCCCCATTTTCGCGTTTCCGGGCTATCGAGACCAGTTCTCGGATCTCGCGGCGCGGTTCGACGTCGTGGTGTTCGACCCGCGTGGCATGGGCGTCACCTGTCCGAGTCCCAATCCTGCTCCGTTGCCGTCACCGGTGACCGAGTCCGCCCATCGCGAGTACGCCGCCGCCAACGGCCGGTTCGCGGCGGACTGCGCGGAGGCGATGGGCGCGTACCGGGGGCGTCTCAACGCTCGCCAGGTCGCGCACGACATGGACGCCATCCGGCGTGCGCTGGGTGAGCGCCGGCTCAACTACTTCGGCAACTCGTACGGCACGGTGTACGGGCAGTTGTACGCGGAGCTGTTCGGCCATCGGGTCGGGCGGATGTACCTGGACAGCGTGCTGGACCACACCCGGCGCGACCCGGCTGAGTGGGCTCGTGCCGGTGCCGTTGCGGCGGAGAACAACCTCCACCGGATGGCGCAGTGGTGCGCGGCCGACGCCGGTTGCGCACTGCACGGCAGGGACGTGATCGCCGTGTGGGACCGCGTGCTGTCCATGCCGGGCGTGGAGATGTCCGCGGTCCTCAGGTGGGCTGCGGCGCGGATCGGCAACGACAAGGGCTGGCCCGCGTTGGCCACCGGACTCGCGCAGGTGGAGGCCGGCGACACGACGGCGATCACACCGCGGCCCGGTCCGACCGATGTCAGCCTCGCGCGGACGGCGTTCTGCGCGGACTTCCCCTTCCCTGCCGATTTCCCGACCGTGAAGCGGGTGGAGGACCGGTTGCGGGCGGTCGCGCCTCGGCTGGGGTGGGCGGCGGCCCCGTGGCGGGTTTCCGGGCACTGCTCGGGCGTGCCGGGGGAAGGGCTCAACCCGCCGTCCACGTTGTCCGCGATGCCGAACGTGTTGGTGGCGAACGGCGAGCACGATCCGTTGACCCCCGCCGAGCACGGCCGCCGGGTCGCCGCTGCGCTGGGAGGCGCGTACCTGCCCGCAGAGGGCAACCACGGGCTCTACCTCAACGGCAACGCCTGCGTCCGCGACCACGTGCACCGCTACTTGCTCGCCGGGGAGCTGCCCTCGCCGGACGCGCGGTGCGGCACACCGGTCTGACCTGGCCGTGTACAACTGGGGAATGGATGACCGCCGGGTGTCCGGTTCGATCGGCCGCCCGGTTGGATCGCGCTCGTGGTGGTCGTTTCCACGGCGCACGCGGGCGTTCCCGGAGCGGCTGCGCGGCACCATCGGAGGCGACGCGTTGTTCGCCGGTGCGGCCGTGGTCGTCGTGTCGGTGCTCGGGCTGGTCGACCACCGCTCGGCGAGTCCGGTCGTCCTGGTCGCCGCGTCGGTCGCGGTGGCGGTTCCTTTGTTGCTGCGCCGTCGTTTTCCCTTGATCACGGCGTTCGCCTCCGCCGCGATCGTGATCGTCATCGCCGCGCCGGACTGGTCCGGGCGCCTGGTCGCCATGGCCGCGTTCGGTTCCGCCGCGTACTACCGTCCCCGGCCGGCCGTGTTCGTTCTGGCCGTGGGATGTTTCCTCGTCCTGGCTGTGGCCGGAGTTCGTGCACCGACGGCCGCGACCTGCACGGACCTGCTCCTCCTCGGCATCGCGCCGGTCGCCGTCGGCTACGCCCTGCGCATGCACCGCGACCGCGCCGACCAGGCCGAACGCCTCTACCGGGAAGAGACCCGCAGCGTGATCGCCGAGGAGCACGCCCGCATCGCCCGCGAGGTGCACGACGCGGTCGGCCACCATCTCACCGTGATCCGGATGCAGGCCAACGCCGTCCGGCACGTCGCCCGCTCCCTGCCGCCGGTCGCCGACCGGGCGCTGGTCACGATCGCCGAGGTCTCGGCCACCGCGCTCACCGAGGTCCGCGACGTTCTGGCCGCACTGCCCACGCACGGCACCACGCTGACCGACCTGGACGCCCTCGTGAACCACGTGACCGGCCCGAACCGCACCGTGACCCTCACCAGGGACGGCCTGGCGCAGGGTGGCCTGCCGCCACTGGTCGATCACGCCGGTTACCGGTTGGCCCAGGAGGCGCTCACCAACGCGCTGCGCCACTCCGATGCGACCAGGGTGGACCTGCACCTCCACCACACACCGGACGCCGTCGTGATCACCGTGGCGGACAACGGTTCCACCACGCCCGGCCCGACGGCCGACGGCACCGGGCTGCGCGGCATCCGGGAACGGACCCGACTGCTCGGCGGAACCCTGCGGATCGAGCCGAACCAGCCCAGCGGCTGGCTCGTTGAGGCCCGGCTCCCGCTGGGGGAGGAGCGATGATCCGCACCCTGGTCGCCGACGACCAAGAGCCTGCGCGGTGGGCACTGCGCCTGGTCCTCGACGCCGAACCGGACATCGAGGTGATCGACGAGGCCGTGGACGGTGCCGAAGCCGTCGACAAGGCCCGGTTGCTGGGCGTGGACGTGGTGGTGCTCGACCTGCGGATGCCGCGGATGGACGGAGTGGCGGCCATCCGCCGGATCACCGAATCGGTCACCCCCGCGCCCGCCGTGGTCGCGCTGACCACGTTCGACGTCGACGAGTACCTGTTCGGCGCGCTCCAGGCGGGCGCGGCGGGCTTCGTGCTCAAGGACAGCGAACCGGCGCTGCTCATCGCGGCGGTGCGTGCGGCGTCGAGGGGGCAGGGGCTGATCGACCCGCAGGTCACTCGCCGCGCCATCCGCCGATTCGCGCAGATCGCGCCCCGTCCCGCACCAACCGGACTGAACCTGCTCACCCCGCGCGAGCTGGAGGTGCTGAGGCACGTGGCGCAGGGGCTCAGCAATGCCGAGATCGCCCGTGCCCTGACCGTCGGTGAAGGCACGGTCAAGACCCACGTGGCGCGTGTGCTCGCCAAACTCGGCCTGCGCACCCGCGTGCACCTGGTGATCTACGCCTACGAGCACGCCATCCTGGGCACTCCCTGACCAGGCCGGCTGGACGGCGCGGTGGGCATCCCCGCCACGCCGTCCCAGACCACGGTCACCCGGCGTGCGAGGCGGCCTCCGCCGCATGGCGGCTGCTGTCCGGACCGTCCTCGGCCTGCCGCGCCGGACCCGTGCGTCCTCCGACGGGCCGCAGGGCGAACACCAGTACGGCCGTCGCGGCGAGGGTGATGACCATGATCCAGACCGCGCCGACGTGCATGGCATGGATGAACGCGCGATCTGCCGCCTCCGCGAGGGCGGGCCGGTCGAGAGTGCCGGCGACGTGCCTGGCCTGCTCCGCGGACACGCGGACGCTGTCCTGCAGGACGGGCGGGACGTCGCCGACCGAGGGTTCGATCGCGTTCCGGTAGGCGATCGACATGATCGTGCCGCCCACCGCGATCCCCATCACGCTGCCGACCTGGCGCGCCGTGTTGGTGACGGCCGAACCGGCGCCGGAGCGTTCCAGCGGCAGGCTGCTGATCAGCGCTCCGGTCACCGGCGCCAGCACCATGCCGACGGCGAGGCCCTGGGTCAGCAACACCACCGCGATCCAGGTGAGCGAGGTGTCCAGGTCGAAGAAGCCGACCGCGCCCAAGGTGAACGCCGCCACCGTGAGCGCCGGTACGGCGACCGCACGCAACGACCAAAGGCGGACCATGCGTGCGCCCAGCGGCGCACCCACGACCGCGCCGACCGCGGTCGGCACGGTGGCCAAGCCTGCCTTCAGCGGCGAGAAGCCGAGTGCGCCCTGCAGGTAGAACGCGTTGTAGAAGGTGACGGCAGCCACCGAGAAGAGCAGCAACGACATGGACAGGTTGCCGCCGCCGAACATCCGCTGCGCCAGCAGCCGGGGGTCGAAACTCGGTTCACCGGTCCGCAGTTCGACGAGCACGAACACGGCGAGCAGGGCGAGCCCGGCCGCGATCGGTGCCCAGACGTCCCACCGGCTCCAGGTGTCCACCTGTCCCGCGCGGATCAGGCCGTAGGTCAGGGCCGCGAGCCCGCTGATCGACAGCAGGATCCCGGCCGGGTCCAGCGATCGCACGGCAGGGCTGCGGAAATTGGGGACCAGCAGGATGATTCCGGCCAACGCCACCACGCCAACGGGAACGTTGATCAGGAAGACCGAGCCCCACCAGAAATGGCTGAGCAGGACCCCTGCGAGGACTGGACCCGCAGCCATTCCGACGCCGGTCGCCGTCGAGGAAATGGCGATCGCCGTCGCTCTCCCCGGGCCGGTGAACGTCCACAAAAGGATGGCGAAGTTGGCGGGCATGATGAAAGCGGCGCCGATGCCCATCGCGGCGCGGGCGGCGATCAGCTGTCCCGCATCGCCTGCGTACGCCGCCCAGATCGAGGTCGCGGCGAATATCACCAGTCCGGCCGCGAGCACGTTCCGGTGGCCAAAACTGTCGCCCAGCGCGCCGGCGGTGAACATCAAGGTTGCGAAGACCAGGGTGTACGCGCCCGTGGCCCATTGCAGCTCCGCCGGGCCGGCGCCCAGTCCGCGGACAGGGTCGGCGAGGGTCTCCAGGGTGATGCTGAGGACGGTGTTGTCCAGCCAAATCAGCAGTGAACACACCATGAGAACGACAAGAATCAATTGCTGCCGCGACTTCGGCAGCGTTGTAGGCGCGGTCATGGACACCTTCGGATGTCGATTGACGAAAACCTGACCGACGATAAGCAAGCGCGCGAAGCATTGTCAAGTTCGAAGAGTTTTGCAGACGCTATTGCGGTGGAACTGGTGATATGCCCTTGGGGGTATTTGCGCTCGGAAGAATTGTGTGCCCTCTGGACGAATTTGCGTTCAGGATTGTTTTATGCCCCCGGCCGCAGTTCGACCGGCACCCGTTGAACACCCGGTCGACCTCGGCCAGTGACTCGATCACTCCGTCAGAGTGCTCCGGTGGGCCGGCGTCCGGCTTGCAGGGCTTCGACCTGCTCCGCGGTGAACGGTGCGCCGAGCAGGTCCTCGCGCAGGGCGTGGCAGCGGAACATGTCCGCGATGTAGTGCATCCGGTCGGGCAGGTCGGCCCAGTCCCGCGCGGCCGTGCCGGCCAGGCTGTCCGGTGTCGGATCGACGATCTCCAGCAGTGCCAGCAGTTCAGGGTCGGACAGTTCCGCGAGCAGCGGAGGGAACGTCGCCGGCAGGTCGTCGGCCAGGTGGAGCAGTTCGCCGCCCGGCAGGGCCAGGGTCATCAGGTGCCGGGTCACCGCGAGGCGAACCACCGTGCGTGCCTGGTCCGCCAGGTGTTCCGTCGCGATGCGCACGGCGGTGCGTCTGCCGAGCACGGTCAGCATCGCCTGGCGCAGCCACTTGACCACCCGGTTGCCCGGCAGGAGCAGGTCGAACAGGCGGCGTTCGAGCTCGCGTGGATCCACCACCGGCGCCTGCATCGCGGCGGTGATCTCCGGTTGCAACCGCGTCTGTTCGTGCAGGCCGACCTCGACGTTCGCCTGGAGCAGCAGTTCGGCGCGCCGCTTCTGGTCGCGAGTGGTCATGGCCCGGTGGTACCGGGTGAAGGCCTGCCGCAGGTAGCGCTGCCCCTCCGGCGGCTCACCGGGGCGCAGCGCGTCGCAGAACTCCTGGATCCGCCGCTCGTCCTGGGAGGTGGCCTCGTCGCCGAACTCCGCGAGGAAGCGGGCGAACTCGCGTGCGATCTCCTCGAACACCTTGAGGTTGCCCAATGCCGCGGCGGCACTGACGTCGTCGAGCCGCGCGGTCGTGACCACGGCCTGGCGCACCACCCCGTGGGCGCGGTCGAGAACCTCTGGGGGAACACCCCGGCGCAGACCGCGCACCACCAGGTCGACGCCGGCCGCCACCTCGGGCGAGGACTTCAGCAGCTGTCCCACCGCGTGCCTCAGGTCCTCCTGTCGGATCGTCTGCCCCACCTGCTTGGACGCCCACACGGCGAAGGTGCACCAGTTCGCGCCACCGCCGGTGCGAGCGGCCAGCACTCGTGACAGCCGGTGGTAGCAGTGGGTGATCCGCAGGTTGCGGACGACCGGGTCGGCGTGTGCCGCGATCTCCGCCACCTCGCCGACCAGCGGGGAGATCTCGTCACCGAGCCCACGCACTTCCGCACCGGTCCGAGTCATGACGCCGACCGTCCTCTCCGGGGTTCCACCCCTAGGTCGTCGGCGGAGCAACGAACGTAACTCCCGTGCCTCACTCCTCCCAGGCTTGTCCTCAGGTTGTGGTGTGTCGGGTCGAGGTGCGACGCCGCCATGCTCTGCGGGCTGCCACGCCTATGAGCAGGTGTGCCGCGATGGCGATTCCGGCGACCACCAGACCTGCGCGATACCCGAGTCCGATGTGAAGGATCAGGCCGGCGAGCACAGCCACGATCGTGAGTTTGCGAGCGAGCCGCTCCTTCACAGCGGCTTGTCCGCTCGAACGCAGTGCAGGAACCAGCTGGCCCGCGAGGCCGGCCCGACCTGAAAGCCGGCGTCGTCGAGCATCGGGGCGATCCGCTCGACCGGGTTGTCGCGCATCGTCTCGCCGGCCGTCGCGCCGACCAAGTGCCTGGCCAGATGTCCTTGCGGTGGCTGGAAATCCGCTATCAACACCCGGCCACCCGGTCGTAGCACCCGGAACATCTCCGCGAACGCCTGTGCGCGGGCGTCCTCGGGGATGTGGTGGATCGCCAGGCTGGACACCACGACGTCGAACGACGCGTCGAGCAGGTCCAGGGCCTCCGCTTTGCCGACGACGAACGTGCAGTTCGCGCTCGCTCGCTTGCGTCGGGCCTCCGCCACCATCTGCTCGGACACGTCGACGCCGACAGCGCGGCCGCCTGGTGCGGCCTGTGCGGCGAGCGAGGCGAGGTAGCCGGGTCCACAGCCCACGTCGAGCACCTCGTCGCCCGCGGTGACCTCGGCGAGCGTGATCAGGCGGCCGAAGATGCGGCGGCGACTTCCGGTGAAAGCCAGTGCGGAAAGCAGTTCGTAGGTGCGTGCCTGGCGGATCGCGCCGGGAGCACCCTCTGGTGACTTCCCATGTAACCGGGCCTTGTGCATCGTGTCCCCTAACTTAGTGATGACTAAGTAACTCCGACGCGAGCTTAGTCACGACTAAGTAGAGGTGTCTAGGATGCTTCCGTGACCGAACAACGCGAGCGCCGGACCCGGATGTCCGCAGAGGAGCGCCGTGAGTCGATCCTCGTGGCGGCGACAGAGCTGTTCGCAGAGGTTGGCTACCTGCGTGGCAAGACCTCGGTGGTCGCTCGCAAGATCGGTGTGAGTGAGCCGGTGGTGTTCCAGAACTTCGGCACCAAGGCGACCTTGTTCGCCGCCGTCGTCGACCGCGCCGCGGACCACATCGTCCGCATGGTCGAACGCGTCACGACCTCCGACATCCCGGTCTCGGGCCTGCTCGAGATGATGCTGGATCCCGAGCACCTGCGGCACGTGCACAGCGCGGGCTCGGTGGGAGCGATCTTCGCCGACGCCTCCACGATCCACGACGAGCCGGAGATCGAGGCCGCCACCCGCCGGGCCGTCCAGCGTTTCGCCGCCGCGATCACCGGTCTCCTCGACCGCGGGCGGGAAGGCGGCGAGCTCCGTGCCGATCTGGACACCGAAGCTGCCGCCTGGTGGCTCATCTCGTTGGTGGCCTCGCAGAAGTTCCGCCAGACCACGGCAGCCAACCCTCACGCGATCGAAGCGCGACTTGCTGAAAGCACTCTCGCGTTCCTGACCTGACGCCGCCGCACTCGCTGCTGACCGCCTCACATCGTCTCGGCTAGGGTCCCGACCGGCGGAACACCGCTGACCAATCGGTTCTCGCGCAAAGGGAGTTGAGGCAAAAGGTGTGCAGGAAAGTCATCAGCGCGCTGGCGTTGGTGATGGCGATGGTGGGCATGCCTGGTCAGGCACTCGCGCACGGCATCACCGGGTCGGCCGCCGGTAAGAACGCCTGGGAGTTCATCCCGCTGGGCATCGAGCACATGTTGCTCGGCTGGGACCACCTGCTGTTCATCGCCGGCATCGTGCTTCTCGCGGGCGAGCTCAAGCGGGCGGCGCAGTTGATCTCGGTGTTCGTGGTCGGGCACAGCGCCACGCTGATCATCGCCACGTTGGCAGGTTGGAAGCTCAGCGCCACCTTGGTCGATGTGGTGATCGCGTTGAGCCTGGTGTTCGTCGGTGTGGTCGGCTGGATCGGCAGGCCGCAGAAGTGGGGCTGGTTCGCGGCATCGGTGTTCGGTTTCGGGTTGATCCACGGGCTCGGTTTGTCCACGCGGCTGCAGGACCTCGGGCTTCCCGAGGACGGCCTGCTGGTGCGGGTCGTCGCGTTCAACGTCGGCGTCGAGATCGGCCAGCTGATCGGCATCGTGATCATGGTCGTGCTTGGTCGTGTGTTCGCGCGCCTGATCAAGTGGGACAAAGCGCCGAAGTTCGCCAACGGTGGCCTGGTCGCCGCTGGGATCGTGGCGGCGATCGTGCTGAGCGTTCTGAGCGTGTTCGCACCCGCGCCGCCCGCGGACGCGTATGCGGCCGGGTGTTCGGTCAAGACGCGGACGGAGACGTTCAAGGGCGAGGGCAATCATCCGCCGAAGGACTTCTACGAGCCCGGCGAGACGGCGCCGGAGGCTGACTTCGGGCACGTCGCGGGTGACGGCTACCTCGTCGTGCAGTACTCGGGGTTGTCCGAGGCCGAGGTGGGGCAGTTGCGGACGTTCATCACCGGTCCGGACGGGCAGAAGGTCGTGGGCGGGCTCAAGCAGGGCCAGGCGGAGCAGATCAAGGCCATCAACGCCTACGACACGATGACCTGCGAGAAGCTCGACCTGGAGTCGTTGAAGAAGTTCGCCGACAAGTGGCTGACGGATCCACGTTCGAAGAGTGCTGAAGGCTGATCGTGAAGAAGACCGAACCGCGCCCACCAAGAACGCGACCACCGGCACGACCACACGTCGAAGCATCGAGTTCGTCGTCAGAAGTTCGCCACCGCCGCGTACAGCAGCGTCAGCACGATCGCTGCGACGGCAACCGCCGCCACGA
>NZ_JBSGXZ010000082.1:0-12524 GCF_053610285.1 Lentzea sp. NPDC054927
GTGTCAACTCGACGAAAAGCGTGTCGAGTTGACACCCCTCCTCGTGCGCGGCAAGGGCTGTGGTGCGACTCGTGACGGGACCCCACCGCCGGGAGCTTGCGCTCCGGAAGACGCCTCGGCTTCGCCATCGGGTCGGCTCGGCTTCGCCATCGCCGCTTGCCTTCGGCTTCGCGGGGGAGGGAGGGACTAGCCCTCGCGCCAGCCGTTGGTGATGGGGAGGCGGCGGTCTCGTCCGAAGGCCTTGTTCGAGATTTTTGTGCCTGGCGGGTACTGGCGGCGCTTGTACTCGGCCTTGTCGACCATGCGCAGCACCTTGTCGACCAGTTCGGGGGCGAAGCCTGCGGCCAGCAGGTCGTCGTATCCCCGGTCGCCGTCTACGTAGCGGGTCAGCAGGTCGTCGAGGAGCTCGTAGTCCGGGAGTGAGTCGGTGTCTACCTGGCCTGGGCGCAGTTCTGCTGACGGGGGCTTGGTGATCGAGTTTTCTGGGATCGGCGGCACCTCGCCGCGCTTTTCCGCCTCGTCGTTGCGCCAGCGGGCCAAGGCCCAGACGAGGGTTTTGAAGACGTCCTTGATCGGGGCGTAGCCGCCTACGGCGTCGCCGTAGATGGTGGAGTAGCCGACGGCCAGTTCGGACTTGTTGCCGGTGGCCAGGACGAGGTGGCCGTGTTGGTTGGACAGGGCCATCAGGAGCATGCCTCGGCAGCGGGCCTGGATGTTTTCTTCGGCCAGGCCGGTGAGTTTGAGTTGCTCGACGTAGGTGGAGACCATGTCGCCGATTGGCTCGGTGGTGAAGTGCAGGCCGGTGCGCGTGGCCATGTCGGAGGCGTCCGAACGGGAGTGTTCGGAGGAGTAGGAGGAGGGCATCGACACGCAGTAGACGGAGTCGGCGCCCAGGGCGTCTACGGCCAGGGCGGCCACTACGGCTGAGTCGATGCCGCCGGAGAGGCCTAGGACTACGGAGCGGAAGCCGTTTTTGTGCACGTAGTCGCGTAGGCCGGTTACCAGGGCGTGCCAGACCTCTGCCTCGTCGGACAGTGGCTCGAAGACGCGGGGGGTGGGCAGGGGGTCGTAGGCCGGTACGGCGTCGGAGAGGAAGACGCGGCGTACGTAGAAGTCGCCGATCTGGCCCTGTTCGTAGGACTTGTCGGCGGGGAGGTCGAAGTCGACGAACATCAGGTGCTCTACGAACTGCGGGGCGCGGCCGATCAGTTGGCCGTCGGCGGCTACTACCAGGGAGTCGCCGTCGAAGACCAGTTCGTCCTGGCCGCCCACCAGGTTGCAGTAGGCGAGGGGTGCGCCTGCTTCGGCGGCGCGGCGGACTACCAGGGGGAGGCGTTGGTCGTCCTTGTTGCGTTCGTACGGGGAGGCGTTCGGGGAGACCACGAGGTCTACGCCGGCGTCGCCTAGTGCGGTGATCGGGCCGCCGTCCTGCCAGAGGTCCTCGCAGATCACCATGCCGACTTCGACGCCGTTGATGCGCAGGATGTCCAGGGACGAGCCGGGCTTGAAGTAACGCCGCTCGTCGAAGACGCCGTAGTTGGGCAGGTGGTGCTTGCTCTGCTTGGCCATGACACGCCCGCCCTGCAGCACGGCTACGGCGTTGCGCGGGCCCACGGAGTCGTGTTCCAGGTAGCCGACGAACGCGGCGATGTCGCCCAAGCCGGACTCGTTGAGGGTGCCTGCGAGGTTTTCCAGGGCTTCGGCGGAGGCGCGGGCGAAGGACGTGCGGATCGCCAGGTCTTCCACCGGGTAGCCGGTCAGGACCATTTCGGGGAAGACGACGAGGTGCGCGCCGCCTTCGCGGGCTTTGCGAGACCATTCCACGACCAACGAAGCGTTGCCCTCGAGGTCGCCGACAGTGGCGTTGACCTGGGCGAGCGCGATCCGAAGCTGCGGCATGCCCTCATCATCTCCCATACCATCGGGCTGTGGTCCGTCTCTTGAGCGTGTTGCTCGTCATTCCCCTTGTCGCGTCCTGCACGTCGATCATCGAGGGGGCGGCCAAGCCTGGCGTGTCCCTCGAGAAGGCGGGACCGGCCGGAACAGTCCCCGCCGGACTGGAGAAGTTCTACGGTCAGCAGCTCGGCTGGCAGGACTGCGCGCCGTTCGCGACCACCGGGTCGAGTCGGTCGGCCTTTGGGAGCAAGCGCGACGTCGAGTGCACCCGTCTGCAGGTTCCGCTCGATTACGCGAAGCCGGACGGCGACACGATCACCGTCGGCGTGCTCCGGTACAAGGCGACCGGGCAGAAGATCGGCTCGCTGTTGATCAACCCCGGCGGGCCAGGTGCGTCCGGCATGGCGGCGGCCGCTGGCATGGTCTCGGACTACCGCAAGACCGAGCTCGCCAAGCGGTTTGATCTTGTCGGGTTCGACCCGCGGGGTGTCGGCGCGAGCGAACCGGCGGTCAAATGTCTGACCGGACCGGAGCGCGATGCGGAACGTTTGGACCTTGACATCGACACGAGTCCGGCTGGAATCGCCCAAACGGAGCAAGAGAACAAGGCATATGCCGAGAAGTGTGCGGCCGGTACAAAATTCGGGGCTTCAATGCTCGCCAACTTGGGCACGCGGGACGTAGTTAAGGACATGGATGTCCTTCGCTCTGCGCTCGGCGACGCGAAGCTGAGCTATGTCGGCTACTCGTACGGCACCCGCATAGGCACCGAGTACGCCGAGACCTTCCCCCAGAACGTGCGCGCACTCATCCTCGACGGCGCCGTCGACCCGACACAGGACCAGCTCGCGTCGCTGGTCGCTCAGGGCGCCGGCTTCCAGAAAGCGTTCAACGAGTTCGTGAAGTGGTGTCGGGAGAAGGGCGATTGCCCGCTCGGTGACGATGCCAACACGAGCTTTCGCCAGCTCACGACACCGTTGATCGAGAAGCCGGTCACCGTCGGGGACCGCAAACTCTCCTACAACGACGCGATCACCGCCGCGATCCAGGCGTTGTACTCGGAGCAGCTGTGGCCTCTGCTGCTGGACGGCCTCAAGGAGCTCAAGAACGGCCGCGGCCGGGTGCTGATCAGCCTCGCCGACGCCTACCTCGACCGTGATGACCAGGGCAACTACTCGACGATCACCGACTCGTTCAACGCTGTGCACTGCGTTGACGACCAACGGCTGACGGACAAGAACGCGCTGTTGGACACCGCGAAGAAGTACAAGGAGGCGGCGCCGTTCCTCGACGACGGCAACCCTCCTGGTGCGGCGCTCGACTCGTGCGCGTTCTGGCCTGCCCCGGTGAGCGCCCGCACGGGTCCGCCCAAGGCCGACGGCATCCCGCCGCTGCTGGTCATCTCCACGACCGGTGACCCCGCCACGCCGTACGAGGCCGGCGTGAACCTGGCCAAAGCGCTCAACTCGCGGCTGCTCACCTACGAAGGTGTCCAGCACACGGTCTTCCTGCAGGGCGTGGGGTGCGTGGACAACGCCGGCGTGAAGTACCTGATCGACCAGACATTGCCCGCCGACGGAACCCGGTGCGCCTAATGACGAAGAGGCGATCCCGAGTCACTGCGGCCCTGTTCGCCTTGATCGTTCTGCTCGGCACGTCCACGTCCTACGCGCGCATCGACGGCAGCCCCGTCGCCGCGCGCAAGGGGCTGGCGCGCTTCTACGAGCAGGTGTTGTCGTGGGGTGCGTGCCAGCCCTACGCGATCGACGCGAAGAGCAAGGGCCTGTACGAGCGCGAGGGCATCCAGTGCGCGCGACTGCACGTTCCTCTCGACTACGGGAATCCGGACGCGGGGACGATCACCGTCGGACTGCTGCGCCGGCCCGCCACCGAAAAGGATCGGAGGGTCGGTTCCCTGGTGGTGAACCCCGGCGGTCCGGGTGGTTCGGGCATGGCGCACGTCGCGAACATGCAGCCGAACAACCCGGTCGGCAAGCGGTTCGACGTGGTGGGCTTCGACCCGCGCGGCGTCGGGGCGAGCCAGCCCCGCGTGCAGTGCCTGACCGACGCGGAACGTGACGCGCAACGGCTGCGGCCCAAGGGTGAGAGCGCGAACCAGACCGAACAGGAGAACAAGTTCTTCGTCGACCGGTGCGCCGAACGCAGCGGCATCAACCTGCTGCGCAACGTCGGCACCCGGGACGTCGTGCGTGACGTCGACGTGCTGCGCGGCGCGCTGGGGGAGAAGAAGCTGAGCTACCTCGGCTACTCCTACGGCACGCGCATCGGCACGTTGTACGCCGAGATGTTCCCTCGCAACGTGCGCGCGATGGTGCTCGACGGCGCGGTGGAGGCCAACAGCGACAAGGTGGCCGCGTCGGCACGTCAGGCGCAGGGCTTCGACGAGTCGTTCCAGCGGTTCGCGGGCTGGTGCGCGCAACGCGACTGTCCTATCGGGAGGGACGCGGCCACCGCCGAGTCCAAGTTCCGGCAGATGATCGAGCCGCTCAAGAAGACCCCGATGCAGGTCGGCGACCGCAAGCTGTCCCACTCGGACGCGAACACCGCCCTCATCCAGGCGATGTACTCGGACCGGCTGTGGGAGACGGCGCTCAAGGGCCTGCAGGAGCTGAAGCAGAACAAGGGCACCACCCTGCTCCAGCTCGCGGACCAGTACCTCGGCCGCGCCCCGGACGGCACCTACAGCCGCATCCAGGACGCGTTCGTGGCCATCCGCTGCGTCGACGAACCGCCGATCAAGGACCGTGCCACCCTGGAGTCCAACCGTCGGAGGCTGCTGGAACTCCTGGGCAACGACACGATCCCCACCGACGAGACCGCGCTCGGCCCGTGCGCGTTCTGGCCGGCCCCGCACACGTCGGAACCACATGCGCCGAACGTGAGCGGGCTGCCGCAGGTGCTGGTGATCTCGACGACCGGCGACCCGGCGACGCCCTACCAGTCCGGCGTGGACCTCGCGCAGGCACTTGGGGCGCGTTTGCTGACGTACAACGGAAACCAGCACACGGCGTTCCTGGCTGGCATCGGCTGTGTGGACGGTGTGGGTACCAACTACCTGGCGGACTTGAGGCTGCCGGAAACGGATTCCGTCTGCTGACGACGACCTGGCAGCAGGACTGAGCCCAGCGCCCCGAGCGCGCAGATCACCGCCGTGATCAGGAAGATCTCGTGGTATTCGGTGAGCAGCGCCTCGGTGAGCCTGCGCTGGTACTCGGCCAACTGCTGCGCGTACACGGTTTTCTCGACACCCCACGGCACTGGGGTGTTGAGACCAGCCGTGAGCTCGCGGAACCGGTGAAGTCCCCACGCGGACAACGCCGCCACACCCACGAGCATGCCCGTCATGCGCGCGACGACGACGAACGCCGACGCCACGCCGTGACGCACTGACGGCACAACACGCAGCACAGCACCGGACAACGGCGCGATGACCAGGCCCAGCCCGAAACCGGCGATGGCCAGGTCACGCGTGAGGACGAGCCCGCTGACGTCAGCGGGCCACTGAGCGATGAACACGTACGAAACCGATGCGATCGCGAGTCCACCGAAGGACACCCAGCGGTCGCCGAATCGCGATGCGAGGAATCCACCCAGGACGGCCCCGACCGGCAACGCGATCAGGAACCGGGTGAGCAGGGTCGCCGCGGCCGCCGAGTCGCGGCGCAACACGGTCTGCGCGAACAACTCCACGTCGACCAGCGTCACCATCAACGCGGCACCGGCGGCGAGCGACACCCCGAGCACCGCCCAGAACGGCCGCCACTGCACACCTTCGGGATCGATGAGCCGCACGGCAGTACGGCGTTCCCACACGAAGAACGCCGCGAGAACCACGAACGCGCCGATGAGCAGCGGCCAGCCCCAGGACGGCAGCAAGGACTCCTCGGGCTTCGGGTTGTAGAGCGCCACCACCAGCAACGACAACGCGAGCGCGAGCAGCACCCCGCCCACGACGTCGATGCGGACGGGTCGCCGTGTGTTCGGCACGGACCGTTGCACGATCACCATCGCGATGACCGCCAACGGGACGTTCACCCAGAACACCCATCGCCAGCTCTGCGGCTCCCACGCCTCGAACAACGGCAACGCGTTGAACAGTGACGCGACCGCGATGCCGTACAGCGTGCCGAGAACAGACCCCAGCTCTTGTGCGGCACCAACGGTCCCGAGAGCGGTGGACCGTTTGTTCTCTTCCCACAGGTCCGCGACCAGCGCCATCGTGACCGGCAGCAAAGCACCGCCGGCCAGGCCCTGCACCACGCGTCCGGCGACCAGCAGCGGCACGTCGGCGGCCAGCGCCGTGATCACCGAGCCGACCAGGAACCCGAGCAGCGACACCTGCAGCACGAACCGCCGGCCGAATCGGTCCGACAGCTGGCCGAGCAACGGCATGCCCGCCACGTACCCGAGCAGGTACCCGGTGACGATCGGCGTCGCCTCTTCCAGGTCGTTCACCGCGATGCCGAGGTCGCGCACCATGTCCGTGAGGACACCGACGACGACGTACGCGTCGAGCGCGCCCAGCAGCACGGCCGCGCCGGACGCGGCGAGAGCGACTTTCCTCATCGTTTCCTCGCCAGCACTACGCAGGCGCCGTGACCGTGACGGGCTTGTCGAAGTCGGTCAGTCCGATGTCGACCTTCTGACCACCGGGCAGCTCGAACAACGCGCTCTTGAGCTTGTTGTCCTTGTCGATCGAGAACGTCGCCTTCACGTCCGCGGAGATGCCCGGCACCAGGCCGGACGCCACGTCCTTCGGCACCGTCGCCTCGACCACCGACACGTCACCGGATGACTTCGTCTTCGCGTCCTTCGAGGAGGCCAGGACCTTGGCCACGCCCTTCTCGGGGTTCAGGATCGCCGACGGGTCGTAGACCTGGCCCGCGAACGCGGCCGGCAGCTTCGTGTAGCCACCCGTCGGGCCCTTGAAGTGCAGGTTTCCGCCGGTCAGCACGTACTCGATGGACAACAGCTGCCCGGCGAACGTCACCTTGGCGGTGCCCTTGGAGTCACCGGCCGACGTGAGGTCGCCGTCGGCCTCCTTCACCGGCACGTCCGGGAGCTCACCGTCCACCTTGAGGGTGAAGTGGACGCTCTTGACCGAGCGCATCGACTCCGCCGACTTCGAGAGCAACGTCGCACCATCGGGGAGATCTCCACCGGACGTGCAGCTCGTGAGCAGGGCGAGTGCGCAAACCAACAACCAACGGGCGGACATGCGTTGATCGTAGAGACTCTCCAGCCCTTAAGCTGCGCCCTATGGACCGCCAGCAGGAGTTCGTGCTCCGCACGCTCGAGGAACGCGACATCCGGTTCGTCCGGCTCTGGTTCACCGACGTCCTGGGCTTCTTGAAGTCCGTGGCGGTCGCGCCGGCCGAGCTCGAGGGCGCATTCAGCGAGGGCATCGGGTTCGACGGCTCGGCGATCGAGGGTTTCGCCCGCGTCTACGAGTCGGACATGGTCGCGAAGCCGGACCCCGCCACGTTCCAGGTGCTGCCGTGGCAGACACCGGACGGCTCGAACTACTCGGCACGCATGTACTGCGACATCACCATGCCGGACGGCTCCCCGTCGTGGGCCGACCCGCGGCACGTGCTGCGCAGGACGCTGTCGAAGGCCAGCGAGGCCGGGTTCACCTGCTACGTGCACCCGGAGATCGAGTTCTTCCTGCTCAAGGGCCTGCCCGCGGACGGCAGCGAGCCGGAGCCCGCGGACAACGGCGGCTTCTTCGACCAGACCTCGCACGAGACGGCCACGCACTTCCGCCGCCACGCCATCGAGGCGCTGGAGGCGATGGGCATCTCCGTCGAGTTCAGCCACCACGAGGGCGCGCCCGGCCAGCAGGAGATCGACCTGCGCTACGCCGACGCGCTGACCATGGCGGACAACGTCATGACCTTCCGCTACGTGGTGAAGGAGGTCGCGATCACGCAGGCTGTGCGCGCCTCGTTCATGCCCAAGCCGTTCTCCGACCAGCCCGGGTCGGGCATGCACACGCACTTCTCGCTGTTCGAGGGCGACCGCAACGCCTTCTACGACGACGAGGACCCGTACCAGCTCAGCGACATCGGCAAGCAGTTCGTCGCGGGCATCCTCAAGCACGCGCGTGAGATCTCCGGCGTCACGAACCAGTGGGTCAACTCGTACAAGCGGCTGATCGTCGGCGGTGAAGCCCCCACGGCCGTGTGCTGGGGTCACGCGAACCGCTCGGCGCTGGTCCGGGTGCCGATGTACTCGCCGGGCAAGTCGTCGTCGCGCCGCGTCGAGGTCCGTTCGCTGGACTCCGCGTGCAACCCGTACCTCGCCTACTCGGTGATCCTGGCCGCCGGGCTCAAGGGCATCGAGAAGGGCTACGAACTGCCGCCGCCCGCCGAGGACGACGTGTGGTCGCTGACCGACCGCGAACGCCGTGCCGCTGGCTACGCGAACCTGCCGCAGAACCTCGGTGAGGCGCTCACCGAGATGGAGAACTCGGAGCTGCTCCCCGAGGCGCTGGGCGAGCACGTCTACGACTTCTTCCTGCGCAACAAGAGGACGGAGTGGGACGCGTACCGTCGTAGCGTCACCCCGTACGAGTTGCGCACTCTTCTTCCGGTGCTGTGAGGCCGATACGTTGCTCTCCGTGACAGATGTGCCCGAGTTCCAGCCGACGATCTGCGCGTGCACGGTCGCCACGGCGGCGGAACTGCCCGCGGTCAAGGTCCTGTCCAGCTCGTTCCTCGCGGAACACCCGGAGGGCCGGTTCGTCGCGCTGATCGTGGACGCGCAGCCGGAACACTCGGGACCAGGGCTGATCACGCCGCTGGAGATCGGCGTGTCCGAGGTCGAGCTGCGCGTGCTCGCGACCTCACTGGACGCTGCTGAGCTGAAGGCCGCGATGCTGCCGAGGCTGCTCGAGGCGTTGCTGTCGCAGGGCATGCCCGTGCTGTACCTCGACCCGTGGGTCCAGGTGTTCGGGTCGCTCACGAAGCTCGTCCTGGAGGCGTTGCGCACCGCACCGGTCGTGTTACTGCCACGCACGTTGCGGCCGTTGCCGTCCGACGGTCTGCAGCCGGGGCCTGCCGAGCTGCACGAACTGGGTGCGTTCGACCCCGGTTTCATCGCGGTCGGCGAAGGCTCCGAGCCCTATCTGACCTCGCTGGACATGCCCGCGATCGTGCCGCACTTCGTCGTGCGCGACGCACGGGTCGGCGTGTCGGCGTGGAACGTGGCGGACAGGCCGTTGCACCGCACCGAGTCCGGGACGCTGGCCGTCGTCGGGCAGGACCTGCTGACCGTGCACTTCCGCGGGTTCGACCCGCGCCGGCCGTGGCTGCTGTCCGCTGACTTCGCGGAACGGCCCCGTGTGCTGCTCTCGGAACACCCGGAGATCGCCGAGCTGTGCACCGCCTACCGCGCCGAACTGGTGCGATGTGGCTGGAGCGTGCAGCCCGTGCCGTACCGGTTCGACTCGCTGATCGACGGGACGCAGATCCCGTCCGAGCTGCGTGCCGACTACCGGGCCGCTTCGCCGACTCCGCTGCCGGCGTTCGGTGAAGACGGTGGTGGTGGGTTCCTCATCTGGGCGTGCGAGCCGACCGTGAACGGTGGCACGCGCTGGGCCGACGCCGTGTGGCGTGCTGACTCGTCGTTGCAGGAACAGTTCCCCGCGCCTTTCGGTGCGGACGCGGACGCCTGGCGCGAGTGGTGTGCCGGGGTGGGCGTGGCTTCCGGGCGGTTGCCCGCGCCGGCCGTGCCGCAGCCCCGGGAAGAAGGACCCGCGCTGCTCGACCAGCTCGGCGTGTCCGTCGTGGGTTCCGGACCGTTGGCGGAGCTGATGCTCGCCGCCGCCCGTGCGTCCGGGCTGCCGGTGTCGACTTCCGCTGGTTATCCCGTTGTGGTGAGGACTTCTGCCGCGGACGAGGTGCCTGCCGGACGGTTTGTCGTCGAAGTCGCGTTGGACGCCAACGCCGCGGACGACCGCACCGGCGTGAACGAGCTTTGGTTGTCGTCGGACGTGTCGCGCGCTGCCGCGGAACGCATCGGCGGGCCCATCGTGCGTGTGGTGCCCGTGCCGGTGCACGACGTTGGCGCGCGTGAGCACGAGTCCGGCGAAGTGGTGGTGTTCGCGGCGATCGCGGACCACGCTCTCGACCGGCCCGGCAACGTGCTGGGTGCGGTGTCGGCGTTCTTGAGCGCGTTCCCGGACCGTTCGGACGTCGAGCTGCGAATCGCGGTGTCCGGGTCGTTCGACCACCCCGAGGCCGCCGAGCGACTGCGCCTCGCCACCTCCTCAGACCAGCGGATTTCCCTGGTCGAGGACGAGGACGCGTGTCTGACCGCCGATGCCGTGGTGTCGTTGCACCGCGGTGGGGCGGACGACCGGATCGCGCTGCGCCTGGCCAACCTGGCCGTGCGCGGGGTTCCCGTGGTGGCGTCCGACCACGGTGCCGTCGCGGAGCTGTTTGGCAAGACGGCTGTTCTCGTGCCGTGTCACCAGGGCTCCGAACCCGACGTGCAGGCGGCCGCGAAGCTGCTGCGCTCGCTGGCCGACGACCTGCCGACCGCGGCCGCGCTGGGTGCGGCCGGCCGTGACCACATGCTGTCGGTGCGGTCGGTCGCGCGGGTGAGCGAGATCCTTCGTGAACGCGTCGAGCACTCGTACCGGGGATGGCGGGCCCGCCGGCCGAAGCCGAAGCCCGAGGTCGACCCGATGCTCGCGCTGCAGTCGGCCAAGCACGCGTTACTGCGCCAGCCCAACGTGGACGGCCCTCATCGGACGCCGATGGCACCCGCGTTGCGCAAGGTCGTGTTGCGCGCGTTGGACCACTACGACAACCACATGCGCCAGGTGCTGCACACCTTGATCGACGGGGTCGAGCGCACGGTGTCCGAGCTGGTCAACCGGCAGGACGCGCTGAAGGCCGGAGTCGGTGCGGGCGAGCTGGAGCTGCTGCGCGCCGAGGTCGAGCAGGTCGCGGAACGCCAGTCGCACTTCGGCGACCAGCTGATCGGCGTCGACGACGGGGTCGTGCGCGTGCGCGCGGACATGGCCGGTCAGGGACGCCGGCTGCGGGACATCGAGGACGCGGTCATCGGTGAGGCGGCCAAGCGCGCGAAGGCGGACGACGTCCTGGCCGAGCGGATCGACAAGCTGACCGTGGCGCTCGATCGGACGTTGGACCGCATCGACTCGTTGGAGTCCAAGGTCGTCGAGGTGTTCCGAGAGCGCGACACGCGGTTGGACTCCGCGATCCGTGCCGCGAACCAGGCACAACAGACCGCGGACGCGTTGCGGCGTGTGGTGGTGCGTCAGCACGAGACCGCTGGTGACGCGCCCGCGGTGCGTTCGTCGTTGGTGTTGTGCGACGCGGGCATGATGCGGCTGCCCGCCGACGACGCGTTCATGCTTCCGCTGTTGTCGTCCAACGGCGTGTGGGAACCGGAGCTCGCGGCGCTGCTCGACTCGCTGGTCGAGCCGGACGGGATCTTCCTCGATGTCGGCGCGTACGTCGGGTACCACTCGATCAGGGTGTTGTCGCGGCTCGGGCTGATGGGCGCGGTTGTCGCCGTTGAACCGGACGCCGGTGCCGCGGCGCTGTTGAAGCACAACGTCTCGTCGAACCTGCCTGCTGCTGTTGCCTCTCGTCTGACCGTGATCGAGGGTGCGGCGTGGGAGAGCGCCGGCGAACTGGCCGTCGCACCGACGTTGACCGGTGGTGTGTCCGTCTCGCCGCTGGCCGCGGATGCCGGCGAGGACGTTGCTCGGGTGCGGTCGGTGCGCCTGGACAAGGAACTCGAAGAGATCGCCCTGGTGCAGGGCATGAAACTTTCCGTCGTGCGGGTCGACACGCCTGGACGTGGACATCGCGCGCTCGCGGGACTCGTCCGGCTGTTGCGCCGTGACCGGCCGCAGGTGCTCCTGGAGTTCTCGGCGACCGCGACTGCCGAATTCGGTGACGATCCGGTGACGGTCCTGAAGGAGTTCGGCGTCTGGGGCTACGACCTGGTGCCGTTGGTGACCGGTCAGGCCGCTTCGCCGGACCAGATCGTGCGGGCGATGGAGGGTCTTCGCTCCATCACCCTGTGGCTGCGACCGCGTCCGGTCGGGGCCAAGCAGGCTGCTCCATCCCCGTCGGTGCCGATCAAGCAGCCCGCTGACCAGGCGATTTGACTTTGGATCTCCCCGTGAGTAACTTTCTCCAAGTCGCAAGCGAGACCCCGGAACGAGCGGTTGACACCGCGGATCGGGCCGGGTAAAGTCTCACGGCGTCAAACCCCCAGAAGTAAATGAACGGCCTACCGTGCTGTCCGGGATCTGAAAATGACCCCGATTTGACACCGGAAAAGCTTCTCAGATAACTTCTGAACCAAGCAAAAACTGAATGCGAAGCGAGTTTGCGCGGCGCCAAAGAGACCGAAACGGCCGATTTGACAAAGCGAAAACGAACTGGCTAAGCTTTCAACACAAGCCCCGAGAGAAAGCCTCCGGAAACGGAGACTGGAACCGGTGAGCGCGTGTTCTTTGAGAATTCAACAGCGTGCCGATAACACAGCCAGTAATATATGAATTACCTCCTCGTCGAGGTAGTTCCTTTGAGAGCAAGACCAGATTGATGCCAGACATA
>NZ_JBSGXZ010000083.1:0-12448 GCF_053610285.1 Lentzea sp. NPDC054927
GGTGGCCGTGGGGGGGGGCTGGGACCGGGTTTCTATCCGCTCCGTGACCCTGCCCGTCGCGGGGTGGGTGTTACGTGCTTGCTGACAATGAGAAGGCCCCCGGCTCGCGAGCCGGGGGCCTTCTCTTTGCTTCAAGAACCACAGGAACCGGCTAGCGGTTCGGCCACTCCCAGCGGATGCCGAACACACCCGGACCGAACCCGAGCGCCACGGCATGTACGCCGCCGCCCGTGTCCACGGTCAGGTTGCGTCGCCGCGACGGCGTCTCGTCGCCCGCCGGCACGCTGTACTGCTGCACGCGCGACGGCAGGTTCGTCTCGTCGAAACGGACCTCGATGACGTACTCGCGGACCGGGAGACGGAACTTGCGCGCGAACGTGTTGTTGCCCTTGGGAGCGTGGCCCTCCGGGAACACCAGCTGGTATTCCATGATGAGGGTCTCGCCGCGGGTCAGCGGACGTTCGAACATCATCTCGGCGACCATGATGTTGGCCTCGTGGTCGCGAGCGATCCGGCCCAGGTGGCAGTTGCGCACGTTCACGATCTCGGGGAGCACATCGGACTCCTCGGTCTCGAACACGAGCGCCCAGCGGTCCGGCCCGTCCTGCTCCGCACGCAGGATCTGGCGCACCCACACGGATTTCTGCCCGCCGTCGGCAGAGATCTCGATGCGGTCGTGCTGGCTGATCCGCCCGAGCTTCAAGTCGGAGGATGTGTCGACCTTCGAGAGCAGGTTCGCGACCCGCTCCCGACGCGCCCAGAGCGCGTCGATCGGCATCATCGTCGTCGGGCGGCAACGGCGACCTCGCGGACGAGGTGGGCCGAGCAGCGCCGACAGACCCGACTGAGGCACGCCCAAGACCGACTCGAGGTGCCTGAGTGCCTCCAGCGATTCAGGGCGTTCCGGCCTTCGGCGGCCGGACTGCCAGTAGCTGAGCGTCGCGACGCTGATGGTCACGCCGCGCAGTGCCAACCGGTGCTGGATGCGGTCGAGGCTGAGACGGCTCGCCTTGATGGCAGCCCTCAACGCTTCCGGGAACGGTCCCGTCGTCAAGAGCTGTGTAAGGCTGCCGTGGCCCGTTGAGTCTGTCTCTTCAACGGTCAGTGTTGGTCGACCGGCAGCAGTGGTCATGGTGACTCCCCGCTGTCATAAGATCACGCCCCAGTGACCCTACCCGTCCGTGAACGTCGCTGGTCGGAGCCGGATGGAGTCAATGGTTAATCCATACGGTTGATGAGTTCACGCTTTCGAGACTCATCTGTCAAGCATTCCGAACCGATCAGTAACATCCGTGTGCCGTTCACGCCTCGTGTTGAGATGGCTCTACTGTGTGCACGGTGACCGACCTCACCGCCCTGGCTTGGGCTCCTGACGGCCTGTCGCGCCGCCTGGGCGTCTTTTGCCCGCTCGGGAGTATCTCGGGGTGGGGACAGCCCGGAATCGTCCCCCAGCGCCACGCAGCGGCGGCAGGATGAGCAGGGTGCGGCCGGTTCCCGGTGGACGGGCCGTCGAGGTCGAACCGGAACGCGTGCAGGGGTGGATCGGCAGGTTCGCCGACCGGCACGGCGCCGTCGACGTCCGGATCCGGGAACACGAGCTCGTCATCACCGCCGCGGACGGCGCGACGGCCACGTTCGCGACCCGCGGCGGTACCTCTGTAGAAGAGGTAGTCGAAAACCTCGCCAGACCGCGCCGGATCGGCCTGGTGCTCGTGCGGCTCGGCGGCCACAGCGTCGGTGTGGCGTTCGGCGGCAAGGTCGAGGTGTCCGCGACCGACCGCAAACAGGTGCACGGCCGCAACAAGGCCGGCGGGTGGTCGCAGCAGCGGTTCGCCCGGCGCCGCGAGGGGCAGGCACGGGTCGCGCTCCAGGCGGCGGCGGACGACGTGTTCCGCGTGCTGGTCCCGCGGCTCGCCCAGCTGGACGGCGTCGTGCTCGGCGGTGACTGGCAGTCGCTGGACGTCCTGCGCAACGACCGGAGGCTCGCGGACGTCTTCTCCATCGCCGAGGAACGTGTCCTGGACGTGCCGGAACCCCGGCGCACGGTGCTGGACGAGGCGGCGGAACGGGCCCGATGCGTCGAGATCGTGATCCAGGACACACGGGCAACCGGACCGGCGGCCGACCGCATGGATACGGGTGAGGGTGCCTGAAGAGGGCGCCACCGACCCCGTTGGAGTTTCGTAGTGCGCAAGCGAATGATGATCGTGGCAGGAGCCGTCGTGCTCGGTGGCGTCGGCATCGCGGTACCCGCGCTGGCGCTGTCGGGCGGTGGCACGCCCGGGCAGGCTCCGACGATCTCCACGACCCCGCTGCCGACGACGCCGAGTTCCACGCAGTCGCCCGTGCCGTCGACCACGAAGCCGGAGTACCCGCCGACGTCGGTGTCGCCGACCCCCACGCTGCCGCCGACCTCCATGCCGTCGCCGACCTCGACGAAGCCGGCGCACCCGCCGACCACCATGCCGCCGAGCCCGACGCGGCCCACGTACCCGGAGACCACCCCGCCGCACCCGACGTCGTCGACGCCCCCGGAGACGACCCCGCTGCCGACCAGCTCGAAGCCTGGTCGCTAGGAGACATCCCCTGAACTGGGAAGCCGAGTTCACCCAACTCTTCGACCGGTGCGCCGACTCGATGCGCTTCACCGCGTTCCTGTTGTGCGGCAACTGGCACGAGGCCGAGGACGTGATGCAGTCGGCGTTCCTGAAGCTCTACCTGGCCGGACCGAAGCTGGCCGACCGGGAGGGGCTCGAACCGTACCTGCGGCAGATCGTCGTCCGGTCGTTCCTCGCCGAACGCCGGAAGGTCCGCTGGCGCAGGGAGAAGCTCACCGACACCCCTCCAGAGGGCCTGTCCTCCGTCGCGGCGACGGAGGACAGGCTCGTCGTGTGGCAGGCGCTGTCGGGGGTGCCCGCACGCCAGCGCGCGGTCCTCGTGCTGCGCTTCTGGCACGACCTGAGCGTGGAGGACACCGCGGCCGCGCTCGGCTGCTCGACCGGCACCGTGAAGTCCCAGAGCAGCAAGGGCCTGGAGACTCTGCGGCGCAAGCTCGGTCCGGAGTTCGATCATTTGAGGCTGGAGGTGTGATGGTTCGCGAAGACGACCTGAGGGCGACTTTCTCCGCATTGCACGCGGAAGGGACGCCGCCGCGTGCCGTCACGGCAGCCGATCTGATCTCTCGCGGACGGGCGGTGCGGTCACGGCGGCGGACCATCGCGGTGGTGGGGAGTGCGGCGGCGACCGTGGGCGTTGTGGCGGTGGCACTGGCCGTGTTGCCGGGTGCGCCCGCCGAACCCGTGCAACCCGCTTCGCCGGTGCCGACGTCCACGTCCACCGAGCCGTCGCCGTCATCGTCACCGCACTCGACGCCGCCGGAGAAGTCCCCGACGCAGACGACGCCGTCGTCGAGCCCGCACAACACACCGCCGTCGGCCACGAAGCCCGAGCACCCGCCGAACACCTCGAAATTCCAGGAGACGCCGCCGTCGATGCCGGACACCACGGCGCCGACGGCGACGTCGTCCTTTCTGCAGTCGACGCAGCCGTTGTTCCCGAGCACGACCCGCTGACCGGGCAGACTCCTGGGCATGACCGCTCAGATCCGCCTCGTCGAGGTCACCGACGCCAACCGTGCCGCCGTGATCGCCGTGCGCGTGCGTCCGGATCAGGAACAGTTCGTCGCGTCCGTCGAGAAGTCCTTCGAGCACGCCGCGCAGCACCCCAGCGCCAACCCGTGGTTCCGCGCGGTCTACGACGGTGAGGACGCGGTCGGCTTCGTGATGCTGAGCTGGAACGTGACCCCTCAGCCCGGCATCCGCGGGCCCTACTTCCTGTGGCGCCTGCTCGTGGGCGCGGACGTGCAGGGCCGCGGTTACGGCACCGCGATCCTGAACGAGGTCGTGGAGCTGGTGCGCGCGGCAGGGGCGGCCGAGCTGTTGACCAGCTGCGTGCCGGGGGAGGGCTCACCCGAGCCGTTCTACCGCGCGTTCGGGTTCGAGCCGACCGGGGAGATCGACGAGGACGGCGAGACCGTCCTGGCGCTGGATCTCAGTACCCGACCGTGAAGTGCCGGTCCGTGCCTGGGTTCGCGAGCTCGTCCAGCACCGCCACGGCCAGGTCCTCCGCCGAGATCCGGGACGCGCCGGACGGGTCGGTGAGCAGCACGCCCCCGCCGCGCCGGTAGCCGCCGGTGCGCTCGCCGGGTTCGAGCAGCGCGGGCGGACTGAGGTAGACCCAGTCCGCCGCATGCGCCCGGCATACCTCGAACTGGTGCACGCTCGCCGCCGCGATGGCGCGGATGTCCGTTGGCACGTAACGGTTGTTGTCGAACACGAGGCCCGACCCGCCCGGTGCTCGCAGCGGCGCGGCGCCGCCCACGACGAGGATCCTGGTGCGGGTGGCGAGCGCGGCGTCCAGCAACGTCCGGGTCGCCGGGCCGACGGCGGACTCCTCGCCGGGGCGCGGCCGGGTGGCGGCCACCACACCGTCCACTCCGGACAGAAGACCGTCCATCAGCTCACGGTCGGTCGCATCTCCGCGCACGCCACGCACTCCGGCCGGCACCGGGGGAACCGGGCCGCGGAACACCGCCGTCACGTCATGACCCCGGCGCACCGCCTCGGTCACCACCCGCGATCCGACCATGCCCGCGGCGCCGACGACTGCGATCTTCACTGGAGAACTCCTTTGGCGAGAACGGGTGCGGGACGCTGGCTGGCGACGATCGCCGCCAGCGCGAGCGCGAAACCGGTGAGCTGCACCGGGTTCAGCGTCTGACCGAGCACGACGACGCCGAGCAGCGCGGCGACCATCGGGGACAGCAGGCCGAGCATCGAGACCGACGTGACCGGCAGCGTGGTGATCGCGCGGAACCACAGGACGTACGCGAGCAGGCCGCCGATGCCGCCGAGCCACAGGTAACCGGCCGCGGCAGCCAGGCCGATCGCGGGCGGCGGGCCCTCGAACAGGAAAGTCACCGGCACCAGGAACAGCCCGCCCGCGGTCAGCTGCCAGCCCGCGAACGCCGTCGGGCCGACCTCGGTGGGCCTGCCCCACTTCTTCGTCAGCGTCACCCCGAGCGCCATGGTCGCGGCGCCGCCCAGTCCGGCCAGCACGCCGATCAAGTCGAATCCGGCGGCCGGGCCGAGCACCACCAGCCCGACGCCGACGACGCCGATCACGCCCCACGCGAACCGCCACGCCGACGGGCTCTCCTTCAGCAGGCCCACCGCCAGCAACGCCACCACCAGCGGTTGCGCGGCGCCCAGCGTGGCCGCGACGCCACCGGGCAGGCGTTCGGCGGCGATGAACAGGAACGGGAAGAACATGCCGATGTTGAGCACGCCCAGTGCGGCGGCTCGCCACCACCACGGACCGCGCGGCAGCGTCCTGGTGAGCGCCAGCGCGATCAGGCCGGCGGGCAGCGCGCGGAGCAGACCGGCGAACAGCGGATGCCCGGCCGGCAGCAACTCGGTGGTGACCACGTAGGTCGATCCCCAGACCACCGGCGCGAACGCGGCTGAGGCAATGCGGAGGTAGTTGCTCACGTCGTCCAGTGTTCGGCGGCGCGATCAATGAGTCCAACACATGCTTTTCATCCGATCCATCGTGATTCAAGATGGATCGGTGGAACTCCAGCAGATGCGGTACGTGGTGGCGGTCGCCGAGACCGGCGGCTTCACCAAGGCGGCCCAGCGCTGCCTCGTCGTGCAGTCCGCGCTCAGCCACCAGATCGCGCGCCTCGAACGCGAGCTCGGCGCCCGGCTGTTCGACCGCACCAGCCGCAGCGTCCGGCTGACCGCGGCGGGTGCGGCGTTCCTGCCGTCCGCCCGGCAGTGCCTCGACTTCGCCGAACGGGCGGCGGCCGAGGTCGCGGCGGCGGTGGGGGAGGTGCGCGGACGGGTCGTGGTCGGCGTGATCCCGACGGTCGCCGCCGTGGACCTGCCCGCCGCTTTGAAGGTGTTCCGGGACAGGTATCCGCAGGTGCGGGTCGCGTTGCGGATGGCGCCCAGTCACGAACTCGTCGAGCAGGTCCGCCACGGCGGGCTCGATCTGGCGTTCCTGGGGCTGGCGCCGAACACGCGACCTGAAGGCGTGCGCGGGCACGAACTCGCGCGTGACGAGCACGTCGCCGTGGTCGCGCCGTCGCATCCTCTTGCCCAGCGCGCCGAAACGACGCTGCAGGCGCTCGCGGAGGAGTTGTTCGTCGACTTCCCGGCGGGGTCGCCGGGGCGGGCGCAGGCCGATCAGGCGTTCGCCGCGGCGGGGTTGCAGCGCGAGGTGGCGTTCGAGGTGACGACCGCGGAGCTGATGGCGGGGTTGATCCGGGAGGGACTCGGGGTCGCCGTGCTGCCGTCGCGGTACACGCCGCGGCTCAGCGGGGTGGTCACGCTGCCGATCGTGGACGGGCCGTCGCGGGTGGAGCACCTGGTGTGGAACGCGGCCGGGCTGACACCGGCCGCGGCCGCGTTCCTCGACGTGCTGGGCGTGGCGGCGGACTGACCCGCTAACCCGCGGTGCCGGTGGCGAGCATGCCGCCGTCGACGCGCACGGTCTCGCCGGTGATCCACGAAGCGCCGTCCGAGCAGAGGAAGGCGACGAGCGAGGCGACGTCCTCCGGCGTGCCGAGGCGCTTCAT
The DNA here is from genome assembly GCF_053610285.1 of Lentzea sp. NPDC054927. Classification (NCBI taxonomy): domain Bacteria; kingdom Bacillati; phylum Actinomycetota; class Actinomycetes; order Pseudonocardiales; family Pseudonocardiaceae; genus Lentzea; species Lentzea sp. NPDC054927. The sequence continues at coordinate 6,641 of NZ_JBSGXZ010000083.1, forward strand.
CGGGTACTGCTGCGCGGCTTCCTCCTCGCGGCCGGTGTACAGCGCCTCGGCGAACTTCGTCTTCACCACGGCGGGCGCGACGGCGTTCACGCGCACCTTCGGCCCGAGCTGCCACGCCAGTTCCTCGGTGAGGCGGATCAGTGCGGCCTTGGACGCGCCGTACGCGCCGATCACGCCGGTGGACCGGATTCCGCCGATAGACGCGACGTTCACGACCGCGCCGCCGTGCTCGCCCATCCACGCCTTCCACGCGAGCTGCACGAAACCGAGTGCCGCCACGACGTTGACGTCGAAGATCTTCCGCACGGCGTTGAGATCGGCGTCCATCAGGAACCCGAACTGCGGGTTGATGCCGGTGTTGTTGATCAGCACGTCGAGGCTGCCGAACTCCTCGACCGTGCGGGCGACGGCCTCTTCGCGGGACGCGTCGTCACCCGCGTTGCCCGCGATCCCGAGCACCTTGCCGCCGGTGTCGGCCTCCAGCTGCTTGACCGCCTCGGCGAGCTGGTCGGCCTTGCGGCCGGTGATGGTGACGGCCGCCCCACGCGTGAGGAGCTCGCGTGCGATGCCGTAGCCGATGCCGCGTGACGCGCCCGTGACCAGCGCGGCCTTGCCGGAGAAGTCTTCGCTCATGGCGGCAATCTATGCGTCTGGCCACAGGTGGGAAATTCGATGGTCGAGATCCCGTAGAATGGTTCCCGTGATCCTCCTGGAGTAGGCCGACCCGGACGTGCCGCCCCTTGTCATGCCCGGAGTTCTTTTACTGCTCGGAGTTTCTCTTGATCACCGCAACCGACATGGAGTTGCGCGCGGGCTCACGCATTCTCGTGAGTGGCGCCAACCTTCGCGTTCAGCCCGGCGACCGGATCGGCCTCGTGGGCCGCAACGGTGCCGGCAAGACCACCTCGCTGCGCGTCCTCGCCGGTGAGGGCCAGCCCTACGCCGGCACCATCGCGCGCAAGGGCGAGCTCGGCTACCTGCCGCAGGACCCCCGCGAGGGCGACCTGTCCGTCATCGCCAAGGACCGCGTGCTGTCCGCGCGCGGCCTCGACCAGCTGCTCCGCGACATGGAGAAGGCCCAGTCGAAGATGGCGGAGCTGGTCGACCCCGACGAGCTCGACCAGGCCGTCACCAAGTACGGCAAGCTCGAAGAGCGCTTCTCCTCGCTCGGTGGCTATGCCGCCGAGTCCGAGGCCGCCCGCATCTGCTCGAACCTCGGCCTGCCGGACCGCGTGCTCGCGCAGCCGCTGAGCACGCTGTCGGGTGGTCAGCGCCGCCGCGTCGAGCTGGCCCGCATCCTGTTCGCCGCGTCCGAGGCGGGCATCGGCGCCAAGTCGAGCACGATCCTGCTGATCGACGAGCCGACCAACCACCTCGACGCCGACTCGATCACGTGGCTGCGCGGCTTCCTCAAGTCGCACGACGGCGGCCTCGTGGTGATCTCCCACGACGTGGAGCTGCTCGACGACGTCGTGAACAAGGTGTGGTTCCTCGACGCGATGCGCGGCGAGGTCGACATCTACAACCTCGGCTGGAAGAAGTACCTCGAAGCCCGTGCGACGGACGAGAAGCGCCGTCGCCGTGAGCGCGCCAACGCCGAGAAGAAGGCCGGCGCGCTGATGACGCAGGCCGCCAAGATGGGTGCGAAGGCCACGAAGGCCGTTGCGGCGCAGAACATGGCGAAGCGCGCCCAGAAGCTGCTCGACGGTCTCGACGACGTGCGCCAGAACGACAAGGTCGCGAAGATCAGCTTCCCGTCGCCGGCGCCGTGCGGCAAGACTCCTTTGATGGCAGAGGGTCTGAGCAAGTCCTACGGCTCGCTGGAGATCTTCACCGGCGTGGACCTGGCCATCGACAAGGGTTCCCGCGTCGTCGTGCTCGGCTTCAACGGCGCCGGCAAGACGACGCTGCTGCGGTTGCTGGGCGGCAGCGAGAAGGCGGACGCGGGTGGTGTCGTCCCCGGTCACGGCCTGAAGATCGGCTACTTCGCGCAGGAGCACGAGACGCTCGACCACGACGCCTCGGTGTGGGACAACATCCGGCACATGGCGCCGGACGAGCAGGAGCAGCGGCTGCGGTCGTTGCTCGGCACGTTCCTGTTCAGCGGCGAGCAGCTCGACCAGCTCGCCGGCACGTTGTCCGGTGGCGAGAAGACCCGGCTGGCGCTGGCCGGTCTGGTGTCGTCGGCGGCGAACGTGCTGCTGCTCGACGAGCCGACCAACAACCTCGACCCGGCCTCGCGTGAGCAGGTGCTCGACGCGCTGCGGCGGTACGAGGGCGCGGTCGTGCTGGTCACCCACGACCCCGGTGCGGTCGAGGCGCTGGAGCCCGAGCGAGTGATCCTATTGCCCGACGGCACCGAGGATCACTGGTCCGAGGACTACCTCGAGCTCGTGCAGCTGGCGTGATCTCCACCCCTCAAAGGATTACTGAACGCGTTCTGTGATCAACTGAGTGTGATCGATTCGACCGTTCGGCGATCTCTTTGCTTGATCACCTGGCGTTCTGCCGCATCCTGTTCGATCATTGCGACGACAGGGGCCGTAGAACGGCCCACCTGCTCGTACGGAAGGCGGGACAAGGTGGCTGACCTGAAGAAGGGTGCCCGGATCACCGGCGCCACGCGGGACAAGCTGGCCGCTGACCTGAAGAAGAAGTACGAAAAGGGCGCGAGCATCCGGGCTTTGGCTGAGAGCACCGGGCGTTCCTACGGCTTCGTGCACCGGGTTCTGTCGGAATCCGGCGTCACGCTGCGCGGTCGCGGTGGCGCCACCCGGACGAAGAAGAAGTAGCCAAAACCCAGACTGCTACTCTCCGGTAACTAGCTTCTAGTTCGCCGGAGGTAACGACATGCCAGTGCCCGCAATCGACGCTGGCTTGCTCGAGCGCGGTGGTGTTCGGCTCGCTATCTCGGGGCCGCGCGCGACCGTCACGCTCGATCGTCCCGACGTGCTCAACGCACAGACGCCTGCCACTTGGCATGCGCTGCGGCACATCGGCGAACAGCTGGACCCGGACGTCCGCGTCGTGGTCGTCCGGGGTTCCGGTCGCGCCTTCTCGGCAGGACTGGACCGGCGGATGTTCACCGGTGAGCCGGTCGACGGCGAGCCCGGTGGTCTCGGTGCGATGCTCTCGTTGCCCGCTGAAGAGGCGGACGCGAAGATCGCCTCGTACCAGGCCGGGTTCACGTGGTTGAGCGATCCGGCACGCGTGACGATCGCCGCGGTGCAGGGGCATGCCATCGGCGCGGGCTTCCAGTTGGCGCTGGCGTGCGACTTCCGCGTGCTCACCGAGGACGCGAAGTTCTGCATGGCCGAGACCGGGCTGGGTCTGGTGCCCGATCTCGGTGGGACGCTGCCCTTGGTGCGCCTCGTGGGTTACTCGCGCGCGGCCGAGATGTGCGTGACCTCCCGTCGTGTTCCGGCGGACGAGGCGCTGCGGATCGGCCTCGCGAACTCCGTCGTGCCCGCTTCAGAACTGGACGCGGCGGTCGACGCACTCGTGGCCGGTGTTCTGAAGCCGCTGCCGGGTGCTGTTTCGGAGACGCTGGCGCTGATCGCGTCCGCGGCTTCCGGCGTGCCTTTCGCCGACCAGCTCGCCCTGGAGCGCGCCGCCCAGCTGCGCCGCCTGCAGTCCTTCGCGGCCATGTCCGCTCAAAGCTGAACCTTTCCGCTGCTGTAGCCGCATGCGAAGGAATTGTCAGACCGCTGTGCTGTTCTAGTCAGCGTGGACGGTTACAGCTCATGGCGATTCATGATGGGGGCGACCGCGGACGCGCCGTCCAAGGTGCGCCGCGGGACCTTCCGGCGCGTGGTGGCGTTCGCCCGGCCGCATCGGGCGAAGCTGCTCGTGTTCTTGTTGCTGACGGTGGTCTCGTCGGTCCTCGCGGTCTCGACGCCGCTGCTGGCCGGCCGCGTGGTCGACGCGATCGTCGGCGGGTCGGCGCCGTCCGTCGTGGTGTGGCTCGCCGTGGCCATCGCGCTGATCGCCGTGGTCGACGCCGGGTTGGGTGTGGTCGAGCGGTGGCAGTCGACGCGGATCGGTGAGGGACTGATCTACGACCTGCGTCGTGCCGTCTTCGGGCATGTGCAGAAGATGCCTGTCGCGTTCTTCACCCGTACTCGTACCGGTGCGTTGGTGTCGCGGCTGAACAACGACGTGATCGGGGCTCAGCGGGCGTTCACCTCGACGCTGTCCGGGTTCGTCACGAACATCATCCAGCTGGCGTTGTCGCTGGGTGTCATGTTCACGTTGTCCTGGCAGGTCACCGCTTTGGCGCTGGTGCTGCTGCCGGTGTTCGTGTTGCCCGCCAAGCGGATGGGGCGGCGGATGGCGGACATGCAGCGCGAGGCTTCCTCGTTGAACGCTTCCATGGTCACTCAGTCGACCGAGCGGTTTTCGGCGCCTGGGGCGACGTTGGTGAAGTTGTTCGGGCGGCCTGATCGGGAGGAGCTCGAGTTCTCGGAGAAGGCTGCTCAGGTTCGGGACATCGGGATTCGGACTGCCATGGCCACTCGGTGGTTCATGACCGGGTTGACGTTGGTGTCCGCTCTTGCTCAGGCGTTGGTGTACGGGCTGGGTGGGTATCTGGCGTTGACCGGGCACCTGGCTGCGGGTGCTGTTGTTTCGTTGGCGTTGTTGCTTACTCGGTTGTATGCGCCGTTGACTGCTCTGGCGAATGCTCGGGTCGATTTGATGACCGCGATGGTGTCGTTCGAGCGGGTGTTCGAGGTTCTGGATCTTGATCCGATGATCAAGGAACGGGCGGACGCGCGGGCGGTGCCCGAGGGTGCTGTGTCGGTTGAGTTCGAGGACGTCCGGTTCGCGTATCCGTCCGCGGAGAAGGTTTCACTCGCCTCGTTGGAGTCGGTGGCCACTTTGGACACTCGAGGTGGGGAAGAGGTGTTGCACGGCATCAGTTTCCGGGCTGAGGCTGGGCAGTTGGTGGCTGTGGTCGGATCGTCTGGGGCTGGGAAGTCGACGTTGGCGTCGTTGGTGCCTCGGTTGTACGACGTCGACTCTGGGGCTGTTCGGTTGTCCGGGGTGGATGTTCGGGATCTGTCGTTCGATGCGTTGAGGTCTGCTGTTGGGGTGGTCACGCAGGACGGGCATTTGTTCCACGACACGATTCGGGCGAACCTCGAGTACGCGGCGCCTGGGGCTTCCGATGAGGAGATCTGGGATTCGTTGCGGCGGGCTCGGTTGCTGGAGTTGGTTGCTTCGTTGCCGGATCAGTTGGACACCGTGGTGGGGGAGCGCGGGTATCGGCTGTCTGGTGGGGAGAGGCAGCGGTTGACGATCGCCCGGTTGTTGCTGGCTCGGCCTCGGGTGGTGATTTTGGACGAGGCTACGGCGCATTTGGATTCTGAGTCTGAGGCTGCGGTTCAGGAGGCGCTGACTGAGGCGTTGGAGGGGCGGACGTCGTTGGTCATTGCTCACCGGTTGTCGACTATTCGGAATGCTGATCAGATTCTTGTGGTGGAGCATGGGGAGATTGTTGAGCGGGGGACGCATGTGGAGTTGATGGAGGCTGGGGGGCGGTATGCGGATTTGTACAACACGCAGTTTGCTGAGCCTCCGGTGGTTGGGGTTTTGCCTACGCCGAAGTTCAGTGAGAGGGCTGAGGTTGGGCAGAGGTATTGAGGATGGGTTGACCTTTGAGGGTGGTCACCTTTGCGGGGCGCGAGTTTTGAGGGTGGTCACCTTGCGGGCGGCGAGTCCTGTTGCGTGCGTTTCCTGGGGGCGCTGCCCCCAGACCCCCGCCAATCTGATCTGGGGGTCCGCGCCACTCGCGGGTTGATGGCACGC
>NZ_JBSGXZ010000084.1:0-11308 GCF_053610285.1 Lentzea sp. NPDC054927
GGTGTCAACTCGACGAAAAGCGTGTCGAGTTGACACCCCTCCTCGTGCGCGGCAAGAGCTTCAGCGCGACTCGTGACGGGACCCCACCGCCGGAAACGCTCGCGAATAGCTCTAAGAGCGCTTTGCTGCGTATGCCGCTAGCGCTGCCAGCTGGGCTGGGTCCAGTGACGGGCGCACTACCTTGCGTGCCTTTGCCAGGTGGTCTTGCGTTACTTCGGCTGCGTCCAGGGATTCGCGCATTGCCGTTAGGGCTGCTTCGCGTACTAGGGCTGCGCAGTCTGCTGCTGAGTACATGTCCAGCTCGGCTGCCAGTGCTGCCAGGTCTACGTCCTCGGCCAGTGGGGTGTTGCGGGACGAGGCCTTGAGGATTTCGGTTCGGGCGTCGGCGTCTGGTGGTGGGACGTTGACCAGGCGCTCCAGGCGGCCTGGGCGGAGGAGGGCCGGGTCGATCAGTTCTGGGCGGTTGGTTGCGGCGATTACCACTACGTCGCGGAGGGGTTCTACGCCGTCCAGTTCGGTCAGCAGGGCGGCTACTACTCGGTCGGCTACGCCTGCGTCGGAGGATTGGCCTCGGCGTGGGGCCAGGGCGTCGACTTCGTCGAGGAAGATCAGGGCTGGGGCGGCGTCGGCTGCTCGGCGGAAGAGTTCGCGGACTGCTCGTTCTGACTCGCCTACGAACTTGTCCATCAGTTCGGCGCCTTTGACGGTCAGGACGTTCAGTTGGCCGGAGCCTGCCAGGGCGCGGACCAGGAAGGTTTTGCCGCATCCCGGGGGGCCGTAGAGGAGGACGCCTCGTGGGGGTTCTACGCCCAGGCGGGCGAAGGAGTCCGGGTAGCGCAGGGGCCAGAGGGCGGCTTCGGTCAGGGCCTGTTTGACCTCGGTCATGTCGCCCACGTCGTCGAGGGTGAGGCCGCCGGTTTGGATTGTGTCCGAGGCGGACATCGAGATCGGGCGGACGGTGCCCAGGGCGGCCAGCAGATCTTCTTGTCCCACGCGGGGTTCTGCTACTTCGCGTTGGCGCAGGGCTGCTCGTACGGCTGCTTCTCGGCGCAGGGCGCAGAGGTCGGCGGCTACGAAGCCCGGGGTGCGTTCGGCCACTGCGCCGAAGTCCACATCGGACTCCAGGGGGACGTCGCGCAGCAGGACGCGGAGGAGTTCGGTTCGGGTGGCGCCGTCGGGGAGGGGCAGGGTCAGTTCGCGGTCTACCAGGTCGGGGGCTCGCAGGCGGGCGTCCACCGACTCTGCTCGGGCTGAGGTGACGACCAGGGCCAGGTTGGGGCGGGAGACGGCGGTGCGAAGGATGTCCAGGACGACTGTTGCCACTGGCGGGGGCGTGGTGGGGAGCAGGGCGTCGATGTCAGTCAGCAGCAGGACGGTGGGGTGTTCGGGGACGCTGGAGATCGCGTCGCCCAGTTGTTTGGCCACCGAGCCTGGTTCCAGGACCGAGATGCTCGGGGCGGCCAGTTCCACGACTGTGGCGCCCACCGAGTGCGCCACTGCTCGGACCAGGGTTGCTTTGCCGACGCCTTCCGGGCCGCTGATCATGGCGGCCAGGCGGGCGGAGGCGCCCAGGCGGGTGAGGAGTTCTGGTTGGCGGAACATGAGTTCCAGCCATTCGGTGAGGCGGCGGGCCTGGTCTTTTTGGCCGACCAGGTCGGTCAGGGGGAGGGCGTCGTGCTTTTCCTGGACCACCACCGGGGTTACTTCGGCAGCCGGGGCTGAGGCTGAGCGCCAGCCCACGACGCTGGACGGCTGGACGGCTACTGGGCCCGACGGGTCGGTCGAGGTGATGGTGATCAGCTCGTTGGTCCACGTCATGCCGATGGCGTTGGAGAGCTTTTGCCGCGTTTCGGAGACGTTCGCGCCGGGTGGCGGGGCCAGGTCCTGGGGGAGCAGCGAGACGCTGTCGCCCACGGTCAGGACCTTGCCGGTCAACGCCATGCGGACGTGATCCGGGGTGAGGGCGGTGGTGGCCAGGCGGGAGCCGGCGACGGTGATCGAGCGGGCGCCGGCCACGTCGACCGGGGCCACGACGATTTCGGAGCCTTCGACGATGCCGAGGTTGGTCAGCGTGACGTCGTCCACCAGCACGATGCCCGGTGGGTGGTCGCCGGCGGCGGCGAGGGCGGCGCTCACGCGGGCGCCGGTCAGTTTCACGGCGTCCCAGGCGCGCAGGCCCAAGGCGTCGAGCACCTCGGGGTGCAGGCGGACTACGCCGCGCCGGGTGTCCAGAGCGGACGGGGACAGGCGAGCCGTCAGCGTGATCACGTCGTCGACTCTAGTGCCGGTGCGAAAACTACGGGCCGGACACGATGAACGTGTCCGGCCCGTGGTCAGAGCGAGCTGTTACGGCTTGTGGTGACGGCGAAGGCCCAGCTGGCGCCAGGAACGCCTGCGGTTGCCGGCGGTGGGGGCTGCGCCTTCTGCTGCGGCGGCGGTGGAGGCGTCGCGGCGCGGGCGGCGTACTGCGCGCATTGCGGCACCGGCCACACGGCCGTGCAGTGGTTGGCGCAGGCCCAGGCGGCGGGCGGCCACGCCGTGTGCGCGTTTGATGGCGCGGCGCTCTACGCCCGTGACGGTCCAGGCTTCAGGGTGCTTGGACAGCCACATGTACCGGCGCACCGAGTACGGCAGGTGCCCGAGGTAGATGACCATCGCGATGATCAGTGCCACCAACGGGTACGTGATGATCGCGGCGGCGAGCAGTCCGATCAGGACCAGCAGAGGGGCCACCGCGCGCGGCGGCACCTTCACGGTCTTCACGGACAGGGTCGGGATTCGCGACACCAGCAGGATCGCGACGATGACCGTCCAGATGCCCACGACGAGCGGCTCGTTCCACCAGCCGTCGGTGCGCACCTGCTCCTCGATGATCAGGGGCAGCAGCAGCAACAGGCCGCCTGCCGGAGCGGGGACGCCGACGAAGAACTCCTTCGCGAACGGCGGCTGTTCCTTCTCCAGCAACGTGTTGAAGCGCGCCAGGCGGACCACCATGCAGACCGCGAAGATCAGTGCGATGACCCAGCCGGCCCTGCTGCCCTCGAACTTCCAGAGGTAGATCGCGAGCGCGGGTGCCACGCCGAAGGAGATGGCGTCGGCCAGCGAGTCGAGCTCGGCGCCCATCTTCGACGTCGCGTCCAGCATGCGGGCGATGCGACCGTCGAGACCGTCGAACACGGCTGCTGCCGCGATCGACGCGATGGCCGCGCCCCACATGCCGACGTTCGCGAAGTGCACGGCGGACAGGCCCGAGCACATGGCGAGGACCGTGATGGCGTTCGGCAGGAGGCGAACACCGGGCCCGCTGGGCGCCATCAGGCCTCCGGGAGTTCGGCGAGAACGGTCTCGCCGCCGATCGTGCGCTGGCCGGCCTCGACCAGGACACGGCTGCCGCGCGGGACGTAGAGGTCCACGCGCGAACCGAAGCGGATCAGGCCGTAGGTCTGGCCCGCGGTGACCTTCTCACCCTCTGCGACCTCGCACACGATGCGGCGCGCGACCAGGCCGGCGATCTGCACGACGACGAGGTCGTGGCCGTCGACGGTGCGCAGCCACACGGTGTTGCGCTCGTTCTCCTCGGACGCCTTGTCCAGGTCGGCCGAGAGGAACTTGCCGGGGTGGTACGAGACCTGGACGATCTCGCCGTCCGCGGGCACGCGCTGCACGTGCACGTCGAACACCGAGAGGAACACGCTGACGCGCGTCATCGGCTGCGTGCCCAGGCCGAGCTCGGCCGGCGGCACTGCGTCGACGACGTGCGAGACGGTGCCGTCGGCGGGAGCGACCGCGAGGTTCGGGCGGGTCGGCGTCACGCGCTTCGGCTCGCGGAAGAACCACGCAACCCAGGCCGTGACCAGGGCCAGGACGACGCCGAGCCGCTTGAAGCGCAGCCGGACGAGGAGGGTCGCGATCGCCGCGCCGGCGACGAACGGCCGACCGGCCGGGTGCATCGGCGGCACCATGCCGCGCGCGAGTTCGAGGAAGTGAGAGACGGGCTTCTCGCTGCTCATCGTGTCTTTGGGTTCCGTAGCTTCCGTGGTTTGTCGGGCGGCATCACGCTACGCCAACACGCCAAACCACCCATCGGGACCGCCGGAAAAGCAAGTGGCCGGTCGGCTCGTGCATCCCCCGACGAATGCACGCGCCGACCGGCACCTGCGGGCAGTGTAATCCCCGTCACATGGGGTGAACAACGTCGCTGGGTGAGCGTTCCGTCACAGTCCGTTGACGCCAATTGCTTGCAGCTGGAGCCGCACTTCCGGCACCCGATTAGCGTCACGGACCGCGGGTTCGACGAGATCTTCCGGGTAGAGCGCAGCTCCGTCGGGCAGCCGCAGCACGAACATCCCGCCCCAGTTGAGTTCCAGCGTCGCGCGATTAGCCGACACCAGCTGGTCAGCGACGGTGCAGGCGAGCAGTTCCGTCACGGTTTCGACAGCCGCCTCGTGCACCTGCTCCGCGGTCAGCGAGGCGTCGACCGGCCGGCCGGTGAGCTGGTGCAGCTCACCCCGTTCCAGCGCCGCCAGCACGTCGGCCAGCGTCCCGCCGACCTTGCTCACCTTGCCCGCGTGCCGCAGCGCGTCGGCGTAGCGGCGCACCTGGGCCGGGCCGCTCAGCGCGACGAGCTCGGCCCACGTCGCGGGCGGGCCCTGCACGCCGATGAGGAGCGACGCCGCTTCCGCCGGGATGCCCGCCAGCAACGTCCAGCCCGGCCGTTCGTCGATCGGGGCGTCGCCGCCGGTCAGCAGGGCCATGGTGGCCACCCGCTCGCGGATCGGCGGGTGGCTGTCGAACACCGACGTCGGTTCGAGCTCGGCCATCCTGCGTTCCAACTCGCGCAGCTCGTGCACGCGCCGTGGGTGGTCTAGGTACGAACGGAAGCCTTCGAGCAACGGCGGTGTGCGTCCCGCTAGAAGCGCGAGCGACACATAAGACGTGAGGTAGTCGCTCCACGCCTCGCCGACGGGTCCGCTGCGCAACAACGCCCTGCGCGCCGCGTCCCGGCCCGCCGCGGTGACGGCGACCTCGTCGGCGAACCGCTCGTGGTCACGGCTCTCCGACGCGGCGACCAGCGCGTAGAGGTGCGCCCACGCGCTGAGCAGCCCGAACACCCGGTCGCCGCTCAGGGAGAGCTGCAGCGCGAGCTTGGCTCGGTAGGTCATCGCCGAGAGCTGGGTGTGGCCGCCGCCGTAGTGGCCGAACTCGTGCGCCAGCACCGACCGCAGCTCGCCGACGCTCAGCCCGGCGACCAGCGGCAGGCCCAGTTCGAGGTAGCGCACGCCACGGCGTTCCCACACGGCCGCGTTCGCGCCGTCCACGAGCCGGATGTCGTCGGGGCCGCGGGTGCCGGCGACCTGCGCCAGTTCGTCCACGTGCCGCCACAGCTCGGGGTACGTCTCGCGGGCCATCTGGAACCCGCTCGGCTCCGGACGCGCGAACAACGCCCGCAGCGTCGCCCACAGCGCGGGGCCGCCCAGCCCGACCGCGACGACGAGCATCCAGACGCCGCCCTCGGGATCGCCGATCGAGAACCGCCAGATCGCGATCGCCGTCAGGCCGCCCGCCAGCGCCACCGCGAGCACGAAGAAGCCCGCGAGCATCACCAGTGCGAGTGCCGCTCTCATCCCCCAGCTCTCCGTCCTACTGCAGGTATCTGATGGTGACCTCGGCTCCCGCCGCCAGCTCGGTGACGTCCTGCGGCACCTCGATCAGGCAGTTCGACAGCGCGAGCGCGGACAGCAGGTGCGACCCCGGCCCGCCGACCGGCGTCACGACCTGACCGGACGACGGGTCGTACAGGCCGCGCCGGAACTGCGTCTTCCCTGCTGGAGACGTCAGCGGAGACGACACGGTTGCCCGTGCGGCAGGCCGTTCGACCTGGGTGTGTCCCATCGACGCCAGCAGCGCGGGCCGCACGAAGACCTCGAACGACACCTGCGCGCTCACCGGGTTGCCCGGCAGCGTCAGCACCGGCAGACCCTCGTAGGTGCCGGCGCCCTGCGGCCCGCCCGGCTGCATCGCGACCTTGGTGAACCGCACGTCGTGGCTGGCCAGCGCGTCCTTGACCACCTCGTACGCGCCCGCGCTGACCCCGCCGGACGTCACCAGCACGTCCACCGAGCCGAGATAGGGCGTCAACGCGCGGTGGAACGCGTCCACGTCGTCCGGCACGAACCGCAGCTGCACCGCGATTCCGCCCGCGTCCCGCACGGAGGAAGCGAGCATCATGCCGTTCGACTCGTAGATCTGGCCCGGCAGCAGCGGCTGGCCGGGCTCGACCAGCTCGGAGCCCGTGGACAGGACCAGCACGCGCGGGCGGCGGTGCACCGGGAGTTCGGGGAGGCCGAGCGCGGACGCGAGACCGAGCTGGGCCGGGCGCAGGACGGTGCCCGCGAGCAGCACCGGGTCGCCCTTCTGCACGTCGTCGCCCGCGATCCGGATGTTCTGGCCTGCCTGCGCGGTGGCGTTGATCGTCACGACGTCCGTGCCGCCGTCGGTCACCTCGACCATGACCACCGCGTCGGCGCCGGGCGGCACCGGGGCGCCGGTCATGATCCGCTGCACCGTGCCGGGTTCCAGCGCGTTCAGCTCGGTGCGACCGGCGGGGATGTCGTCGGCGACCGGGAGGCGGACCGGGGTCTCGGCGAGGTCCGCGGCGCGCACGGCGTACCCGTCCATCGCGGAGTTGTCGAACGGCGGCAGGGAGACGGGCGCGATGACATCGGCGGCGAGCACCAGGCCGAGGCACTCGTCGAGCGGCAGCTGCAGCACGGGCATGAGCCCGACGAGCTCCGCGACGCGCTGGCGGTGTTCGGCGACAGTGGTGGGGGACACGACTGCATACTGCCAACGTCGAGGTGGTCGTGACGATCGCTTGACCGGAGTTCATCCTCGGAGGTGTTGTTCGTGCAGGTCCGGACCAGGCACACACCGACGTTCGGCGTGGCGAGACTCGTTCTCGCGCCCGGCGAGCTGGTCCTGGTCGACCCGCTGACCATCGCGGCCACGAGCTACGGGCTCTCGGTCGAGGTGAAGGGCGCGGGCGACAAGGCGGTGGCGCTGTGCACGGCGGGCCCGGAAGGCGGCTGGATCGACGCGGCCCCGGTGCTGCCCGGCGACCTGCACCTCGTCGAGCTCGACGGCGCGAACGGCTGGTGCCTCGCCCGGCAGAGCTGGATCGCGTCGAGCAGCACGGTGGCGATGAACCCGGAGGCGCCGCCGATGAAGGCGCTCTTCGGCGGCCACGAAGGCTTCCTGAACTACGCGCACGGCCAGGGCGCGGTGGTGCTCGCCTGTTACGGCGCGCTCGACCTCGTGACGCTCGCCGCGGGTGAGGCCGTGACCATCAGCAGCGATCACGTGGTGGCGTTCGCGGACACCGTGCAATGCCGGCTGCGGCCTTCCGCACCTGATGGCGTGCAATCCATTCCCACCGGTGAGGGCCTGGTGTTCGACTTCGCCGGTCCGGGTGCCGTGCTGACCCAGACGCGCGGACCTCGCCGGCTCACCACCTGGTTGCGCGCCAACGGAGTCAGCTCTCGTTCATGACTCCGTAAGGAGGTATCCGCGTGACTTTTCTTCTCTTAGCGTTGCGTTCTGCTTGCGTGATCTGAAGGAGGACGCCTTGGCTCTCGGTACCGTCAAGTGGTTCAACTCCGAAAAGGGATACGGCTTCATCGCAACCGACGGCGGGCCCGACGTGTTCGTGCACTACTCGGCGATCCAGATGGAAGGCTTCCGGACCCTCTCCGAGGGAGATCGCGTGGAGTTCGAGGTGCAGGCCGGGCGGGACGGGCGCAGCCAGGCGTCGGACGTGCGCCGCGCTGGATAGAAGACGACCTGATCACAGCTTCGGCCAACCCCCGGCACGCTGATCTGACCGGACGTTAGGCTGCCTGGCGTGTCGGAAGACCTGAGCGGGCGGCGAATCGCGCATTACCGGATCGACGGCGTGCTCGGCCGCGGTGGCATGAGCGTGACCTATCGGGCCACGGACGTGAGACTGGGCCGGAAAGTCGCGCTCAAGGTCATCGGTGAGCACCTCGCACCCGACGCGGAGTTCCGCGAGCGGTTCGTCGACGAGGCGCGCAACACCTCCGCCATCGACCACGCGAACATCGTGCCGCTGTACGACTTCGACGAGGTCGAAGGCCTGCTCTACATCGCCATGCGGCTGGTGGACGGCCAGGACCTCTCCGGTCACATCAAGGAGGGGCCGCTCACCCCGGCCCGCACCCTCACGTTGCTCGCGCAGGTCGCCGAAGCGCTCGACATGCTGCACGGCAAGGGGCTCGTGCACCTAGACGTGAAGCCCGCCAACGTCCTGGTGACCACCAAGGAAGGCACGCGCGAGCACGTCTACGTCGCCGACTTCGGCCTCACCCGCCGCGGCGCCACCGGCCACCGCACTCGAACGGGTGATTTCCTCGGCTCGCCGACCTACGCGGCGCCGGAGCACCTGCGCGGCGAGCCCGTCGACGGCCGCACCGACCAGTACGCGCTGGCCTGCATGTTGTTCGCGTGCCTCTCCGGCCGTCCGCCGTTCCAGGGCGGCGTGCAGGAGGTCATCGCCGGTCACCTCGGTCAGATCGTGCCCGCGCTGTCGCACCTCGTGGCGTTGCCGCCGGCGATCGACGACGTGATCCGCCGTGGCACCTCGAAGGACCCGCAGCAGCGGTACGCGAGCTGCGCGGAGCTGATCAACGCCGCGCGCGTCGCTCTCGCCGGGGTCGCGCAGGGCTCGGCTCCCGCTCAACTCGGGCCGCAGTCCGGCTCGATCCCGGCGCAGTCGCCGCAGTCCGGTCCGATGCCCGCCCAGATGTCCGGGCACCAGGGACAGCAGGGTCCGTACCAGGGCGGCTACCAGCAGCAGGGGCTGCAGGACCCGGTCCGGCTGCGCCCGCCGAACCAGGTGGGCGTGAGCGCGTTCACGTCGGGCAAGAAGGAGCGTCCGGCCTGGTTGGCGCCGGTCATCGCGGCCGCGGTCGCCATCGTGGTGATCATCATCGTGGTGATCATCCTGACGCCCGGCGACGAGCCCGCACGTCAGCCCAAGACGAACTCCTCACCGACGCTCAACATCGGCGACGAGCCGACCTCGAAGAAGCCGCTGCCCACCTCTGTGCCGGTGCGCACGTCCCGCTGAGTTCGCCCCGGGTTCGCTTGCACTCGCCGTGCCCGAGTGCTAAACACGAACTAGCACTCGGCTAGGTCGAGTGCCAAAGAAGTGAGCTAGGGCGGTGAGGCACTCCCGTTGATCAAACGGGGGAGTCGTCCGTCGCGGGCACCAACCTGGCCACTCGCACCGTGTTCCGCTGTGGGCGTGTGCCCGCAGTGGCCCAGAATCCACAAAGGCGGAGGAACACACCGCAATGGCCAAGATGATTGCGTTCGACGAGGAAGCCCGTCGCGGTCTCGAGCGCGGGATGAACATCCTCGCTGACGCCGTCAAGGTGACGCTCGGCCCCAAGGGCCGCAACGTCGTGCTCGAGAAGAAGTGGGGCGCGCCGACCATCACCAACGATGGTGTCTCCATCGCGAAGGAGATCGAGCTCGAGGACCCGTGGGAGAAGATCGGGGCCGAGCTCGTCAAGGAGGTCGCGAAGAAGACCGACGACGTCGCTGGTGACGGCACCACCACCGCGACGGTGTTGGCACAGGCTCTGGTCCGCGAGGGCCTGCGCAACGTGGCCGCGGGTGCGAACCCGCTCGGCCTCAAGCGCGGCATCGAGCAGGCCGTCGAGGCGATTGCCGAGCAGCTCCTGAAGGCCGCCAAGGAGATCGAGACGAAGGAGCAGATCGCTGCTACCGCGTCCATCTCCGCTGCTGACCCCACGATCGGCGAGCTCATCGCCGAGGCGATGGACAAGGTCGGCAAGGAAGGCGTCATCACCGTCGAGGAGAGCAACACCCTCGGGCTCGAGCTGGAGCTCACCGAGGGCATGCGCTTCGACAAGGGCTACATCTCCGGTTACTTCGTGACCGACCCCGAGCGTCAGGAAGCGACCCTCGAGGACCCGTACATCCTGCTGTTCGGCTCCAAGATCTCCACGGTCAAGGACCTGCTCCCGCTCCTGGAGAAGGTCATGCAGGGCGGCAAGCCGCTGCTGATCATCTCCGAGGACGTCGAGGGCGAGGCCCTGGCGACCCTGGTCGTCAACAAGATCCGTGGCACCTTCAAGTCCGTCGCCGTCAAGGCGCCTGGCTTCGGTGACCGCCGCAAGGCCATCCTCCAGGACATCGCCACCCTCACCGGTGGCCAGGTCATCACCGAGGACGTCGGCCTGAAGCTGGAGAACGCCGACATCTCGCTGCTGGGCAAGGCCCGCAAGGTCGTCGTCACCAAGGACGAGACGACCATCGTTGAGGGTGCGGGTGACGCCGAGCAGATCCAGGGCCGCGTCAACCAGATCCGCGCCGAGATCGAGAAGTCGGACTCCGACTACGACCGCGAGAAGCTCCAGGAGCGCCTCGCCAAGCTGGCTGGCGGCGTTGCCGTCATCAAGGCCGGCGCGGCCACCGAGGTCGAGCTCAAGGAGCGCAAGCACCGCATCGAGGACGCCGTTCGCAACGCGAAGGCTGCCGTCGAAGAGGGCATCGTCGCCGGTGGTGGCGTCGCGCTGCTGCAGGCCGCCGAGGCTGCGTTCGCCGGTCTGCGTCTGACCGGTGACGAGGCGACCGGTGCCAACATCGTGAAGGTCGCGGTCGAGGCTCCGCTGAAGCAGATCGCCATCAACGCCGGCCTCGAGGGCGGCGTCGTGGTCGAGCGCGTCAAGTCCCTGCCTGCCGGCGAGGGTCTGGACGCCGCGACCGGCGAGTACAAGGACCTGATCAAGGCTGGGATCATCGACCCGGCCAAGGTCACCCGGTCCGCGCTGCAGAACGCCGCGTCGATCGCCGCGCTGTTCCTGACGACTGAGGCTGTCGTCGCGGACAAGCCGGAGAAGAACGCTGCTCCGGCCGCGCCTGACGCTGGTGGCATGGACTTCTGAGTCCTGCTTGATTGTTCTGAAGGGCCCGGTTCCGCCGATTGGCGGGGCCGGGCTTTTTGGTGTTTGTGGGATTGCGGTGGTCTGAACACGTCTCCTGGGCGAACCTGACAGGGGGACGGGAGCGCACGTGGCGTCGTTCGAAGAGGTTGTCGCCGAACTGGACCGGGTGGTCAGCAAGTCCGACGAGGTGGACGCGGCCTTGGCACAGGCGGGGCGGCTAGCTGTACTGGCCCGAGACGTTGCGAACGGTCCGACACGTGATCGGATGATCTTGGAATGAGGGAGGGCCTCCGGGTTCGGTGTGGATTGCGACATCT
>NZ_JBSGXZ010000085.1:0-10897 GCF_053610285.1 Lentzea sp. NPDC054927
TGTCCACTCGACACGCTTTTCGTCGAGTTGACACCCCTCCTCGTGGGTGGCTCGCTCTGGCTCGGCTCGTGACGGGGACCCCCACCCGATCCGCACGCCTACGCAACCGGCAGCCGCCCAACGCAACAGGCATGCCATCAACCCGCGTACGGCGCGGACCCCCTGATCAGATTGGCGGGGGTCTGGGGGCAGCGCCCCCAGGAAACGCACGCAACGCAACACGCTCAACGCAACTGGGGAACCCTACGGAACCGGCGCCCCAACAGAAGACGAAGCCGCACTGGGCACGACCTCACCCGACACCTCCGGCACCGACACCGACGGCACCACAGTCGTCCCCACAACACTCACCCGAGCCTCCCCAACCTCCCGAGCCTCCCCACCCTCAGGCGTGACCACCGGATTGGAATGCGGCGGCGGCGTCACCACCACCCGCCCCACCGATGGCCGCGACGGCGTCACCTTCACCGACGACGGCCCAGGCGTGAACTCCATGGGCGGCAGATCACCCCCGACCTGCGCCACCTCGGGCTCACCGGGAGCGGCATCAGAGGGCCCCGGAACCGGCACCACACCAGTGCCGATCACCACACCGGTGAGAACCCCCAGTGTGACAAGCGCGACACCCAGCGAAACAGAAGGAAGCGGCAAACCAGAACGCACCCGGCAGAAGCTAGCGACCGAATGAGACGAATCCCCCCGAATCACCCGCATCGAGCTCAAGCTTCCCTCGATCGTGTGGCAAAAGAATCATCACCCACAGCGAAAAAACTTACGATGCTGTAACCGACGGTGGCGTAGCCCGTGGTTGGTTGTGCATGCTAACCAGTCGCCTGCGAACGGGAGCCGCAGACGGGAGCCGCAACGGGCAGGAAGTCGCGCGAGTAAGGGGGATGTTGTGCTGCTGCGATGGAACAGTCTGGTGTCACTGGGGGACAGCTTCACCGAAGGCATGGACGATCCGGGACCGGGTGACACCTACCTGGGATGGGCCGACCGCCTGGCGGACATGATCGCCCGGCAGGCACCTGACTTCAGGTACGCCAACTTCGCCATCAGAGGCAAGATGCTGCAGGAGATAATCGACGAGCAGGTCCCGCTCGCGATCTCCCTCAAACCGGACCTCGTCACGTTCTGCGGCGGCGGCAACGACATCATGGTCCCGAACAGCGACCCGGACGCCCTGGCCGAGGTCTACGAGGTAGCCGTAGCCGACCTGAGGGCAGCAGGCTGCGACGTGGTCATCTTCACCGGCTTCGACACGCGATCAACCCCACTCCTCCGGAGCCTGCGCGGCAAGATCGCCATCTACAACTCCCACCTGTGGTCCATCGCCGAGCGCTACCACTGCCGCATGGTCGACCTGTGGTCAATGCACGTCCTGCACGACCGTCGCGCATGGAGCGAGGACAGGCTCCACCTCTCCCCAGAAGGCCACCAGCGCGTCGCCCTCAAGACCTACGAGGTGCTCGGCCTCAGCGACACCCACGCGTGGAACGAGCCGTGGCCCGCACTCGAACACACAGACTGGGTCACCCAACGGAAGGCCGACCTCAAGTGGGCCCGCGAACACGTGGTGCCGTGGATCGGCCGCACGCTCAGGGGCGAGTCCATGGGCGACGGAATGGCCCCGAAGCGCCCCGAACTGCTGCCGCTGGCCCGCGTCACCGACGAGAACTGCGTCAACAACTGAACGGCCCCGGACAACGGCCCCGGACACAAAGCGAGGGCCCGACCGGCACTCTCCCCCGAATGCCGGTCGGACCCTCCAAACGCAGGCGCCTTACCCCCTCGGTAATCCCCCACTCGGCGGCCTGCACATCCAACATCCCATGTTTTGGGACCAGACGACTAAACGCCCGCTAAACCTCGGACGACAGCGAGTCCAAAGTGGCCCGCACCTCGACCGCGCGGGCCGAGTTGACCTGCGCATACAGCCGCAGCGCTTCAGTCAATTCCGCTGTCGCAGCAACCCATTCCGCCCGCCGGAGCAGCACTCCGCCGAGCACCTGGCGGCCAAAACCCTCAAGGTAGGTCACCTCGGCGACGGCGGCCTGGTCGACCACCTGCCTGGCCAACATTTCGGCCTGGTCCAAAGCCCCCGCCTGAAGGTTCAGCTCGGCGAGGTTGGCCAGACCGCGGATCAACGCGACCTGGTCGCCGGAGCGCCGGTACACCTCGACGGCGTGAGCTTGGTGCTGCAGCGCCACTTCCACGTGTCCGCGGGCCTGCTCGACCTGTGCCACGTTGTTCAGGCCGTGGCCCTCGCCGACGACGTCGCCGGACTGCTGCGCGAGCTGCACCGACTCCCAGAAGTGCAGCAACGCCTCGTCGTGCTGCTGGAGGCGGAACAGCACGTCGGCGAGTTGAGCGAGCGTCAGCACCAGGTACTGGCGCTCGCCCAGCTCGGACGCCAGCCGGTGCGCACGGCGAGCGTCCGGCAGCAGGACGGGTCGTCCCAGCCGGGCGTTCGTCGTGTAGGTCGTGTCCAGCATCAGGATCTGGCCGAGGCGGCTCCCCGTCACCTCGGCCGCGGCCAGACCGAACCCGACCAGCGCCACCCACTCCCCGGTGAGTGCGCGCGCAGTCGCGTAGGGGTGCAACAGCCGTACGAGCTGCCACACCTGGTCGTGCAGACCCGATTCGGCGGACGCGTGCACGACCGCGACGATGTTGGGCCACTCCTGGTCGAACCAGTCGATCGGGTCACCGAACGCCGGCAGCGACGTGGAACCGTTGTCCCCGAAGGCGAAGTCCAGGCCGTCACGCGCCGGGCGAATGGCTCTGCGGACGTGGTCGCACGCCACGAGGTAGTAGTTCACCAGGCGCCGCAACGAGTCCAGGTCCGGGCGGCCGGTTCCGCGCACGTACAGCCGCACCAGCTCGTGCATCGTGAACCCGTCCGGCCACGGCTCGACCAGCAGGTTCACCTCGACCAGCTGGGTCAGCCGGTCACGGGCCGACTCGACGCGGGTGCGGGTCAGCGCGGCGACCGCGTGCGACGACATCCACCGGCCGGGCGCCATGCCGATGGACTGGAAGACCTCGTCGAGTTCGGACGGCAGGTCGCGGGTCGACAGGTCGAGCGCCCGCGACACCCCCACGCCTGCCTCAGGTAGGTCCAACCCACGCATCCGGTGCCCGTCGTCGGCCAGCTCCCCCACCAGCTCCTCGACCGTCCACTCCGGACTGATCACCAGCTTCGCCGCGGCCACCCGCAGCGCCAGCGGCAACCCACCGCAAAGCTCTGCCAGCTTCCGCGCCGCCACCGGGTCTTCCGACGACAGCGGCTTGCCCAGCACGTCGTCCACCAGCGCACGCGCGGCCTCGTCGTCCAGCGGGCCGAGCTTGCGGACGCGGGCGCTGTTCGTGACGACGAGCCGTTCCATCTGAGAACGCGACGTCACCAGCACGACCGAGCCCGAACCCGGCGGCACCAGCGGCTGCACCTGCTCGAAGCCCGTCACGTCGTCCAGCACCACCAGCACGCGGCGGCGGTTGAGCAACGACCGGTACAGCCCGACGCGGTCCTCCACCGCGACCGGCACACCGTCCGCCGGCACGCCCAGCGCCACCAGGAACCTGGTCAGGACCTCACCGGGTTCGGTGTCACCGAGCGACGCGAACAGCACGCCGTGCGGGAACATCTCGGAGTTCTCGTGCCCCCAGGTGATCGCGAGCGCGCTCTTGCCGACACCGGGTGCGCCGGTCAGCACGGCCACGGTCGTGCCGAGCAGGTTCCGCGACGCACAAACGTTGTCCAGCCACGTCTTGTCCGCCTCGCGGCCGAACAACCGCGAGGCCGAGGCGGGCAGCAATGCCGGTGACACGATCCCCGCCCGCGGCGCGACGGGACGCGACTCGACCGGGCCGATCAGGCTCAGCGCCGGGTCGTCGCGCAGCACCTGCTCCTGCAGCAACCGCAGCTGCGGGCCGGGATCGATGCCCAGCTCGTCCACCGCACGACGCTGGAACCGTTGGTAGGCCTCAAGAGCGTCCGCACGCTGCCCAGAGCGGTACAGGGCGCGCATGCTGTGCGCGACCATCCGTTCCCGGAAGGGGTACTCGGTGCACAGGCCGCGCAGCTCCCCCACGAGCTCCAGGTGGCGGCCCAGCTCCAGCTCGGCGTCGATGCGTTCCTCCAACGCCGACAGCCGGAGTTCTTCGAGATCAGACGTCATCGGGTCGCCCGGCACGTCCGCGAGCACCGGCCCGCGCCACAGGCCTAACGCCTCGCGCAGCAAGCCCGCCCTGATGGCGGCGGGCTTGCCACGAGCTGACGCGACGAGCTGCCGGGCGCGGTGCAGGTCGAGACGCCAGGGGTCCACGGTCAGCTGGTAGCCGGTCGGCGTGGTGCGGATTGCCGCGGAGCCCGACGGGTCGGACTCCTCCAGCACCTTGCGCAACCGCGACACGTAACCGTGCACGATCGTCCGCGCGGTGGCCGGCGGCGACTCCGTCCACAGCGCGTCGACGATCTGGTCGATCGAGACGGGTCGGTTCGCCTCGACGACCAGCATGGCCAGCAGACCGCGCATGCCGCGGCGGCCCAGCTGGATCAGCCGTCCGTCCGCGAGCACCTGGAGTGGACCGAGCACGCCGAACTCGAGTCCGGTTTTGCTCCGCATGCCCCTCCTTCAGGTGCGCTGACCTCGTCACTTCAGAAGGTGCGCCGGGGGCCGTCTCAGATACAAGTACGGTTCAAGTTCGCGGGACGCTACTGTTCACGCGTGCCGCGAGACAGGAATTCCGTGGTTGACCGCGGCGCCGGGTGCCTTCTCGGCGGCGCTCTCGGTGATGCGCTGGGCGCGCCCGTGCAGTACCTCGGCCTGGCCGACATCCAGCGCGAACACGGCCCAGAGGGTGTGCTCGCCCCACCGAAGCCCGCGCTGTTCACCGACGACACCCAGCTGACCCTCTTCACCGCCGACGGCTATCTGCGCGCCTGGGTGCGCGGAAAGCGGACCGGCGAGTGGGAACCGTCCGAGATGGTGTGGCACAGCTACCGGCGCTGGCTGATCACCCAGCAGCAACCGGCCCCCGAGCGGGGTGCCGTCGGGCTGCTCGCAGACGAACGGCTCTACGAAAGCCGCTCGCCGGGCCTGACCTGCCTGCGCGCACTGGCCGCCGAGACACCGTCCACTCCGGAAAACCCGCACAACGAGTCCTCCGGCTGCAACGGCGTCACGCGCACCGCTCCCGCAGGCTTCGCACCGTCCGCCCAGATCGCCTACGACCTGGGCTGCCGGTTCGCAGCCCTGACCCACGGCGGCACCGGCGGCTGGGTCTCCGGCGGCGCCCTGGCGTTGCTGGTGCACCTCCTCGCCGTGAAGGGCCGGCCGCTGCGCGAGGCGATCGACCAGGTCATCGGGCGAGTGCTGCGCGACGACACGTACACGGCGACAGTCCTGACCCGCGCCGTGGTGCTGGCCGAGGAACACGACGGCGGCGCCCCGGTACGCGTCGACCGGCTCGGCAGCGGCTGGACCGGCCCGGAAGCGCTGGCCATCGCCGTCTACACCGTGCTGACCCACCCGAAGCCCGTGCAGTTCGTGGACGCCATGCGCGCCGCGGCCAACCACTCCGGCGGCAGCGACGCCACGGCGGCGTTGACCGGCAACGTGCTCGGCGCGCTGCACGGCACCGAAGCACTGCCCCGCGACTGGCTGAGCGGGCTGGAGCTGGTGGACGTGCTGGACGCGATGGGCCGCGACCTGGGCTGCTCGGCCGTGAACCTCGACTTCAACGAGGACCGGTACGCCTGACCGCTCAAAACCTGGAAAACAGAAAGAGCCTGTCTGCGCGCGCTCCCGAATTCGCACGCCGACAGGCTCTCTCGCACGAGGTGTTGGTCAACAGCAGGCCGGGTCTTGCCCCGAGCGCGAGCTCCGATCCAGCTCTTGATCAACGAAATCCGTGCCCCGGAGTCAACGCTCCGTTGGGCGGGCATGTTAACAGATGTGTACCGGAAGTCCAGGGCTGCGGAAGACCTGACGATCTTCGTCGACGATGAAAACCTCGCAGTCCTCCTGCTCCGCAGCCCACTCGATTCCGTCTCTGCCCAGCGCAAACGCTGCTGTGGCAGTGGTATCCGCGATGGCGAGATCGTCCGCGAAAACTGTGACCGACAAAAGTCCCGTGACGGGCTTACCGGTACGGCCGTCCAGGATGTGCTGGCCGCGCTCGTACAACGCTGACGTGGCAACGGCTCCGTCCCGCACGCCAAGCACCACGCAGACCTGGTCGGCGAGGTCGGGATGCCGAACGCCGACGCGCCAAGGCTTTCCGGACTCGGGCTCACCGGCCGTCACGACGTCACCGCCGGCGTTGATGCAGTAGGTCGTCGCTCCGCCGTCGCGCAGGATGTCCGCGGCGCGTTGCACGGCCCAGCCCTTCACCACCGCGCACGGGTCGAGGCCGCGTCCCGGCACCTGCGCCGTGAACGCGCCGCCCGTCGACTCCTCGTACCAGTCGCACAGCGAGAGCACCTCGACCAGATCCGGGGTGAGCTCTTCCCTGGAGAGTTCACCCCGGTCCAGCCGGGACACCTCGCTGTCGGGCTTGAACGGCGAGAACTGCGCATCCGCCGCCCTCAGCCAGGCAAAAGCCCTCTCGGCCAGTGCGGCGTCCCCGTCCCGCAGGTCCACCGAGATCGGCAGGCCCATGATCTGCTCGACGCGCCGCACCGACACCGCTACCGCGCCCCGTCCAGGGCGCCCTGCAGCGACTTCTTGTAGCCCTCCGAGGTCGCGGTCGCGCCGGACACCGTGTCGATGTCCGCGCTCTGCGCCTTGAGCGCCTCCTGCTTCAGGATCGGCAGCGCCATCCTGGTCGGTTCACTGTTGGGCGCCCGCAACGCCTTCACGTCGGTGATCTTGGTGCCCTGCAACGTGATCTGGACCTGCACGGTGCCTTCGGACGTGTTCACCGCCGGTCCGGAAACGTTGCGGGTCTGCGCCTGCTGCTGGGTCTGCTGCTGCTGGGTCGTCGGTGCGGCACCGGTCGTCTTCGGTGCGGCACCGGTGGTTTGCGGCGCGGCCCCGGTGGTCTTCGGAGCGGCCTGGGTCTGCTGCTGTTGCGGGGTTTCCGGCGCGGCGACCTCGGTCAGTTCACCCTCGTGGCCGGCAGCAGGCGAGTACAGCCAGACCGGGACCAGGCCGGCCACGCTCAGCGCCAGAACGGGAATTGCCCTCTTCACGTCGTCGATCCCCTTCAGTTGGCCAGCGCGAAGCGCTCGGCGTGGACCTGGTTGCTGGGCACTCCCAGTTCGTCGAGGCTGCGCACCACGGCGTCGGTCATGCCGTTCGGTCCGCAGATGAACACGTCGCGGTCCTGCACGTCCGGAACCAGCGCGGCGATGTTCTCAGGGCCGAGCAACGGGCCGTTCGCGGTGATGGTCTTCGAAGACCCGGTGACCAGGCGCAACACCGCGCCCTTGGCCCGCACGAGGCCTTCGATCTCGCGCAGCAGCACCGCCTCACGCGGGTCGCTCACCCGGTACATCACCACGACGTGGCCCTTGATCTCCTCCAGCAGCGCGCGGATCGGCGTGACACCGACACCACCCGCGACGAGGAGCGCGTTCGGCCTGGTCTGGTGCATGGTCGTGAAGGCGCCGTACGGGCCCTCGGCGAACACGCGGGTGCCGACCTTGATGTTGCGGATGTCCGCGCTGCCGGTGCCCAGAGCCTTCGCGGTGAGCCGCAGGTACTTGCCGTTCGGCGCCGCGGACAGCGAGAACGGGTTGGCCTGCCACCAGCGGTCCTTGGTCAGGAAGCGCCACAGGAAGAACTGGCCGGCCTTGGCGCCGAGCTGGTCCAGGTCCTTGCCCTCGATGTAGACCGAGACGACGTTGTGCGCCTCGGGCACGACCGCGGCGACCCGGAACTGGTGACGCCAGTTGCGCCAGAACGGGAGCGCCACCCGTCCGACGAAGACAGCCCCGAGAGCGAACGCCCAGAGGCCCCACCAGTAGGCCGTCGCGAGCTCGGACTTGCGGAACGTGCTGCCGACCGCGACCTGGTGCGTGAACGCGAGGAAGATCGCGATGTAGGTGTACAGGTGGATGAAGTGCCAGGTCTCGTAGGCCATCCGGCGCCGCGCGAAGCGGGCGGAGACCACGCCGACGATCATGATGATCGTCCACGCCACCAGCGCGCGGAGGATGCCCTCCAGCTCGGTCGCCTGCCTGATGACCTCGGCGATCGGGCCGTCGGAGCCCGCGTTGCCGAACGCGATGAAGGTCAGGTGCCCGATCAGCATCCAGAAGATCGTGAAGCCCACCCAGCGGTGCCACGAGGTCAGCTTGTCCATGCCCAACCGGCGGTCGAGCCACGGCAGCCTGGCGACCAGCAGCAGCTGGAACGCCATCGCGAGCGCGCCGTAGAGCCCGGTCAGCCGACCGAAGTTGATCAGCTTGTTCGAGCCCACACCCGCCGCGTTGAACAGGTAGGTCACGAACGCCGCGTTGGCCAGGAGGAACACGTAGAGGCCGGCTTTGGCCAGCACCTTGTGCGGCGTCGCGCGGCCGGCCGGAGCCGGTCGAGCGGTCTGCTGCAGGGTGGTCGTCACGGCGGGCTCCTCGGTCAGGCGGTCTCTGGCGGTCGTTCTCGATCCTCAGCGTTCGAGCTGTGGCTCCCCTATGCACCGACTGTCGACTTCCTGTCGATCGAGCGAGGGGGCCACCAGGTGACGCACCATGAGCACGTGGACAAGGGGAACTCGGTTCGATTGCTCGTCGTCGACGACGAGCCGCACATCGCTGACCTGGTCGCGACGGTCGCCCGGTACGAGGGCTGGCAGGCCGCCACCGCGCTCAACGGCGAGGATGCTCTGAGAGAGGCCGCCGAGTTCCAGCCGGACATCGTCGTGCTCGACCTCATGCTGCCTGACCTGGACGGATTCACCGTTCTAGATCGAATGCGCGCTGCCGGGGCGATGGTTCCCGTGGTGTTCCTGACGGCTCGTGACGGCACTGCGGACCGTGTGGCGGGTCTCACTCGAGGTGGCGACGACTACCTCGTAAAACCTTTCTCGGTGGAAGAGCTCATGGCCCGGTTGCGGGCCGTGCTGCGCCGCTCGACAGGTCCGTCGTGGAAGCGCTCCGTGCTCAAGGTCGCCGATCTGGTGATGGACGAGGACACGCGCGAGGTCCGTCGCACCGGCAAGCTCGTGACGTTGACCCCGACCGAGTACGAGCTGCTCCGGTACCTGATGCGCCGCTCGCCGGCCGTGCTGACGAAGGCGCAGATCCTCGACCACGTGTGGGAGTACGACTTCGGCGGCCGCTCCAACGTGGTCGAGCTGGTCATCTCCCACCTGCGCCGCAAGCTCGACGACGGCCGCGAGCCGTTGATCCACACCGTGCGCGGTGTGGGGTACGTGCTCCGCCGAGCAGCGGAGTGAGCCGGCAGATGAGGTTCCGGCTGAAGCCCGTCCGCGACTGGCGGCTCGGCACCCGCCTCGCGCTGGGCCTCGGCGCGCTCGCGCTGACGGTGTTCGTGATCGTCGGCTGGGTCATGGTCACGTCGATGAAGGACTTCCTGGACCGCCGCCTCGACGACCAGATGGTGATCAGCCAGCAGGGCGCGGCCAAGGAGGTCGAGTACTACGGCAAGATCACCAAGATCCCGCCCGACTGGTTCGCCGTCGTCTACAAGATCGAGAACGGCGGCGTCACGCCCCTGCCCGGCGACCAGCAGCCACAGGACCGCGAGGAGTTCGACGCCCTCGCGAAGCAGGCGCTGACCGCCGACAAGTTCGAGACCGAGTACCTGCGCGACGAGGGCAAGTTCCGGCTGCGCGCCTGCCAGGTCATCAAGGACGAGTACATCGTGGTCAGCGCGGCCCCGATGAACGACCGGGACGGCACGATCTCCCAGCTGGTCACGGTCGGAGTCATCGCCTTCCTGGCCGCGCTCGTCGCATTGGTGGTCGGCGGCCAGGCGTTGATCCGCAAGGGCATGCAACCGCTGTCGGACATGGCGGACACCGCGCACGACATCTCCTCGCACGACCTGACCGACTCGGGCGACCTGGCCGTGCGCGTGGACGGCAAGGGTGGCGGCGTCGAGGTCGAGGAACTGCGCGAGGCGTTCAACAACATGCTCGCGCACATCGACTCTTCTTTGGCCGCCCGCACGGCTGCGGAACAGCGGCTGCGGAGGTTCATCGCCGACGCCTCACACGAGCTGCGCACGCCGTTGACGTCGTTGCGCGGCTATGCGGACCTCTTCCGGTATGCGGCGGCCAACGAACCGGGCGAACGCGAGAAGCACCTGGAGAAGCTGCGGTCGGAGGCGTCCCGGATGAGCGTGCTGCTCGACGACCTGTTGTTGTTGGCACGCCTGGATTCCGCGGAGTCCGAACCGCCGTTGCGCCCGGAGGAGATGGATCTGTCGGTGCTCGCGGAAGCGGCCGCCGACGCGTTCCGGGCAGCCCGTCCGTCCCACGAGCTGTCGCTGGACGCCGACACCGTCACCATGACCGCCGACGCGACGCGGTTGCGGCAGGTGCTCGACAACCTCCTGACCAACGCGGCCGTGCACACGCCAGCCGGCACCGCGGTGTCGTTGAAGGTGACCGCTTCGGACGGCTGGGCGGTCGTGCAGGTGAGCGACACCGGCCCTGGCATCCCGGCTGCCGACCAGGCGCGGATCTTCGACAGGTTCTACCGCGTGGACAACTCGCGGACCCGCCAGCGCGGCGGCAGCGGACTCGGCCTCGCCGTGGTCCAGTCGCTGGTGCAGGCCCACGGCGGCACGATCGACATGACCAGCCGGCCGGGGTCGACGGTGTTCACGATCCGTCTCCCCCGGCGGCCGTAGCTGTTCTGGCGTCTGCAAGTACCACCAACTGGTGAGTTGGTGGTACTTGGAGAAGCCTCAGGTACTTAGGC
>NZ_JBSGXZ010000086.1:0-10276 GCF_053610285.1 Lentzea sp. NPDC054927
ACAGCTCCACTTCACATCCAGGGGCCTTCACCTGTCTTCACGACAAGCCGTCACACACCCAAACCAGGACAACGTCCCTGGACATCACAACTAGTCGCCCCACTCCGGGTCCGCCCGTCGCTCGGCCGCGGCGTCCACGACCGCGTTGACGCGTGCGACCTCCGCCGCACGTTCGGCGTCGCTGTGCTGATCGCACAACCGCTCCAGCCCGTCGCCACCACCCCAGGCCCGCACCACACCCACGGCCTCGTGCAGCGCGGCACGCCTCGCGATCGCATCGACGAGGCGCAGCGCCGCGGCCGTGTCGCCGGAACCGCGGTCGGATGAGGTCATGCCTTCACCCTCCTCCTCGTGACCGGGAATGGCGACCCCGTGACGTTCTGGTGCTGGAATCGTCCGACCGGTGGCTGGAACGCCTGGTCGGCGAGGCTCGCGGGCTGACCGCCGGCGAGGTGCGGGGCACGCTCCCAGGCTCGTAGCCTGGTCGTCGGCAGCGGCGGCGGCACGAGGGGCCGAGGTGGACGGACAGCGCCGGGACCGGCTCGAGCGGATGATCGCGAAGCGCGCAGCGGGTTCCCCGTGGCCGCAGGCGCTGTGCACGGTGTGCGTGGTGGTTCTTCCGGTCGATACTGCGGCATTGGTGATGCGGGGCGCCGCACGGGCACAGGAAATGGTCACCGCCAGCGACGGCTGGGGCACGGCGCTCGAGGAGCTCCAGTACACACTCGGCGAAGGGCCCGCCGTGGAGGCGCACCGCAGCGGCGGTCCGGTGCTGGTGGGGAACATGAACGCCGAACGGGCCAGATGGCCCGGGTTCGCCGATGCGGGCGCCGAGGCAGGCCTCGGCGCGATGTTCGTGTTCCCCCTGCAGATCGGTGGCATCCGGCTCGGCACGCTGGACCTCTACCGGCGGCGTCCCGGTGGTCTGTCCGCGGACGCGATCGCGGACGCCGCGGTGCTCGCGGACCTCGCGACGCTCGCACTGCTGGAGAACGAGCTCGCCGGCGACCATGAGAAGCTCCGGATGGCAGTGTCCTATCAGGAGGTACATCTCGCGACCGGTGTGCTGGCCGCAGGGCTGGGGATCGGCCTCGAAGAAGCCTTCGCGCGGCTGCGGGCGCACGCGTTCGCCGAGCATCGGGCGTTGCTGGATGTGTCGCGCGACGTGCTCGATCGGCGGATCCCCCTCGACCGCCTCGCGGACTGAGCACGGACAGCACCCGAAAAGCGGGCACCCGACCGCAGTTCCTGGCCGGGGGAGGAGGCGAGGCTGACCTGTCTCGCTGCCGCTGCAACCCCTTGTGCGCATGGCGGGCCAGTCGGACGCCACTGTGACACCGTCGCACCACAACCCGTTGCCATGAACAACTCACCGAGTTTCCCAGTGGCGGTGTAGGGCGCGTTTCGCCGGGTAGCTCATTCCCATGGTGGAACGTGCTGTGGTGACCGGAGGTGCGGGCTTTCTCGGTTCGCACCTGTGCGAGGCCCTGGTGGCACGAGGCCTGCGGGTGACCTGTGTGGACGACTTCAGCACGGGAGAGCCGGCCAACGTGCCGCCCGGTGTCGACCTCTTGCAGCTCGACGTGCGCGAACCGTTCCGGTTGCCGCCCAGCGAACTCGTGCTGCACTTCGCATGCGCCGCGTCGCCGTCGGCCTACCTCGCGTCACCGGTCGGCACGCTCGAGACGGGCGGGTTCGGCACCCGTCACGTGCTGGAAGAAGCCGGTCGACAAGGGGCGCGGGTGGTCGTCGCGTCCACCAGCGAGGTGTACGGCGATCCGCTGGAGCACCCGCAGCGCGAAACCTACTGGGGCAACGTCAATCCGATCGGACCGCGCAGCGTGTACGACGAGGCGAAGCGGTTCGGTGAAGCGCTCGCGTTCGCCTACCGGCGGGAGCACGGACTCGACGTCGGCGTGGTCAGGATCTTCAACACCTACGGGCCGCGAATGAAGCCCGGTGATGGTCGCATGTTGCCCACGTTCTTCGCGCAGGCACGCAAGAACGAGCCGTTGACCGTGCACGGTGACGGCACGCAGACCCGGTCGCTCTGCTACGTCGACGACCTCGTTCGTGGCGTGCTGGCCATGGCGGACAGCGGCGAGGCAGGGCCGATCAACCTCGGGAACCCCGAGGAAGTCACGGTGCTGGAGGTCGCCAAGCAGGTCATCGAGGTGACCGGCAGCGGCTCCGAGATCGTGCACGTCGGTGCGATGACCGACGACCCGCGGCGACGCCGGCCGGACATCACCAGAGCACGGGAGCTCTTCGGCTGGGAGCCGGAGATCCCGCTGGAACAAGGACTTCGACTGATGGCGAGGGAGGCGTGATGCGGGTTCTGGGCATCAACGCGATTTTCCACGACCCCGCGGCCGCCCTCGTGATCGACGGGCACACGGTCGCGGCCGCAGAGGAGGAACGGTTCTCCCGGCGCAAGCACGGCAAGCGGCCGGTTCCCTTCTCGGCGTGGGAGCAGCCGGAGATGGCGGCGAGGTGGTGCCTGGAGAAGGCCGGGCTCACGCCGGCCGATCTCGACGCCGTCGCGTACTCCTACGATCCCGCGCTCGCGCAGGACGACACCGCGCCGTGGGAGGAGCTGCGCACGACCTACGCCTTGCGGGCACCGCAGTTCCTGGCCACCGCGTTGCCTGGCCTGGACCCCGAGATCGTGCGGTTCGTGCCGCACCACGCCGCACACGCGGCCTCGACCGGGCTCGCGGCGCCGTTCGGCGGGAACTGCGCGGTGCTGGTGGCCGACGGGCGTGGCGAGTGCGGCTCCTACCTGGCCGGGCGGTACGAGGACCAGGCGCTGGTCAAGCTCGCCGAGCAACGGCTGCCGCACTCGCTCGGTCTGCTCTACGAGGACCTGACCGAGCATCTCGGTTTCCTGCGGTCCAGCGACGAGTACAAGGTCATGGCCCTCGCCTCGCACGCCGAACCGGTGCACCTGGACCTCATGCGCGAGCACATCACCACCGCTGACGGCGGCTTCGCGATCACGCCGATCGAGTGGAACACCCTGGCAAAACCGCCGGACGGGGAACTGCTGCAAGAACACGCAGAACTCGCCGCGAGTGTGCAGCGCAGGCTGGAGGAGGTGCTGCTGGAGCTCGCGACGTGGCTGCACGAGCAGACCGGTGAACGCAGGCTGGCGATGGCGGGCGGGGTGGCGTTGAACTGCGTCGCGAACACGCGGATCTTCGCCGAGGGACCGTTCGACGAGGTGTGGGTGCAACCCGCCGCCGGTGACGCGGGCACCGCGCTCGGGGCCGCGCTGCACGTGGCGTCCGATGAGCCGCTGGTACCGATGCCCGGCGCGGATCTCGGCCGGAGCTGGAGCGACGACGAGATCGAGCAGGTGCTGCGGACGGCGAGGGTCGGGTACGAGAAGCCGACGGATCTGGCGGCTGTAGTGGCACGGGCGCTGGCGGACGACAAGATCGTCGCCTGGTTCCAGGGACGGTCGGAGTACGGGCCACGGGCGCTGGGCCGCCGGTCGCTGCTCGCGAACCCCTGTTTCGCGGAGAACCTGGAACGGATGAACGACGTGAAGGGCCGTGAACAGTTCCGGCCGATCGCGCCGATGGTGCTGGAGAGTCGGGCGCACGAGCTGTTCGAGCGCGGACCGGTTCCCAGTCCCTACATGCTTTTCGTGCACGACGTCCGTCCTGAGTGGAGGGATCGCATCCCGGCCGTGGTACACGTGGACGGCACCGCCCGCGTGCAGACCGTGGCGGACGATCCGCTGCTGGAACGGGTGCTGGAGGAGTTCGACCGCCACACCGGTGTGCCGGTCGTGGTCAACACGAGCCTCAACACGGCGGGGAGGCCGATGGTCGACTCGCCGAGGGACGCGCTGGAGTGCTTCGGTTCCTCGCCCATCGACCTGCTCGCGATCGGCTCGTACGTGGTGCGGCGATGACCGGCTACACCGTCGTCATCCCCACCGTCGGCCGCGAGAGCCTCGACGTCGTGGTGAAGGCGATCCGGCACGGTGAAGGACCTCCGCCGGACGAGATCATCGTGGTGTACGACCGGTTCGGCCGCGGGCCGGCGGCCGCGCGCAACGCCGGGTGGCGGCGGGCCACCAGCGAGTGGGTGGTCTTCGTCGACGACGACGTGCTGCCACCGCCGGACTGGAAACGACAGCTCGTCAAGGACCTCGCGGGAGTCGACGATGACGTGGCGGCGAGTCAGGCACGCATCGAGGTGCCGCTGCCCCCGGACCGCCGGCCGACCGACTGGGAACGCAACACCTCCGGCCTCGCCGGCGCGAAGTGGATCACCGCCGACATGGCCTACCGGCGGTCCGTGCTGCTGGAGACGGGCGGGTTCGACGAACGCTTCCCGAGGGCCTACCGGGAGGACGCGGACCTCGCGTTGCGGGTGATCGGCCGCGGACACCGGATCGTGCTCGGTGATCGGGTCACCACGCATCCCGTGCGGCGCACCGGTTTCTTCACCAGCGTGAAGCAGCAGCGGGGGAACGCCGATGACGCGTTGATGCGCGAACTGCACGGACCACGGTGGCGGGAGAAGATCGGCGGCCATCGCGGCAGGTTGCGCGAACACGTGCTCACCACAGGCCTCGCCGCCATGTCCGTCCTCTGTGGAATTTTCGGCCGCAGGCGTGCCGCGACCGTCGCGGCACTCGGGTGGGCCGCGATGACCGCGCGGTTCGCGGCACAGCGCATCGCGCCAGGGCCTCGTACCGCACCAGAGGTCGTGCGGATGATCGTGACGAGTGCCGTCATCCCGCCCGTCGCCTGTCTGCACCGGGCCCGTGGCGAGCTTCAGGTGCTGGTGACCAAGAACGATGTGCTGACCGCCGCGCGAGACATGTCGGGAGGACGACCGTGCATCGAATCGGTGTCGTCGGTGCCGGATACGTCGGCCTGACCACGGCCGCCTGCCTCGCCCACCTCGGCCACGACGTCGTCTGCTCGGACGTGGACGAGGCCAAGATCGAGCGGCTGCGGCGGCGCGAGGTCGACCTGGTCGAGCCAGGGCTCGCCGAGCTGTTGGAACAGCACGACATCAAGTTCACCACGGAGTTTCCGGGCGAGGTGGACTTCCTGTTCGTCTGTGTTCCCACCCCGGCGGGTGAGCGCGGTGAAGCCGACCTCACCGCCGTGCACCACGTCGTCGCACAGGTGCCGGAGGACACCGTGCTGGTGCTGAAGTCGACGGTTCCCGTCGGTACCGCGCGCGACATCGCGCACCAGCCGACTGTGTCGAACCCGGAGTTCCTGCGGGAAGGTCACGCGGTCGAGGACTTCCTGCGGCCTCAGCGGGTGGTGGTCGGTTCGGCCGACCAGGACGCGGCGAGGCAGGTCGCCGCGCTCTACGGCGACGTGCCGGTCGTGCTGACCGACAACACCACCGCCGAGCTGACCAAGTACGCCTGCAACAGTTTCCTCGCGGTGAAGCTGTCCTTCGTCAACACGCTCGCCGAACTGTGCGAACACGTCGGCGCGGACATCGACGGCGTCACCGAGGGCATGAGGCTGGACGAACGCATCGGCGCCGCGTTCCTGCGCCCCGGCCCCGGCTGGGGCGGCTCCTGCCTGCCCAAGGACACCCGCGCGCTGCTCGCCACGGCACAGGCAGAGGGCGTTGAGTTCGCGACCCTGCGCGCCGCCGTCGACACCAACGACCACCAGGTCCGCCGCATCGCGGAGATGATCGAGGGCGACCGGCTCGGGCTGCTCGGCCTGACGTTCAAGGCGGGCACCAACGACCTGCGCGACTCGCCCGCGCTCGCGATAGCCCGGCTGCTGGAGGGCGACATCCGCGCCTACGACCCGGCGATCAGCCAGGACGTCGACGGCATCACTGTCGTGAGCACACCCGAGGAGCTGGCGGACGGCCGCGACGTCCTGGTCGTCCTCACCGAGTGGCCGGAGTTCACCGAGCTCGACTGGCCCGCGCTCGCGAACCGGATGACGACACCGGTGCTCGTCGACACCCGCGGCGTCGTCCCGGCCGACAAGGTCCGCGAGGCGGGCTTTCGACTGGTCAGCGTGGGACGCCCGGACGGACGCCCGCCGACCGTCGCAGGTGACGCGTAGCGCTTCGGCAAGTGGTGTTTCGAAGCGTTCTTCGCGGATAAATCTCCTCTATGGACCGGACTTCCGCCTCGATGCCTGTCGACCGCGGAGAACGAATGCCGACGGAGGTGAGGGCATGAGGGTCGCGATGGTGTCAGAGCACGCCAGCCCACTGGCGGAGCTGGGCGAGGTGGACGCGGGCGGGCAGAACGTGCACGTGGCGGCGCTCTCGGCGGCGTTGGCGGCGCGGGGACACGAGGTAGTGGTCTACACGCGGCGCGACGACGACGAACTCCCCGAGCGGGTGCGTGCGAACGCCGGCTACGACGTGGTGCACGTGCCCGCCGGACCGGCGAAGCGCGTGCCGAAGGACGAGCTTCTGCCGTTCATGGGCGAGTTCGCCCGCTTTCTCGCCGCGGACTGGAGTGCCTCGCCGCCTGACATCGTGCACGCGCACTTCTGGATGTCCGGATTCGCCGCGGCCATCGCGGCGCGCGGCCTCGGCGTGCCCCTGGTGCAGACCTTCCACGCCCTCGGCACCGTGAAACGCCGCCACCAGAACGAGGCGGACACCAGCCCTCCCCAGCGGATCGCGATCGAGCGGATCATCGGCAAGAAGGCCGATCTGATCGCCGCGACCTGCGAGGACGAGGTCGACGAGCTGATGAGGATGGGGATCAGGCGTGCCCGCACAGCCGTCGTGCCGTGCGGCGTCGATCCGGAGCTGTTCCATCCCGCCCCGGCCTCTCCCCACCCGCCGCGGATCGTGTCGGTCGGCAGGCTGGTGCCCCGCAAGGGGTTCGAGGACCTGATCACCGCCCTGAAAATGGTGCCGGAGGCCGAGCTGGTGATCGCGGGTGGACCGCCCGCTCACAAGCTGCGGTCGGACCGGGAGGCACGCCGGCTGCTCGCGCACGCGGAGGCCCTCGGGGTGAGCGACCGGGTGCGGCTGGCCGGACAGGTGGCGCGCCAGGACATGCCGGACTTCCTGCGCTCGGCCGACGTCGTCGCCTGCGTACCGTGGTACGAGCCGTTCGGAATCGTGCCTTTGGAGGCGATGGCGTGCGGCCTGCCGGTGGTCGCTTCCGCGGTCGGCGGGCTCGTCGACACCGTCGTCGACGGCGTCACCGGGAAGCTGGTGCCGCCACGGAATCCGAAACGGCTCGCGAAGGAACTGCGGTCACTGCTGGCGAACGACTCCCGGCGCAACGTCTACGGCACCGCCGGCGCCGACCGGGTCACTGCCTGCTACACCTGGGACGAGGTCGCGAGGCGGACCGAACACCTGTACCAGCGCGTGGCCCGGCGGTCGTTGGCGCCGGCGCGATGACCGAGCTGGGCGATGACCGTGCTGTTCATCGATTTCGCCCGGCACCGGCTGGAACAGCTCCTGCGGCAATGAGTGCGGCACCGCGAATGCCCAGGGCCGTCCGGGGTACCTCCGAGGTGTTGGCCACGTGCTCTGAAGGAGGATCGGTGAACCCACAGGCAGTCGTGACGGGAGCTTCGAGCGGTATCGGTCTCGAGCTCGCGAAGGTGTTCGCGGACAACGGTTACGACCTGGTGATCGCGGCCGAGGACGCCGCTATCGACACCGCCGGCGAGGAGCTTCGAGGCCGTGGCGTCGAGGTGGACGCCGTGCAGGTCGACCTGTCGTCGTACCAGGGTGTCGAGGACCTCGTGGCGCGTATCCGGATGAAGGGGCGGCCAGTCGACGCCCTCGCGGTCAACGCGGGTGTCGGGGTCGGCGGTGACTTCGTGCGCGACACGTCCGTGGACGACAACCTGGAGATCGTCAACCTGAACGTCACGTCCGCCGTACATCTGACGCACCGCGTGCTCGCGGACATGGTGGATCGCAAGGAGGGGCGTGTGCTGTTCACGTCGTCGATCGCGGCCACCACCCCGGGGCCGTTCCAGACGGTGTACTCGGCGTCGAAGGCGTTCCTCTCGTCGTTCGGGCAGGGCCTGCGCGAAGAGCTGAAGGACACCGGTGTCAGTGTGACCACGCTGATGCCCGGCCCGACGGACACGAACTTCTTCGACCGCGCCGGCATGCAGGACACCAAGGTCGCCCAGGGTGCCAAGGACGACCCGGCACAGGTCGCGCGTGAGGGGTTCGAGGCGTTGATGAAGGGCAGGGACCACGTCGTCGCCGGCTCTGTGAAGAACAAGGCGCAGGCAGTGGCCGGCCGGGTGCTGCCGGAGCCGGTGAAGGCCAAGGCGCACCGCAAGATGTCCGAACCCGGCTCAGCGGAGTCGTAACACCGGGATTCTCCTGTGTGGACTGGTTTTTCGCGGGTATCTGGTACCTGTGATGCTGACGAACTCTCCAGGCGTGTACGCGCCCCAGGAGGACACGCGGGTCTTGATCGAGGCCCTGCGCTCCGCCGCGATTCCAGCCGGGGCAAGGGTTCTCGATGTCGGCACGGGTACCGGAGCGCTCGCACTGGCCGCGTTGCGCGCGGGCGCGGCGACGGTGACAGCGGTCGACGTGTCGCTGCGCGCGGTGCTCACCGCGCGGCTGAACACGCTGGGCAAACCGGTTCGCGTGCGGTGGGGCGACGCCCTCGACGTCCGCGGCCGGTTCGACCTGGTGCTGGCGAATCCGCCGTACGTGCCCGCGAACCGCGCTGCCAGGGGACCGGCTCGTGCCTGGGACGCGGGCGCGGACGGGCGTGAGTTGCTGGACCCGCTGTGTGCCAAGGTATCTGGGCTTCTCCGGCCGGGAGGCGTGCTGCTCCTCGTCCACTCGGCACTGTGCGGAGAGGACACGACCGTGAGCAGGTTGCGCGACGCCGGGCTCAAGGCGGCGGTGGTCGGCCGGTGCCGGACACCGTTCGGACCGGTGATGCTCGAGCGGATCCCGTTCCTCGAAGCTCGGGGACTTGTCGAACCGGGCCAGCGGCACGAGGAACTGGTGGTGATCCGCGGTGACAAGCCCGCATAGGGTCACGTTCGTGGATTTCCACGGCCGGGTGGTTGTGTTCAGCGCGAGGCGACGCTGTCCAGCAGGTCCATCGCGATGTCACGCAGCTTGACGTTTCTGTTCTGGGACTGCTGCACGAGCATGGCGAAGGCCTCGTCCGCCGTGCACGAGTGCGCCGCCATGAGCACGCCCTTGGCCTGGTCGATGACCGCACGTGAAACGAGCGCGGTCTCGAGCTGCACGATCTGCTCGCTGGAGCGTTGCCACCGGTGGGCGTTGTCGATGGCCGCACTGGCGGCGGTGGTGAACAGCCTCATCACGCTTTCGTCGAACGGGTCGAACGCCGTCGCGGTGTTGCTGTAGATGTTGAGTGATCCCACGTGCTTGGCGTCGCTGCGGTCCGAAGCCGGGAGCATGATCGGTACGGACAGGTAGGCACGCACGCCGTGCTGGTCCGCAGCTGTCTCGAACTCGGGCCAGCTGGTCCTGTTCTCCCCGGCCACGGCGCGGACGGCCTGGAGCGTGCGGGCCGCCTCGAGACACGGTCCGCGGTTGGCGCGGTACTGCTTCTCGTCGATCTCGACGAGCGTGTCGTCAGTGGCGGCCGCGGTTCTCGGCTCCTGCGGGTTCACGGTGACGGTGACCGCGTCGGCGTCCTGGATCGCCCTTCTGGCGGTCTCGGCGAGTCGTTGCAGCACCTGGTCGAGCGGCTCCTCGCCGGCGATGCCGTCGCGCAGCATCGTCAGCGCGGCGGTGGCCTCGTCCAGCCGCTCCACCGGATCCTGCCGGTCAGCTTCGCCCGTCTGGCTCGACGGGGTCGTCAAGTCGTCCATGCCGCGGGACCTTTCGCCGGGACGAGTTCGCGGCGCTGGTTGTTCAACGCACTCGCAGCGAATGCTAAAGCCTGCGAGATCCGACACGCACGCCCGCAGAGGGGTGAGAAGCCAGGCCTGTCGTGATCGTCAGGTGTCTTTCCCGCTCTGCCGGGTAGTCGAGTAGAGGAAAGCCGACGCCGGAGGAGGAGGAACCGTGTCGATCAACGCCGACGCCCAGACGGTGACGGGCACGAAGGACAAGGACTACAACATCATCTGGTTCGTGGAAGCCTGCCTCAGCAATGCGCTGCGGCTGGAGACCTACGTCCAGGACGCGGAGAGTGCGGGCGACTCGGACCTGGCGGACTTCTTCCGCCGGGCGCAGGGCGAAAGCCGCAAGGGTGCCGAGCAGGGCAAGGAACTGCTCGCACAGCGGCTCGGCAAGTAGCGAACCGGACGGCCGCGGCCGCCTGGCCCTGAAC
>NZ_JBSGXZ010000087.1:0-9172 GCF_053610285.1 Lentzea sp. NPDC054927
TCCCACCCCTGCCTGGTTGCAGCAAGTGCTGTGGCACGACTCGTGACGGGGACCCGCCCGGAGCGCTGTTTCAAGCGTTAGGACGCCTCGGCTGCGCCATCGGGTCGCCTCGCCTGCGGCATCGGGCTTGGGCGCTTCGCGGGTTATGCCACTTGTTGTGCTGTTGCGGCGAAGGTGTTGCAGTTTGTCGTTGAGTTGGCCTTGAAGCCTTCGGCTGCCCACTGGGCTTGGTTTGCGGCTGAGCCGTGGGCGTTGTTTTCTGGCTTTTCTTCGATGGCGTACTGGAAGTCTTCTTGTGCTTGGCGCGCCAGGGACGTGGTTATGGCGCCTCGTCCGGCTGCGCTGGTCAGGAACATGCCTGCGAAGCAGTTGGCTTGCAGTTCGATTCTGCGCGACATTTCCAGGCCTGCTGGGGTTTTCTCGCCCGCGTCGGTGATTTTGAGGTCGGCTGCTCGTAGTAGGCCTGTTAGGGCTTGTACGTGGTGGCCGTACTCGTGGGAGAGCGTTGCCAGGTGGGTGGCTGGGGTGTCGCCGCCGCCGTTGTCGCGTAGGCGGGCGGTTGGCATGTAGATCGTGCGGTTGCGGCCGCAGTAGTAGGCGACTGCGTGGTCGGATTCTGGGGCGGCGCCGCACGGGCCGTCTTTGAGGGTTGGGGAAGCGTCTAGAGAGGGCTTCTCGAATGGCAGGTTGGTTGAGGTCAGGACTGGGCCCCAGGCGGCGTCGAGGCATTCGACGCCTGCTGCGTAGTAGGCGGCCAGTTCTTTGTCCGAGACGCCGAAGGGTGGCAGGGCGCAGGTCACCTGGGCCAGCGAGGCTGGTTTGAGCAGGAACGGGTGGTCTGCCAGGCGGTAGACGGCGCGGGGGCGAATTGGGGTGGTGGGCTCGGTGCTCGGGGTGGGGGACGGGGCCGGGCGGGAGCCTGCCAAGGGGTGGCCCGTTACCACTCTGGGGCGGCTCAGTTGGCCGATGCCCAGGACGAACGCGACCACCAGCACGAACACTCCCGCGAGCATCACCGGGTTGTTGTTGGCTGGTTGGGTCACGTTTGCCCCTTTCTAGGAGACGGTGCCGGCGTCAGCTGCCCAGGTGTTGCAGGCCGATGCCTGGTTCGTCTTGTAGCCCTGGTTCACCCAGTTCGCGTTGTTCTGGGGTGAGCCGTGGTCCTTGGTCGGGTAGATGTCGTAGTCGCCTCGGTTGCCTGCGTCGGCCAGGCCGACCCGGATGACGTCGATGGGGATCGCTCCGTGCGACAACGGGGCTAGTGACATCCCGCCGAAGCAGGTTGCCTGCAGCTCCATCCGGCGGTTCAGGTCGAGGCCCTTTGGAGTATCCCACCCTCCCGCGTCGTACTGCGCGCGGTCCGAGGCTTTGAGCATCCCGGTGAGCCACTGGATGTGGTGGCCGTACTCGTGGGCGAGCTGGCCCAGGTACTTGCCGGGGTGGTTCGGGTTGTTCGGGTTGCGTTCGGCGGCGTAGGCGTTCGCCGTCCAGTAGATGCCGCCCTGGCAGTAACGCGCGGTCTGGTCCGGGCGGACGGTGCCGCACGGGTATTGCGCGGTTTCGGTGATGATGTGCAGCTCAACGGGCTGGTACGGGAGGTTGGCCGCTTGCAGGGCGGGCTTCCACATGCTTTCGATGCACGGGAGTGCTGCTCGCAGGAACTTGTCCTGGCCTGCCGGGGAGTAGTCCATGGCCGGGAGCGGGCAGCCCGAGACCGTGTTGGCGCCGAAGTTCGGCCTCAGGAACGGGTGGTCCGCCAGGGCGTAGACGGCCTTCGCGCCTGCCTGGGTCTGCGGGGTGGACGGCGACTTCGACGACGACGGGCGTGAGGACGGGCCTGCCGTGGTCGTGGGGGTGTCGTCCGTGGTGGTGGGTGGGGTGAACGACGGGCTCTGCGTCGTGTAGTTCGAGTAGCCCGTGTCCTTCACCTTGTTGTTCAAGGTTGCCGCGAAGACGCCGACCGCGCCCAGGCCGAGGATCACCACGCCGCCGAGGATCAGGGCGATCATCGGACCGCTGCTCTTCCTGGGGGGTGGCATCGGCGGGTACGGGCCGTAGCCGGGCTGGTAGCCGCCGGGAGGGGCGCCCCACGACGGGTGCGGTGGGGGCATGACCGGGCCTGGCGGGGGCGGCGGAGGGCCGTATTGACCAGGTGGCGGGGCCATGGGCGGTCCCTGCGGCGGCATGCCGTAGGGAGGCGGTGAGCCCTGTGCCGGCCACTGCCCCAGTGGTGCGGGCATGGGCGGCGGGCCGACCGGGCGTGGTGGCGGCCAATTGCCCGGCGGCGGTGGTTGTGTCATCGCCTTAGGTCCCCCCATTGGTGAGCCTGGGTCGGGTACGAGCATATGCGGAGCGAGATCGTGCGTCCCCCGACCGGGCTAACGTGTCCCGTCCACCTACTTGGGACGCGCGGGCCGGGGGATCGGTTCACGAGACGTCGCCGGAGCTTGCCGCGTAGGTGTTGCAGGCTTTGACGTCGTTCTGCTTGTGGCCGTGCATCACCCAGCGCTCGTTGTTCTGCTGGCTGCCGTGATCAGGCGTGCGGGTGTAGTCGCCGCGTTTGCTCGCGTCCGACAGGCCGGTGTTCACGACGTCCATCGGCACGACGTTCTTGTGTGAGAACGGGGCCAGCGTCATGCCGCCGAAGCAGGTGGCCTGCAGTTCCTTGCGACGGTTGAGCTCGAGGCCCTTCGGCGTGTCGAACCCGCCGGCGTCGTACTGGGCCTGGTCCGTGGCGCGGATCAGGCCGGTCAGCCACTGGACGTGGTGGCCGTACTCGTGGCCGAGCTGGCCGAGGTACACGCCGGGATGCCGGACCGTCGAGCCGCCCTCGTTCGAGTAGAAGTTGCCGGGCCAGTAGATGACGCCCTTGCAGAACATCGCGGTCGTGTTCGCCTGGCGCGAGCCGCACGGCGTCTGCGTGCTGCCGGTGAACACCTGCAGTTCGACCGGCTGGTACGGCAGGTTCGCCGCCTTCAAAGCCGGCTGCCAGGCCTTCTCGATGCACGGCAGGGCGGCCGAGAGGAACCGCTCCTCGCCCGCCGGGGTGTACTCCATCTTCGGCAACGGGCACGCGTCGAAGTCGTTCGCGCCGACGCCGGTGCCGAAGATCGGGTGGTCGGCGAGCTTGTAGACGGCCTTCGGGCCCGGCGGGGTAGTGGGCGTGTTCGACGTGCGGGTCGACGAGGTGCGCGTGGACGTCGTCGTTGT
Source organism: Lentzea sp. NPDC054927 (assembly GCF_053610285.1). Taxonomy (NCBI): domain Bacteria; kingdom Bacillati; phylum Actinomycetota; class Actinomycetes; order Pseudonocardiales; family Pseudonocardiaceae; genus Lentzea; species Lentzea sp. NPDC054927. The sequence goes on from NZ_JBSGXZ010000087.1 coordinate 3,211, forward strand.
CGTGGTGGTCGTGGTCGTCGTCGTAGTTGTTGCGTTGTAGGTCGGGCTGTACGTCGTGTAGTTCGAGTAGCCCGTGTCCTTCACCTTGTTGTTCAACGTCGCCGCGAACACACCGACGGCACCGAGCCCGAGGATCACCACGCCGCCCAGCACCAGGGCCAGGACCGGGCCGCTGCTGCTCTTCCGGCGCGGCGGCATCATCGGATAAGGCGCGAAACCCGGCTGTGGGTGGTGGCCCCAAGTCGGTTGCGGCGGCGGCATCACCGGACGCGGCGGTGGCAACGGCGCGTAACCGGGCGGCGGCATCGGCGGGCGCATTTGCGGACGCATCTGAGGGGGCTGCGGCGGGCCCGTCGGAGGTGGCGGGCCCATCGGCGGACGCATGCCTGGCGGAGGCCCCTGACCTGGGCGGGGAGGCATCGGCGGCCCGTACGGCGGTGCTGCGGGCACGGGTGGTGGGCCTACCGGGCGTGGCGGTGGCCAATTGCCCGGTGGCGGTGGTTGCGTCATCGCCGAAAATCCCCCAGATGGCGTCTGTTCGAAAGTCCGCCGGAGCATATGAGGACTCCGCTATTGTCCGCAGCCGTGTTGAAGAACTGGGGACTGGCGATCTTCGCCGCGGCCGCCTTGACGTCCATGACGGCTGTTGGCGCGCTCGCGCAGCCGCTTCCCGGCACGGTCAGCACCGAGGTGCGGATGAAGCTGGAGCGCGACTCCAAGCTCTCCATCACCGAAACCGTCACGGTGCCGGACGGCAAGACCGTCAAGCGGATCGTCCCCTTGCGACTCGCCGTCAGCAACGACCTCGTGCGTCAGTACGAGGTCACGGACGCCAAGATCGAGGGCACCGGCAGCGTCGACGTCAGCGGCGACCAGTTCTCCGTCGTGCTGAACGGCGGGAAGGCCACGCTGACCTACACCGTCGTCGGCGCGGTCGCCCCGGTCGGTGACGCGCTGGAGGTGCGCTGGCAGGTCGCGGGCGGCTGGGACACCGAGCTCGACAGGGTCGCCGTCTCGTTCTCCGCACCCGACTCGCCGACGTCGGTCAACTGCCTCGCGGGCCCCGTCGGGTCGTCGCAGCCGTGCACCAACGCGGACCTCGCGGACGGCAAGGGCGTGCGGGCGCAGGAGATCAAGCTCGGGCCCGGCGAACGCGTGGACGTCGCGATCGGACTGTCCGCCGGTGTCGTGCCGCCGAACGCGGTGGTGGTCGAGCAGTCCGGGCTGGCGGCCGCGTTCGCGCTCACGCCGGTCAGCGGGATCGCGCTCGGCGGGCTGCTCGTGTTGCTGCTCGGCGGTGTCGCGCTGCTCTGGTACCTGCGCGGCCGGGACGCCGCGGCGCTCGCGAGCGAGGTCGGCGCGGTCTCCGTGCTGGTGCGCGACCAGGGCGGGCGGGTCGCGTTCGCCTCGCCGGACGGGGTGCTGCCCGGCCAGGTCGGCACGGTCGTCGACGAGCACGTGGACGTGGTCGACGTGACCGCCACGGTGATCGACCTCGCTGTTCGCAACTACCTGTGGATCGCCGAGACAGACGGCCACGACTGGCAGATCGTCCGCCGCAACCCGGCCGACGCTTCGCTGTCCGGTTACGAGAAGGCCGTTTACACCGCACTGTTGCCCGACGGTGTGGACGCGGTGACGGTGTCCGAGCTGCGCGGCCGGCGGATCGACCTCGCCCAGGTCCGCGACGAGCTGTACGCGGACGTCGTGGAGAAGCGCTGGTTCGTGCGCCGCCCGGACGCCGAGCGGAGCCTGTTCTGGTGGGTCGGCATCGTGATCGCGGTGCTCGGCGTGGTCGCGACCGTCGTGCTGGCGCTCACGATCGGCAACGCGCTGTTCGGGCTCGTCGTCGCCGTCGGTGGTGTCGCGCTGGCGTTCGGTGCGCGCTCGATGCCCGCCCGCACGAAGCGCGGCAGTGAGCTGCTGGAGCACGTCCGCGGCCTGCGCGGGTACCTCCACGGGCTGACGCAGGACGACGTTCCCGAGGCCGACCGCGAGCTGGTGTTCTCCCGTTCGCTGCCGTACGCGGTGGTGCTCGGCGAGACCGAGCGCTGGCTCACGACGTTCGGCCAGCAGGACCTCTACTGGTACGGCAACTCGGGCACGAGCACGGACTTCCGGCGCAGCTTCCCCGCGTTCCTGGGGGCGCTCGACGGCGTGCTCGCCCAGGCGGGCCACCTGCGATCGCTCCGGACGCCGAACCCGTAGGCTGGCGCACATGGCCTCACCCGAACTGCACAGGTTCACGTTGCCCAACGGCCTGCGGGTGGTGCTCGCCCCCGACGCCAGCGCACCGGTCGTCGGCGTCAGCGTGCACTACGACGTCGGCTTCCGCTCCGAGCCCGAGGGGCGCACCGGATTCGCGCACCTCTTCGAACATCTGATGTTCCAGGGCAGCGAGAGCCTCGAGAAGCTGGCTCACTTCCGACACGTGCAGTCGTCGGGCGGCACGTTCAACGGGTCCACGCACCCGGACTACACCGACTACTACCAGGTGCTGCCCTCGGCGGCGCTCGAGCGGGCGCTGTTCCTCGAGGCGGACCGCATGCGCGCGCCGAAGATCACCGAGGAGAACCTCCGCAACCAGATCGACGTGGTGAAGGAGGAGATCCGGCTCAACGTGCTGAACCGCCCGTACGGCGGGTTCCCCTGGATCCTCCTGCCGCCGGTGCTGTTCAAGACGTTCGCCAACGCGCACAACGGGTACGGCGACTTCATCGACCTGGAGAGCGCCACGGTCGACAACTGCGCGGAGTTCTTCGACACCTACTACTCGCCGGCCAACGCGGTGCTGACGGTCGCGGGCGACCTCGACGTCGAGACCACGAAGACGTTGGTGGAGAAGCACTTCGGTGACGTGCCCGCGCGGCCGAAGCCCGAGCGCCCCTCGTTCGCCGAGCCGGCCCCGCAGGGCGAGGTGCGGCACGAGCACGGCGACGCGCTGGCCCCGCTGCCCGCGATCGCGATCGGCTACCGCGTGCCGGACCCCGTCGCCGACATCGACGGCTACCTCGCGTACCTGGTGCTCGCCGGCGTGCTGACGGACGGCGACAGCTCGCGCCTGCAGCAGCGCCTGGTGCACCAAGAGGGCATCGTGATCGACCTGAACGCCGGCTGCGGCCTGTTCGGGCCGCTGGAAGCCCGCGACCCGGACACGTTCAGCATCACCGCGATCCACACGCCGGAGGTCGACGCCTCACAGGTCGTCGCGGCGATCGACGAGGAACTGCAGAAGCTCGCGCAGGAACCGCCGTCGGCGGAGGAGCTCGCGAAGGTCACCGCCCGGTGGGCGTCGACCATGCACAAGGAGCACGACCGGCTCACGAACCGCACGCTGGGCCTCGGCTCCGCGGAGCTGCTGTTCGGCCGCGCCGAGCTGATCTACGAACTGCCCGAGCGGATCGCCTCGGTGACCGTGGACGAGGTGTCCGCCGCGGCCAAGGCGCTGCGTCCGGACGCTCGCGCCCTTCTTCTCGTCAAGCCCACCGGAGGAGCCCAGTGACCTCGGCCAAGACTCACCGAACCGCCGAGGAGATCGGTCGTACCGCGGTAGGCCCGCGTCCGTTGCCGGAGCTGGGCTCGCAGAAGGCGGCCGCTGATCTGTCCACTGTGGACACGGTGCTGCCGAACGGACTGCGGGTGATCGCGGTGCGCCGTGCCACCGTGCCGATGGTCGAGCTGCGGCTGCGCGTCCCGTTCGCGGACCCGGCCGCGTCGAGCGTCGGTTCCGCGCACTCGGCCCAGGCCGAGGTGCTCGCGAACACCGTGCTGACCGGCACCGCGTCCCGTTCGCGGGTGGCGATCGACACCGAGCTGGCGCTGGTCGGCGGCGAGCTCGACGCCGTGGTCGACCCGGAGCGGCTGAGCTTCACCGGCAACGCGCTGGCCACGGGCCTCGGCACCGTCCTGGACGTGCTGCGCGACGTGCTGGTGAACGCCGCGTACCCGGCCGACGAGCTGGAGCGCGAGAGCGGCCGCCTGGTCGAGCGCATCTCGCTCGCCCGCTCGCAGCCGAACGTCATCGCCCGCGAGGCGTTGCAGAAGCTGCTGTACGGCGACCACCCGTACGCCAAGGAGATGCCGGAGGCCGACGAGGTCGCCGCCGTCACCCGCGACGACGTGGTGGCGTTGCACCGCAAGGCTTTGCTGCCGCGCGGCTCGGTGTTCGTGGTCGTCGGCGACGTCGACCCGGCCGAGGCCGTGGCGCAGGTCGGCGAGGCGCTGAGCGAGTGGCAGGGCGAGGGCGAGGCCGTCCAGCTGCCGCCGCTGCCGCCCGTGTCCGGTGGCGACGTGCTGCTGGTGCACCGCGCCGGTGCCGTGCAGTCGCAGATCCGCCTTGCCGCGCAGTCGATCCCGCGCACCGACGAGCGATACCCGGCGCTGCAGCTCGCGAACCTGGTGTACGGCGGGTTCTTCTCGTCGCGCCTGGTCGAGAACATCCGCGAGGACAAGGGCTACACCTACAGCGCCCGTTCGCACCCCGAGTTCACCGTGCACGGCGCGACGTTGCTGATCGACGCCGACACGGCCTCGGACGTGACGGCGGCGGCGCTGCTGGAGACCCGTTACGAACTGGCGCGCCTCGGCATGGTCCCGCCGTCGGAGTCCGAAGTGGACGTCGCCCGCAACTACGCCGTCGGCACGTTGCTCACCAGCACGTCCTCGCAGTCGGGCCTCGCGTCGTTCGTCGTGAACCTCGTCGCGCTGGGCCTCGGCATCGACTGGCTGGTGGCGCACCCGCAGCGCCTGCAGGCCGTCACGCCGGAGCAGGTGGCCGCGGCCGCGCTGGAGTTCTTCGCACCGGCCAACTTCACCGGCGTGCTCGTCGGTGACGCCGAGAAGTTGAAGGCGAAGTTGTCCGCGCTGGGAGGGGTTGCGTTCCAGTGAGTTTCGACCTGGTCGGACTGCCCGCGCTGTCGCGGTTCTCGATCGACCGGGCCGAGCCGTTGCGCGGCGACGAGGACAAGCTCACCGCGCTCTGGCCCAAGGCGCGGATGATCGTGGTCGACACGCGGGGGCGCACGCTGGTGGCCGACCGCGGTACCCGTGTGGCGGACCGGCCGGCGACCGACTTCGGTGACCAGCCGCCGGTGAACGCGGTGCTGCTGGGTGAGCAGGACGGCGTGGCGCATTTCGCTGTGCTGATGCCCGCTGAGGATGGCGAGCAGGTTCCGGCTTCTCGGGCTTGGGGGCCGCCGGAGTTGACGGACGAGCCGCAGTGGCTTGATCTGCGGCAGGCCGGGGCGACGTTGGACGACATGTCGGCCGGGCTGTTCACGACTGCGGCGGCGTTGTTCCAGTGGCACCGGCTTGGTCGGTACTGCGCCAAATGTGGTGCGCGGACTGTGTTGGAGAAGTCCGGGTGGACTTCGGTGTGCTCCGGGTGTGGGCGGGAGGAGTATCCGCGGACTGATTCCGCGGTGATCTGCCTGGTGCACGACGGGGCGGATCAGGTGCTCGTGGCTCGCGGGCCGGAGTGGCCTGAGGGGCGGTTCTCCGTGCTGGCTGGGTTTGTCGAGGCCGGGGAGTCGTTGGAAGCCTGCGTGGCGCGGGAGATTTTTGAGGAGGTCGGGGTTGCTGTTCGGGATGTTCGGTATCTCGGGTCGCAGCCTTGGCCTTTTCCTCGGTCGTTGATGATCGGGTTTGAGGCTGTGGCTGATCCTGCGGAGCCGTTGCGGTTGGCTGAGGGGGAGATCGCTGAGGCCAAGTGGGTTTCTCGGGGGGATGTTCGGAAGGCGATTGAGGAGCCGGGGAGTGTTCCTGGGCTTGGGCTTGCCGGTGGGGCTTCGATTGCGTTTCGGATGTTGCAGAGTTGGTCGGTGAGTTCGTAGGTGGTCACCTTGCTCAGGGATGGTCACGTTTAGGGATTTCGGGGCTCCGCCCCGGACCCCGCCAATCTGATCAAGGACCGGTTCCACGCCGTCAGCAGGTTGATGGCACGCCTGTTGCGTTGGGCGGAGTT
>NZ_JBSGXZ010000088.1:0-9016 GCF_053610285.1 Lentzea sp. NPDC054927
GTGTCAACTCGACGAAAAGCGTGTCGAGTTGACACCCCTACCTGGTTGCAGCGAGTGCTAGGCACGACTCGTGACGGGACCCCACCCGGAGCGCTGTTTCAAGACTTAAGGACGCCTCGGCTTCGCCTTCGGGTCGCCTCGCCTGCGGCATCGGTGTGGGTTCGCTTCGCGAGTATTTTTTGCGGAACTTTGGGGTGGGTGCAAACGTTCGCGGTCGGCGTAATCGCTGCTCGTAGCACGGATTTGGTGGGGTAGTTGGCCCGGATGGCCTAGTGCGGCCGTGAGTGATCAACCGGTTCTAACCTGTGATTGGCCACTGGGTACGGTGGGGTCGTTGAGGACTGTTAGAGTCGCGGGCTGAACCCGGATGTCCTCCGGGTCGCTTGGTCGTGGCTACCATCCTCGGCCTGCCAACTACCGCATGTGCCGGTCCCTGGGGGTCGGCAACGCTCAGGAGGTTCGCGTGCTCGGCGCATTCCGCTCGGCTCTCGCGACGCCGGATCTACGCAAGAAGATCCTGTTCACGCTCGGGATCATCATTGTGTACCGGCTTGGAGCGACCATGCCCGCGCCGGGCGTGTCCTTCAAGAACGTGCGGGCGTGTGCTGAACAGCTTGAAGGTCAGAACATCTACTCGCTGATCAACCTGTTCAGCGGTGGTGCACTGCTCAACTTGTCGGTGTTCGCGCTGGGCATCATGCCGTACATCACCGCGAGCATCATCATTCAGCTGCTGACCGTGGTCATCCCGCGGTTCGAGCAGTTGAAGAAGGAAGGGCAGGCTGGTCAGGGCAAGCTGACCCAGTACACGCGGTACCTGACCATCGGGCTGGCGATCCTGCAGTCGACTGGTCTGGTCGCCCTGGCGGTGCGTGGGCAGCTGTTCGGTGAGTGCGACCAGGATGTGATCCCGAACAAGGACAGCATCTTCACCCTCATCGTGCTGGTCATCACCATGACCGCCGGTACCTCGGTCATCATGTGGCTGGGTGAGCTGATCACCGAGAAGGGCATCGGCAACGGCATGTCGTTGCTGATCTTCACCGGTATCGCCGCCCGCATTCCGGCTGAGGGCAAGAACATCCTCGACAAGAGCGGCATCACGTTCGCCCTGGTGGTCGTTGCTGCTCTCGTCATCATCGCGAGCGTCATCTACGTCGAGCAGGCCCAGCGTCGCATTCCGGTGCAGTACGCCAAGCGCATGATCGGCCGTCGTATGTACGGCGGCACGTCGACGTACCTTCCTCTCAAGGTGAACCAGGCCGGCGTCATCCCGGTCATCTTCGCCTCGTCGCTGCTCTACCTGCCGGACCTGGTCGTGCGGCTCACCCAGGGTTCCTCCACGGAGCCGAACTGGTTCTCGACGTTCGTCCAGACGTACCTGGTCAAGCAGTCGAGCTGGGTGCACATCGCGTCGTACTTCCTGCTGATCGTCTTCTTCACGTACTTCTACGTCGGCATCACGTTCAACCCGGACGAGCGTGCTGACGAGATGAAGAAGTTCGGTGGCTTCATCCCCGGCATCCGTCCCGGTCGCCCCACCGCCGAGTACCTCAAGTTCGTGCTGGGTCGCATCACGCTCCCCGGTTCGCTCTACCTCGGCATCGTGGCGATCCTTCCGAACCTGTTCCTGGACCTGACCGGTGACGGCCAGAACCAGAACTTCCCGTTCGGTGGCACCGCGGTTCTGATCATGGTCGGTGTCGGTCTCGACACCGTGAAGCAGATCGAGAGCCAGCTCATGCAGCGCAATTACGAAGGGTTCCTCCGCTAGATGCGACTCGTTCTCGTTGGCCCGCCGGGTGCGGGCAAGGGCACCCAGGCTGAAGTGTTGAGCCGCAAGCTCGGCGTGCCGCACATCTCGACGGGCGACCTCTTCCGGTCACACATCAGCAACCAGACCGAGCTCGGGCTCGAGGTGCAGAGCATTCTCGACGAGGGCGCGCTGGTGCCTGACTCCATCACGAACGAGATGGTGCGCAAGCGCTTGGCCGACTCGGATGCGGACCACGGGTTCCTGCTCGACGGGTTCCCCCGCAACACCGCGCAGGCCAAGGTGCTCGGGGAGATGCTGGCGGCGGCGGGGCACGACCTCGACGCCGTGCTCGAGTTCCGGGTCGACGAGGACGTCGTGGTCGAGCGGTTGCTGGCGCGCGGGCGCACGGATGACAAGGAAGAGGTCATCCGGCACCGGCAGCAGGTCTACCGGACGGAGACCGCGCCGCTGCTCGACTTCTACGCGGAGAAGGTCATCTCCATCGACGCGGTCGGCGAGATCGACGAGATCAGTGAGCGTGCCCTCGCCGCGTTGCACTCGCTGCGCGCTGAGAAGTGAGTGTTGGTGGACTGCTCAACCGGCTTCGCTCTGTCGTACAAGGTGCTTCAGGCAGTGAACGCATGATCGAGATCAAGACCCGTGGCCAGCTGGAGGCGATGCGCGCCTCCGGCCTGGTCGTGGCGCGCGCCCTCAAGAACGTGGTGGACGCGGTCAAGCCCGGTGTGTCCACTTGGGACCTCGACGAGATCGCCGAGCAGACCATCAGGGACGCCGGCGCCATCCCGTCGTTCAAGGGCTACCACGGTTTCCCGGCGAGCATCTGCGCGTCGGTGAACGAGCAGATCGTCCACGGCATCCCCAGCCGCAAGCAGGTGCTGGCCGAGGGCGACCTGATCTCGATCGACTGCGGTGCGATCCTCGACGACTGGCACGGCGACTCGGCGGTCACCATCGGCGTCGGCGAGCTGTCGCCCGCGGACCACAAGCTGTCCGAGGCGACCCGGCTGTCGATGCTCGCGGGCATCGAGGCCGCGGTGCCCGGCGGCCGGCTCACGGACATCTCGTTCGCCATCGAGTCCTCCGCCATCGAGTCGGGCGAGCGCGACGGCATCGAGTACGGGATCGTCGCGGACTACGGCGGCCACGGCATCGGTTCCAAGATGCACATGGATCCGTTCCTGCCGAACTACGGCAAGCCCGGCAAGGGGCCGAAGCTCAAGGTCGGCATGGCCATCGCGATCGAGCCGATGCTGACGCTCGGCACGGACGACTCCCAGGAGCTGGAAGACGGCTGGACTGTCATCACGCTCGACGGCACGCGTGCCGCGCACTGGGAGCACAGCGTCGCGATCACCGAGGACGGTCCCTGGGTGCTCACCGCCCCCGAGGAAGAGTGAGCCCCAAAGCACTGCGCCCCAACGGTTTTGGAAATAGCCCCGTTCGCCCTGCGGTGAACGGGGCTATTTCGTTTGTCACGGCCGATACGGTCGAGGTGACGAACGAGTCCAATGCTTGGGGGCATTGTGGGGGTAACCCGTTTCGTCCTGTCCGCGCTTCTGATTCTCACCACGGGCTGTGCTGCCTCTAAGCCGGCCACCGACTTCACCTACCAGGACGTGCCGGCGGCGAAAATCGCCGATCAGCTCTTCCTGGCCGACACCATCGCGGCGGTCGAGCAGTGCGAACCGCCGTTCTCCGACGTCAACGTCCACCGTCCCAACTTCATCAGCCCGCCGCCTCCCGTCGACGGTGGCTGCGGGGGTCGGGCGCGGGCAGCCGCGCCGTGGGAGTACATCGACGCCGTGAGTCGCATCACGGCACTGCACGACACGGTCGTCCGCGAGTGGGAGATCCGGCTCCAGGCGGGTCCGGAGGCAGCGGAGACCAGAGCCATCGGCGCGACGTTGCTGAACTGCCTCGACCGTGCCGGGTTCGCCCAGCGCGGGCCGGGGGACCCGAGTCTGGAGAGCTACGGCATCGGGTCTGGCGACCTCGCGCTCAACAACGCAGCTCAGAAGTGCTCTGACGAGACCGGGTACGGCACCGCGACCGCGGCGCAGCGGCTGCGCGTCCTCAGGTCGGTGCTGGGCACGCACGAGTCCGAGATCAACAGCATCGCGAAGCTCCGACCAGTGCTGGAGCGGGCCACGCAGCCCGACAGCGGGTCAGAACGGACCCGATTTGGGTTGCTGGAGTGAACTGCGTACACTTGTCAGGTGGCGCACCCGTCGCGCCGGTTCAGTCATGCCCTTGCTGGTGAGATCGAACCGGGATGGCGCGCGTCCAAAGGTTATTACCACTGTCACGAAACGCGGAGGACATGGGCAAGAAGGACGGGGCCATTGAGGTCGAGGGCCGCGTAGTCGAGCCGCTCCCCAACGCGATGTTCCGAGTCGAGTTGGAGAACGGTCACAAGGTGCTCGCGCACATCAGCGGCAAGATGCGACAGCACTACATCCGCATCCTCCCTGAGGACCGGGTTGTCGTGGAGCTCTCGCCCTACGACCTGTCCCGCGGGCGCATCGTCTACCGCTACAAGTGACCTCCAATAGCAGGAGATCTCAGGCGTGAAGGTTCAGCCGAGCGTCAAGAAGATCTGCGACAAGTGCAAGGTGATCCGCCGTCACGGCCGGGTCATGGTGATCTGCGAGAACCTGCGCCACAAGCAGCGCCAGGGCTGACCAGTTCCACCACGCGCCCGTCGAGATCTTCGATGACGCAGTAACGAGAAGCCTCCTCGTACCTGCCGCACGCAGGGCTACCAGCGTGCGGACACCCCCGGATTCCAGGCCGGGGCCGGGACACCGGCTGTGAGAGCAGCCGGAACGACAGTCAGCGAGTCAGTCACCGGAACTGGACGAGGAGCAGACCTGGAAGTAATCGACAGGAGTTAACCGCCACATGGCACGACTCGCTGGCGTCGACCTCCCCCGCGAAAAGCGGATGGAGATCGCGCTCACCTACATCTTCGGCATCGGTCGTACGCGCTCCAAGGAGCTGCTCACCGCCACGGAGATCTCCCCGGACCTCCGGGTGAAGGATCTGACGGACGACGACCTCGCCAAGCTGCGGGACCACATCGAGACGAACTACAAGGTCGAGGGTGACCTTCGCCGTGAGGTCGCGGCCGACATCCGTCGCAAGATGGAGATCGGTTGCTACGAAGGTCTTCGGCACCGTCGTGGCCTGCCCGTTCGCGGACAGCGCACCAAGACGAACGCCCGTACCCGCAAGGGTCCGAAGAAGACCGTGGCCGGCAAGAAGAAGGCCGGCAAGAAGTAAGACCTCGGGTCTGTTGTCCTCAACTTAGGAGTTCGTTTTGCCACCCAAGTCCCGCACGGGCGCCGGGGTCAAGAAAGTCCGGCGCAAGGAAAAGAAGAACGTCTCGCACGGCCAGGCGCACATCAAGAGCACGTTCAACAACACCATCGTGTCCATCACGGACCCGCTGGGCAACGTGATCAGCTGGGCGTCCGCAGGCCACGTGGGCTTCAAGGGCTCGCGCAAGTCGACGCCGTTCGCGGCGCAGATGGCTGCCGAGAACGCCGCCCGCAAGGCCGCCGAGCACGGCATGCGCAAGGTGGACGTGTTCGTCAAGGGTCCCGGCTCCGGCCGTGAGACCGCGATCCGTTCGCTGCAGGCCGCCGGTCTCGAGGTCGGCACCATTCAGGACGTGACCCCGCAGCCCCACAACGGCTGCCGCCCGCCCAAGCGGCGCCGGGTCTGAGGCACGGGGAGGAGTAAGAACTAATGGCTCGTTACACGGGACCTGCGACGCGTATCTCGCGCCGCCTGAAGGTCGACCTCGTTGGTGGGGACCAGGCGTTCGAGCGCCGTCCGTACCCGCCCGGCCAGCACGGCCGTGGCCGGGTCAAGGAGTCCGAGTACCTGCTGCAGCTCCAGGAGAAGCAGAAGGCTCGGTACACCTACGGCGTACTCGAGAAGCAGTTCGTCCGCTACTACAAGGAAGCGGTTCGTCGCCCCGGCAAGACCGGCGAGAACCTGCTCCAGATCCTCGAGGCTCGCCTCGACAACGTGGTGTACCGCGCGGGCCTAGCCCGCACGCGTCGCCAGGCTCGTCAGCTGGTTGCTCACGGTCACTTCCTGGTCAACGGCCACAAGGTGAACATCCCGAGCTACCAGGTGTCGAAGTTCGACATCATCGACGTGAAGCCGAAGTCCATGCCGACGCTGCCCTTCGAGGCTGCGCGCGCGTCCTTCGGTGACCGCCCGATTCCCGCTTGGCTGCAGGTCGTCTCCTCGAACCTGCGCATCCTCGTGCACCAGCTGCCCGAGCGCGCGCAGATCGACACGCCTGTCACCGAGCAGCTCATCGTCGAGCTCTACTCGAAGTGATCCTCTCTCGGCGGCCGTCTCTTGTGGACGGTCGCCGAGGTCGGGTCCCGCATCGGCGCGAAGGGTGTGCCGAGTGCGTTTGCCGGTCCTCGCGGCTGGCTGTTGTTGACGGCGTCAAATAGCGGGCGTCGTTGTAGGAAGGAAGAACCCAGTGCTGATTTCCCAGCGCCCCTCGCTCGCCGAGGAAGCGGTCTCCGAGACCCGTTCCCGGTTCGTCATCGAACCGCTGGAGCCGGGCTTCGGTTACACGCTCGGCAACTCGATCCGCCGCACGCTGCTCTCGTCGATCCCCGGTGCTGCTGTCACGAGCATCCGCATCGACGGCGTGCTGCACGAGTTCACCACGGTTCCCGGGGTGAAGGAGGACGTCACCGACGTCATCCTGAACCTCAAGGAGCTCGTCGTCTCGTCCGAAGAGGACGAGCCGGTGACCATGTACCTGCGCAAGCAGGGCCCCGGTGTGGTGACCGCGGGCGACATCGTGCCTCCGGCCGGTGTCACCGTGCACAACCCCGACCTGCACATCGCGACCCTGAACGGCAAGGGGAAGCTGGAGATCGAGCTCGTCGTCGAGCGCGGTCGCGGCTACGTCCCGGCTGTCCAGAACAAGCAGGCGGGTGCCGAGATCGGCCGCATCCCCGTCGACTCGATCTACTCGCCGGTTCTCAAGGTGACGTACAAGGTCGAGGCCACGCGTGTCGAGCAGCGGACGGACTTCGACAAGCTGATTCTCGACGTGGAGAGCAAGCCCTCGATCACTCCGAGGGACGCCGTTGCCTCCGCGGGCAAGACCCTGGTTGAGCTGTTCGGCCTCGCTCGCGAGCTGAACATCGACGCCGAGGGCATCGAGATCGGCCCGTCGCCGGCCGAGGCTGACACCATCGCCGCGTTCGCGATGCCTATTGAGGATCTGGACCTCACGGTCCGTTCCTACAACTGCTTGAAGCGGGAAGGCATCCACACCGTCGGCGAGCTCGTGTCGCGCAGCGAGGCGGACCTGCTGGACATCCGCAACTTCGGTGCGAAGTCGATCGACGAGGTCAAGATGAAGCTCGTCGGCCTCGGCCTCGCGCTCAAGGACTCGCCTCCTGGGTTCGACCCGTCCGCCGCCGCAGCCGACTACCACTCCGGCGACGCCGGTTGGGGTGCAGGCAGCGGTCTGGACCCTCACGACGACGGTCAGGACTACGCGGAGACCGAGCAGCTCTGACGCTCTGATTCAGAGCTAGAGGATCTCTTTTAGTAACTACAGGAGCAAGCGATGCCCACCCCTACCAAGGGCCCCCGGCTCGGTGGGTCTCCGGCGCACGAGCGGCTGCTGCTCGCCAACCTGGCGACGGCGCTGTTCCAGCACGGCCGGATCAAGACCACTGAGGCCAAGGCGAAGCGGCTGCGTCCGTACGCCGAGAAGATCATCTCCAAGGCCAAGGCCGGCGACCTGCACAACCGTCGCGAGATCATGAAGGTGATCCGCGACAAGGACGTCGTGCACAAGCTGATCGCCGAGATCGGTCCGTTCTTCAGCGACCGTTCCGGTGGCTACACCCGCATCACCAAGACGCTGGCGCGCAAGGGCGACAACGCCCCCATGGCCATCATCGAGCTGGTGCAGCAGAAGCTCGTCTCCACCGAGGCCGAGGCTGCGCGCAAGACCAAGTTCGCCAAGGACGAGAAGCCGGCCGAGGCCGCTGTCGTCGAGGCGGACGCGGCTGACGAGACCAAGGCCGAGGACGCTGTCGAGGTTGACGGCGAGCCGACCGCTGAGGCCGTCGAGGCCGAAGAGGCCAAGGACGAGGCTGCTGAGGCGTCTGACAAGGACAAGTCCTGAGCAGTACGTCTGCTGACGAGCCCGTCGTTCCCGGTTCCGGGGGCGGCGGGCTCGTTCGTGTGCGGTTGGACCTCGGGTACGACGGGACCGAGTTCTCCGGGTGGGCCCGCCAGCCTTCCCGGCGGACTGTTTGTGGCGTTCTCGAGGACACCCTGTCGATGGTGTTGCGCGAGGACGTCGTGCTGACCGTGGCTGGGCGGACCGATGCCGGGGTGCACGCCTCCGGTCAGGTCGCTCACGTCGATTTGCCGTCCACTGTGGATGTCGCAGGGCTGCCAAAGAGGTTGGCCCGAGCGTTGCCTGCGGATGTGCGGGTGTTTTCTGCGCGTGTGGTGCCTGATGCGTTTGACGCTCGGTTTTCGGCGTTGCGGAGGCACTACGAGTACCGGGTTTCGGATGCTGATTCTGGGGCGCATCCGTTGCGGCGGTTGGACACTCTTGCTTGGCCGCGTCCTCTGGACGTATCGGCTATGAACGTTGCCGCTGAGTTGTTGTTGGGGGAGCACGATTTTTGTGCTTTCTGCAAGCGGCGGGACGGGGCTACGACCATCCGGGAGTTGCAGCGGCTCGAGCTGGTGCGGTCCTCGGTTGATGGGGTGATTACGGCGTTCGTGTCGGCGGATGCGTTCTGCCACTCGATGGTTCGGTCGCTCATCGGGGCGTTGCTGGCTGTTGGGGAGGGGCGGAAGCCGGTGGGGTGGCCTTCGTCGTTGTTGGCGTTGAGTGGGCGGGCTAGTGGGGTGGCCGTGGCTCCGGCGCACGGGTTGTGTTTGGTTCGGGTGGATTTTCCCGGGGACGGGGAGCTTGGGGCTCGGGCTGAGGCGACTCGGCGGGTTCGGACGTTGTCGTCCTGACGCGGCTTTGAGGGTGGTCGCCTTGCTCAGGGATGGTCCCGTTTAGGGATTTCGGGGCTCCGCCCCGGACCCCGCCAATCTGATCAAGGACCTGTCCCACGCCGCACGCGGGTTGATGGCACGCCTGTTGCTTTGGGCGGCGGCGCGTTGCGTAGGTGGTGCGGTTCGGGTGGGTGGTCCCGTCACGAGCCGTACCAGGAG
>NZ_JBSGXZ010000089.1:0-8440 GCF_053610285.1 Lentzea sp. NPDC054927
GCTCTGGCCCGACTTGTGACGGGACCACCCACCCGAACCGCACCACCCACGCAACGCAACTCCGCCCAACGCAACAGGCGTGCCATCAACCCGCGTGCGGCGTGGAACCGGTCCTTGATCAGATTGGCGGGGTCCGGGGCGGAGCCCCGAAATCCCTAAACAGGAACCAACGCACCCAACCCAACCACCTACGCAACAGGCGTCAGCCCAACGGCCGAATCCCCCACCGAGCCCCCCAAGACTCCCCAGGCGCAACCCAAATCAAATCCACCCCAGAATTCAAAGCATCCGGCGGACAAGTCATCGGCTCAACCGCCACAGCCCGCCCCCGACCAGGATAAGAATCCGGCGTGTAAACCTGCACCCACCGAAACTCCGGATCCGCCCAAACCTCAACCCCAGCCCCAGCCCCAGCTCCAGCCCCACCATCATCAGCAACCAACGAGTGATGCACCAACCCGTCCTCACCAGGCTCACACCCCCCAAACGGCGTGTCCAGATGCACCCCAGCCAACGACCTCCCCCCACGGAAGTCATAAGCAGTCCCCTCAACAGACTCAGCCACCCCAGACGGCACCATCCGCTCAACATCCAGCGGCAACACCGAAGTAGCAGCCAACGTCAACGTGCACGAATCGGTAGCCGCCCACCCAGCCCGCGGATAAGGATGAGTCCCCACCCCAAAAGGCGTAGCCAAATCCCCGATATTCGTAACCCCATGCGTAACCGTGAGCCCACGATCATCCAACGCATAAGAAACAGTGACGTCCAAAGCAGCCGGCCACCCAGCCTGAGGCTCGATCAACGTCCGCAACGACACCAACGACCCGGTGTGCTCCAACACAGACCAGGGCCGCCGCCGAACCAGCCCGTGAATGGCATTCCCGCGAGCCGGCTCCGTGACCTCCAACCGCTGCGGAACCCCGTCCAGCACCCAGGCAGCACCAGCAGTCCGGTTGGGCCAGGGCACCAGCACCGCGCCGGCGCTCATCGGCGGCTTCTCGTCCTCCGCGAATGTTTCCACATACGGAACCCCGTCCACCTCGAAAGACCGCAGGCCCGCGCCTACAGTCGTGATCACGGCGGTGGCACCCTCGTACGAGATCCCCAACATGAGGCTGAAGCCTACGGGGCCAACGGAAGGATCTGCCCATGAAGGTTCATCACCTCAACTGCGCCACGATGCGCCCGCCCCTGGTCGCGGGCGGGATCGTCGCCCACTGCCTGCTGATCGAGACCGAGCAGGGTCTGGTCCTGGTCGACACGGGCTTCGGCACGAACGAGGTGACCAACCCGAAGGGCACCATCGACGGACTCAGCCGCACGTTGCTCAAGCCGATCCTCGACATCCACGAGACCGCGATCTACCAGGTCGAGAAGCGCGGCTACGGCGCCGAGGACGTCAAGCACGTGCTGCTCACCCACCTCGACCTGGACCACGCCGGCGGGCTGCGAGACTTCCCGAACGCCACCGTGCACGTGCTGGACACCGAACTGGAAGCGGCGACCAACCCGAAGGGCCCCAAGGAACGGGCGCGGTATCCGAAGGCCCAGCGCGAGGGTGTCACCTTCGAGACCCACAAGGCCGAGGGCGAGGACTGGTTCGGCTTCGAGGCCGTCCGCGACATCCCCGGCCTGCCAGAGGACATCCTGATGGTGCCGCTCATCGGCCACACCCGCGGCCACACGGGCATCGCCGTCAAGTCCGGGGACCGCTGGCTGCTGCACGCCGGCGACGCGTACTTCTACCGCGGCGAGGTCGAGACGCCGCCGAGCAACATCTTCGCCCTCAAGCTCACCGCCAAGCAGACCGAGACGATCCGCGAGCAGCGTCTGTCCAATGTGGAACGACTGAAGGAACTCAAGAAGACCAACGAGGTCGACGTGTTCTGCGCCCACGACCCGGTAGAGCTGGCCCGGCTCGGATGACGTTCATCCGCCAGATCCGGCTCGACGAACAGCACGACACCCACCGCTACCCGTTCACACTCCCGGTCGTCCAGCACCTCACCAGGAACCCGATCGACCTCACGAAACCCATCACGTTCCTGGTGGGCGACAACGGCGCCGGCAAGTCGACGCTGGTCGAGGCGATCGCGGTGGCGGCCGGGTTCAACGCGGAGGGCGGCACGCAGTCGTTCCGCTTCGCGACCAAGGCGACCGAGTCGTCGCTCGGCGACTACCTCACCCTGAGCTGGGGCATCAAGAAGCCCCGCACAGGGTTCTTCCTGCGCGCCGAGTCGTTCTACAACGTCGCGACGGAGATCGACCGGATCGGCGACGGGATTCTCGCGTCGTACGGCGGGAAGTCGCTGCACGAGCGGTCGCACGGCGAAAGCTTCATGGACCTGATGGCGCACCGGTTCGGCAGCAAAGGCCTCTACATCCTGGACGAGCCGGAAGCCGCACTGTCCGTCAAAGGCTGTCTCACCGTCCTGCGACACATGCAGGACCTCGTCAACGAGGGTTCGCAGTTCATCATCGCCACGCACTCACCGATCCTGCTCGCCGCGCGCAACGCCGCGATCCTGGAGATCACCGACGGCGAAATCGACGAAGTTCCTTATGACACAGCGGAACCGGTCGCGCTCACCCGGAACTTCCTGAGTGAGCCCGACCGGTTCCTGAAGCACCTGCTGGACTAGCTACTTCGACAGGTTCTCCGGGTGGATCTCCTGCTTGCCGTGCGCGACACGGTTGATCACCCAGAGCACGAGACCTGCCAGCAACAGGTAGCCCGCGATCTTGTAGTCGTCGAACGGCCGGCCGGACGTCCACGGGATCGCGAGGTACGCACAGGTGATCGCGCCGAGCACCGGCGCCCAGGTCGGCGCCCTGAAGTGCTTGTGCTCGGACTTCTCCCTGCGCAGCACCAGGCACGCCACGTTGACGATCGTGAAGACGACCAGCAGCAGCAGCGACGTCGTGCCACCGAGCTTGCCGATGTCCGCGGTGGACACCAGGATCACCGCGACGCCGGTGGTGAAGACGATCGAGATCCACGGCGTGCGGCGGAACGGGTGCACCGCGCCGAAGAAGCTCGGGATGATCTTCTCGTTCGCCATGCCGTACAGCAGGCGGGACGCCATCAGCATGTTGATCAGCGCCGAGTTGATGACGGCCAGCAGGCCGATCAGCGCGAAGATCCACAGCGGGAAGCCGGGCGCGCCAACGGTGACGACCCTCAGCAACGCGCTGCTGCCCGCCTTGGCGAGGTCTTCGGACGAGATGAGCAACGACGAAGTGATCGCGACCAGCACGTAGATCAGTGCCGCGATGCCCATGCCCCACAGCATCGCGCGCGGGAAGATCTTGACCGGGTTGCGGCACTCCTCGGCCATGTTCACCGAGTCCTCGAAGCCGACCATCGCGAAGAACGCGAGCGCCGTCGCCGAGGTGACCGCGAGCAGCACGTTGCTGCCGGACGGGACGTGGATCTCGGTCAGCCGCGACGGCTCACCGTCGCCGTTGATGACCGCCCAGGCACCGATCAGGATGATGATCACCAGACCGGACAGCTCGATGCAGGTCAGGACCACGTTGGCCTTGACCGACTCGGACACGCCGCGGAAGTTGATGATCGCCAGTGCCGCGATGAAGACGATCGCGATACCGGTGATCGCGAGCGACTCCGGACTGAGCGCCACGTCGAAGAACTCCACCAGCAGCTGCCGCAGATAGGTGCGGCCGAACGCGAGTGCCGCCGACGACGCCGAGGTGATGCCGGAGCACATGACCGCGAACGCGACCATGAACGTCAGGAAGTGGATCTTGAACGCCTTGTTCGTGTACAACGCGGCACCGGCCGCTCTGGGATACTTCCCCACGAGCTCCAGGTAGCTGAACGCGGTCAGGAACGCGACCACGAACGCGAGCAGGAAGGGCAGCCAGAGGGCACCGCCGATCTTGCCGGCGACGTTGCCGGTGAGCGCGTAGATACCAGTACCGAGGATGTCGCCGACGACGAAGAACAGCAGCAGCTTCGGGCCGATTGCCCGATGTAGCTCTGGTTGCTCCGTTTGTGGAGTCGCTTCAGCCATGCCCGAAGATTCTGCCCGTTTTGCCTGGGTACCAGCGTGAACGGGCCCGTACCTCACCCATATGGTGTAACCATGAAACGCACGGCAACCTTGCTCGTCGCGGCCATCGCGCTGTCCGCCTGCACGTCGTCACCGCCGGCGGACAAGTCGACCCGGTACCCGGACGTCAAGAGCCTGGTGGCCGCGGTGTCCAAGGTGGTCAGCGAAAAGCAGACCTACCACTTCACCGTCGAACCACCGACCACCGGCGGCGTCACGGCCGCGGCGAACGGCTCGGTGCGGCTGGGCGACGTCCCGAGCATCGACACGACGACCACCCGTCCGGTGCAGACCGGGGGGAACGCCGAGAAGCTGCGGTTCGTCTCGACCACAGAGGACAGCGCGTTCGTCCTGCTGCCGCCCGTTTTCGGTCTGCCGCAGGACAAGCCGTGGGTGAAGCTGGAGCGCCAGAACACCGACGACTTCACCAACACCCTGCTCGGCTTCCGCGACGTGATCTACCAGCAGGCCGTCTTCACGACGTACCACCTGCCGGTGCTCCAGGCGGGCGGCAAGCTCGAGCTGACCACGCAGGTCGCCGACCGCACCCGCTACTCGATCACCGTCGACTACCAGAAGGCCTACGACAGCCTCACCGACGAGTACCTGCGCAACGAGATCAAGCTCGCGCTCGACCAGGGCGTCACGAACTCGGCGGGCGAGATCGAACTGGACAGCACCGGCCTGCCGGTCCGGATCAAGTTCTCCACCCGGTTCCAGGACGCGGTGATCGTCGACGAGGCGCGCTTCTCCGACTGGGGTAGCGACGTGAAGATCGCCGAGCCCTCAGCGAACGAGATCAGTCAGCGGAACTGACGGGACTCACGCGGTAGCGCCAGATCGCCGGCAGCGCCACGACCATCGCCACCGCCGCAACGACCACCAGCACGCCACCCGCGGTCACCGCCGCAGCCGTGCCGAACGCCGCACCACCCGTGCCGTGCAAAAGGTCCGCGATCCGCGGCCCACCCGCCACGACAACGATGAACACGCCCTGCATCCGCCCGCGCATCTCGTCCGTGGCCGCCGACTGCAGAATCGCGCCCCGAAACGCCATGGACACCATGTCCGCGGCCCCGGCGAGCGCCAGGAACGCCGCCGCGACCCACAACGACCCGGCCAGGCCGAACCCCATGATCGCGAGCCCCCAGCCCACCACGGCCAGCGTGAGCGCGACCCCGTGCCGGCTGACGTTCGAGATCCACCCCGACGTGAGCCCGCACAGCACGGCACCAACGGGAATCGCCGCGAACAACACACCCAGCGCGAACCCACCGCCTGCTGGGTCGCCGAACGTGTGCTGCGACATCTCCGGGAACAGCGCCCGCGGCATCCCGAACACCATCGCGATGATGTCCAGCAACATGCTCGCCATCAGCACCTTCTGCGCCCACAGGTACACGAACCCGTCGAGCACGTCCCGCAGCCCCGCCCGCCGCACCACCCCGTCCAGCGGCGGCATCGACGGCAGCTTCCACACCGCGTAAACCGTCACAACCAGCGCGATCGCGTCCACCAGGTACAACGTCGACAACCCGACAACCGGCATCAACGCACCCGCGAGCAACGGCCCAAGAACCGCACCGAACTGCATGACCGTCGACCCGAGCGCACCAGCCGACGGCAACAACTCGGCAGGCACCAACCGCGCGATCGACGCCGACCGCGCCGGAGCGTTCGCCGCGAAGAAGATCTGCTGCAACCCGAGCAGCGCGATCACCAGCCACACCGAGCCGACGTTCATCGCCGCCTGCACCCACAACAACACCGACGACACGGCGATGCCGATGTTGGTGAGCAGCAGCAACTTGCGTCGGTCGACGGTGTCCGCGATCGCGCCACCCCACAGCCCGAACACCAGCAACGGCACCAACGCCACACCGGCGGCAATACCAACCCACGCCGACGAGCCGGTGAGGTCGTAAACCTGCTTGGGCACAGCAACGGCGGTGAGCTGAGAGCCCACCGCCGTCACGATCGTGGACAGCCACAACCGGCGATAAGCGACGATCTTCAACGGTCGAGTGTCGATCACGAACGTCGAGCGCGCGCTTCTCCCCACAGTGGCCATATCGTTAGCCTATGGCAACTAACAAGCCCTTTACCTGACTGTGTCGCCAAGACCACTCAGGAGTGGGTCAGAGACGAACCGGGTAGACCGGCTCCGGCACCTTCGGGCTGATCCGGCCCTCGACGAAGATCCCGTGCCAGATCATGAAGCACAACACCGACCACAGCTGCCGCGACCGGTCGAACTGCTCCGACTTGTGCTCGGCCAGCAACTCCAGCACCGCGTTCTTGTCGAGCAGATGCCCGGTCTGCGAGTCCGCGATGATCCCGCGCGCCCAGTCGTACATCTCAGCCCGCAACCAGTGCCGAATCGGCACCGGGAACCCGAGCTTGGGCCGGTTCAACACATGAGCCGGAATGATCTTCGCCAACGCCCTGCGCAACGCGTACTTGGTCGTACCTTCCGTCAGTTTCTGGTCCAACGGCACCTCAGCCGCAACCCGGAACACCTCAGGATCGAGGAACGGCACCCGCAACTCGATCGAGTTGGCCATGGTCACCTTGTCGGCCTTGACCAAAATGTCCCCGCGCAACCACGTGTACAAGTCAATGTGCTGCATCCGCGCCACCGGATCCCAGCCCTCGGACTCCCGGTACCAGGGCGCCGTGACGTCCTTGAAGCCAATCCCCTCGACATACCCAGGGAACACCGCCCGCACCTGCGCGTCACTGAAGTTGCGCGCGTTGCCGTAATACCGCTCCTCGAGCTTCAACGCACCGCGCCGCAGCAGGTCCTTCCCCCGCACCCCTTCCGGAATGCTCTTCGACACCGCACCCATCAACTTCCGCACGCCGCCCGGCACCTTCTCGAACGGCGACAACGACAACGGCTCGTGATAAATCACGTATCCGCCAAACAGCTCGTCCGCACCCTCACCAGACAACACGGCCTTGACGTACTTACGAGCCTCACGAGCAATGAACCACAACGGCACCAACGCCGGGTCAGCCACCGGATCATCCAAGTACCAGATGATCAGCGGCAACTCTTCCATCATCTCGTCCGGCGACACGGTCCTCACCACATGCCGCACCCCGATGGCCGCCGCCGTCTCAGCGGCAACATCGACCTCCGAGTACCCCTGCCGATCAAACCCGCTGGTGAACGCGATCAAGTTCGGGTTGTGCAACTTGGCCAACGTAGCCGTGGCCGTAGAGTCGATCCCCCCGGACAAAAACGCCCCAACCGTCACGTCCGGGTCAGAAATCATGTGCTTGGCCACCGAGTCACGCATGACATCGGCAATCCGCTCGTACAACGCCTCAGCCTCGTGCTCGCCATTGACCGGCCGAGGCGAAAACACCGGCTTGAAGTACCGGTTGAACAACACCTGCCCACCAGGCGAAACCTTGAACGACGTCCCAGACTCAACCCGCCGAACAGCCTTGTGCAACGACTCAGGCTCCGGCACGTACTGCAACACCAAGTAGTGCTGCAACGCCGTCTGGTCCAACTCCTGACTGATCCCCAGCACACCAGTCAGTTGAAGAAGGCTCTTCTTCTCCGACGAGAACGCCACCCCACCAGGCCCAGCAGCCCAGTACAACGGCTTGATCCCAAACGGATCCCGCGCGCCGAACACCACCCGCTCCTGCGCGTCCCAGATCATGAACGCGAACATGCCGCGCAACATCTTGACCCAGTCAGCCCCGAGGTAGTGATACCCGGCAACGATGGCCTCGCCATCCCCCTGCGTCTTGAACTGGGCCCCGAACTTCCGCATGAGCTCAGCCCGGAGCTCCTTGTAGTTGTAGATCTCGCCGTTGAAGTTCAACGTGTACCGCGTCGGGTTCTCCGGCGGCCCCCACACCAACGGCTGGTGGGAATGATCCAAGTCAATAAAACCCAGCCGGTTGAACCCGTACACAACCTCAGCATCAGCCCAGGTGTCCTGCTCGTCGGGCCCACGGTGCCGCTGGCAGCGCAGCGCTGCGGCCACTGAGCCACGCGCGGAAGCCGCAGCGGCTTCGGTGGAACAGATGAGTCCGAGCACTCCGCACACGTGAAATCGCACCTCGTAGCTAGCTGTGGCCTGAAAACCCAGTATGCCGTGCCCGAATCGAGCACTTTCCGCAGCCTGAGGACGCACAACCCCCAGGCAAGGTTCCACGCCGATGCCGCAGGCGAGGCCCCAAGCGAAGCCGCAGGCGAGCAGTCCCGAAGGCGAAGCCGAGGCGTCCTTAAGTCTTGAAACAGCGTGCCGGGCGGGTCCCCGTCACGAGTCGTGCCTCAGCACTCGCTGCAACCAGGCAGGGGTGTCAAACCGCCACGCTTTTCGGCGGTTTGACAC
>NZ_JBSGXZ010000090.1:0-7587 GCF_053610285.1 Lentzea sp. NPDC054927
TCGCCGAACAGGTTGGATGTGGTTACAGGCCTGTTGATGTTGAGTTGGTGGTACTTGCAGACGCCATCAGCAGCTAGCGGAGGCGGGCCAGCGCCGACTCGATCAACGGGTGCAGGTCGTCCACGTTGTCCGGCAACGAGTCCAGCGGCCACCACTGCAGATCGACGGACTCGGCCGACCGAACCGGCTGCGCCCCAACCGGTGCCCGCACCAGGAACCGCACGTCGAAGTGCCGCGTCGGCTTCCCGAGCGAACACGTGATCGGGTGCACGTCGAGGTGGATCGGCGTCGGCTCGATGCGCAGCCCGCGCATCCCGGACTCCTCGGTCGCCTCACGCAACGCGGCAGCGGCCAAAGACACGTCTTCAGGCTCGCAGTGACCGCCCAGCTGCAGCCACCGGCCCACGCGCGGGTGCAGCGTCAGCAACGCGTGCTCCGCAGTGGCGTCCAGAACGAGCGCAGAGGCCGTCAAGTGCCCCGGCTCGCAGGAACGCCGGCAGGCGTCCTCACGGGCCGCCAGGAAGCCCAGGTAGGCCTCCTTCAGCGCGTCCTGTCCGGTGAAACGGCTCAGCGTCGAGACCGCGTCGGCGTGCAGTGTCACAGCTCGATCAGCCCTTCCAGCGGCTCGCGCGGCGTCAGCGGCTCGGTCGGGTGCCCGACCGCCACGGCGCCCAGCGGCTCCCAGTCCTCAGGTACACCCAGCACGGAACGCACGAGGTCCGCGCAGAAGATCGTCGACGACACCCAGCACGAGCCGAGGCCCTCGGCGGCCAGCGCCACCAGCAGGCCCTGCACGGCGGCGCCGCCGGCGACCGTGAACATCGTCTTCTCGGCGTCGGCGCGGCGGTCGTCGGGGTACGCGTGCGAGCCGTCGCGGACCAGGAACGGCACCACGATCTCCGGCGCCTCCACCAGCAGGTCGCCCCGCCGCAGCCGGCGCGCGATCTGCTCCTCGGTGAACCCGTCGCCGCGCAGGTCGGACGTCCACTGCTCGCGCATCGCCCGCAGCAGTTCCGCGCGCTTCTCCCGCACCAGCACGAACCTCAGCGGCTTTGTGTGGTGCGGCGCGGGCGCGGTCAGCGCCGCCCCGACAGCTCGCCGAAGCACCGCGAGATCGACGGGCTCGGAGGAGTAGAACCGCACGGACTTCCGCATCAGCACGGCCTCGGCGCGGCCCTGGGCCAGCGCCTCCTCGGTGCCGAGCCGGAACAGGTCCTCCTCGGTCGGCCGCACCAGGTCGCGGGCCGTGGAGCCGTCGTCGACCACCTCGAACCCGCGCAGCACCGCCACCGGCACCGCGCCGAGCTTGCCCTTCACCAGGTCCGCGGCCGACGCGATCTCGTCGGCGATCGCGACCATCGTCACCGCGAGCTCGTTGCCGTGCTCGTCGACAGCGCCCGCGTAGTCGTGCAGCACGCGGATGCCGGACGAACCGATCGCGGCATCGGTCTGCCCGATTCGCCACGCGCGGCCCATCGTGTCCGTGACGACCACCGCGACCTCGACGCCGAGCAGCCCCTTCAACGCGCCGCGCAACGCCGCGGCTGACCCGTCCGGATCGACCGGGAGCAGCGCGATCTCGTCGCCGGCCACGTTCGAGGCGTCGACCCCGGAGGCGGCCTGCACGATGCCGAGCTTGTTCTCGGTGATCAGCGTGCGCATCTTGCGGGCGATCACCCGCACCGACTCCGCGTCGACGTGCTCGCGCCGGATCCGGTCCCGTTCCTCCGGATCGGAGGGCACGCGAACCAGCCTGCCCTCCACTTTGGACAGGATCTTGGACGTGACGATCAGCACGTCGCCGTCGCGCAGCCAGGGTGCGGCCTTCGCGATCGCGGCGGCAAGATCGTCGCCGGGGCGAAATTCCGGCAGGCCCGGTACCGGCAGCAGCTCCAGCGCCGCCGCGGCGTGATCAGTCAACTTCGACTCCGGCCAGCTCCAGCGCGGCACGGGCCATCTGCGCCGTGGCGTCCACATCGGACATCAGCAGCGGAACCGCGCGCACCGCGACACCGGGCACGTCGGCACGGTCGCCGGTGTGCACCAGCCACGCGTCCAGGATGCCGTCCTCCGAGCACTTGCGGGAGCCGTAGAGCCGTCCGACGGCCTCGGCGGAGGTCTCCACGCCGATCGCGTCCAGACAAGCGTCGGCCATGCCCCGCAACGGTTTCCCACCGATGATGGGGGACAGGCCGACCACGCCGGCCTCGGTCTTGCGCAACGCGTCGCGCACGCCGGGGATGTTCAGGATCGTGCCGATGCTGACCACGGGGTTGGACGGGGCCAGGATCACCGCGTCCGCCTCGGCGATCGCGTCCAGCACGCCGGGCCCGGCGGTGGCGGTCTCGGCGCCCACGAACGCGAACGACAGCGCGGGCAGCGCGGCCCGGTGCTTGACCCACCACTCCTGGAAGTGGATCGCCTTCGTTTCGCCGTCCAGCTCGACGACGACGTGCGTCTCCACCCGGTCGTCGGACATCGGCAACAGCCGCACGCCCGGCTTCCAGCGGTCGCACAGCGCCTCGGCGACGGCCGACAGCGGGTAACCGGCGCGCAGCATTCTGGTGCGGACCAGGTGCGTGGCCATGTCGCGGTCGCCGAGCCCGAACCACGACGGCTCCGCGCCGTACGCGGCCAGCTCCTCCTTGACGGTCCACGACTCACCCGCGCGGCCCCAGCCGCGTTCGGTGTCGATGCCGCCACCCAGCGTGTACATGCAGGTGTCGAGGTCGGGCGTGATGCGCAGTCCGTGCATCCACACGTCATCGCCGGTGTTGACCACCGCGGTGACATCTGCCCCGAGAGCTTTGAGTCCCTGGAGGAACTTCGCGCCGCCGACCCCGCCGACCAGTGCTACGACCTTCACGCCGTCCCATGCTTCCACAGTGGCCCGGTAGGCCTACAGGTAGCGCCAGAACATGAACGCGATGGCACCGCCGCCTGCCGAGCTCGTGTCGCCTCCGACGAGCTCGAACACCGAGGACGCCGCCTGGAAGAACAACCTGTTGACCTCGGAGAAGCCGATCAGCACGGCGAACAGGATCAGCGGCGCCCACGGCCGGGCCTTCGCGCCGAACTGCTGCGCCTGGGGCGACATGAACGGTTCCAAAACACCCCAGCCGTCCAAACCGGGAATCGGCAGGATGTTCAGCACGAACGCGATCACCTGCAACAAAGCCAGGTACGAAATCGCGCCGGCGAGGGCGGCCGGCGGCGAGAAGAGTGTGACGATCAACGCCAGCAGCACGCCGATGACGAGGTTCGTGACCGGTCCGGCGAGTGAGACCAACGACTCGATCTTCTTCGACCGCAGCGCGTGATGATTGATCCACACGGCGCCGCCCGGCAGCGGGATTCCGCCGAACGCGAGCAGCACCAGCGGCAGCACGATGCTCAGCACCGGGTCGGTGTAACGGCGGATGTCGAGGGTCAGATAACCCTTGTCGCGTACCGAAAAATCGCCGCCCTTGTACGCGACGGCGGCGTGCCCGAACTCGTGCAGGCACAGCGTCACCGCCCACCCGGCGAGTACGAAGAGGATGGTGCCCGAGATGATGGCGACGTCACCTTCGAGCAGGGTGAGTGCCCCTCCCGCGGCTGTTGCCGCGAGCAGGCCGAGGAACAGTGGACTGGGGCGCACCGCTGATCGCTTCACCCCACCAGTGTGGCGTGTCGGCTGGCGTCGTGGGCCGTTCGGGGACCCGTTGCGACACCTGAATCACTGTCCGTGCTGCCAGTCAAGGTTTTTGCGGCCATCCGCGCGAATATCCCCCGACGTGTGGACTCCGCTTGACCGCCCGCTGTGACGCAGGTGTAATCACATCGGTGTCATTCGTCGTTGTGGGAACGGCGACTGGCGTCCGCCAACCGGGGAGAGCGGAAGGCGAGGAGGCGGACGAAATGCAGGAATTCGAAGAGCTCGAAGAAGATCACGTCACGCAGCCGGTCGTACAGGGCGAGCTGTCGTACCTGTTCGACCCTGCCGACGAGCAGGACTGGCAGGAGCGCGCGCTTTGCGCACAGACCGATCCCGAGGCGTTCTTCCCCGAAAAGGGTGGTTCGACGCGGGAGGCCAAGCGCATCTGCCTGGGCTGCGAGGTGCGTTCGGAGTGCCTTGAGTACGCACTCCAGCACGACGAACGCTTCGGCATCTGGGGCGGTCTCTCGGAGAGAGAGCGTCGCAAACTGAAGAAGCGAGCCGTCTAGTCGGACAGAAGCGTGATCTTTCTGCCTTAACTTGAGGACGTGACAAGTCCTCACCCGAGGCTCCGGACCGCGCCGGTGCTGTGCGTCCTGGTCTGCCACGACGGTGACCAGTGGCTCAGCACGGCGCTGTCCGCCTTGCGGCGTCAGCGAATTCGTCCTCGGCACGTGATCGCGGTCGACACCGGATCAACCGACCGAACGGCAAAGGTGCTGGCAGAGGCCGGAGATCTGCTGGACGGCGTGCTCACCGTGCCCCGCGGCACCGGTTTCGGCACTGCCGTGCGGCTCGGCGTCGAGCACGCTGTCGAACGGTGGGGCGATCCCGGCAAATGGCTGTGGTTGCTGCACGACGACAGCGCGCCCGAACCCGACTGCCTGGCCGCCCTGCTGACCGCGGCCGAGGTGTCGCCGTCGGCTGCCGTGCTGGGTCCGCTGTGCCTCGATTGGGTGGATTCTCGTCTGGTCGTCGAGGCGGGTTTGTCGACGGATTCTTCAGGACATCGACAGACTGGCTTGTCCTCGGCGGAGCATTCCGCGTCGTTCCAGCAGAGCACCGAGGTCCTCGCCGTCTCGTCGGCGGGATCGTTGATCCGGCGCGAGGTCTGGCACGCGCTGGGCGGTTACGACGAGGCCATGCCGCTGCTGCGCGACGACGTCGACTTCGGCTGGCGCGCTAATCGCAGCGGTCATTTGGTCCTGTGCGTACCGGTCGCACGCATGCGTCATGCGCGCGCCGCGACTAAAAGCCTGCGTCGTTTGGACGCGGCCATGGCGCGTCCGGGTCCATCATTTCGTGGCGTCGACCGCGCGCACGGCATGCGTACATTCTTGGTCAATTGTTCAACTTTCTCGTTCCTCATCGGACTTCCGCGGCTGCTCTTTCTGTCGCTGCTGCGCGCCGTGGGCTTCTTGTTCCTCCGGCGTTTCGCGGACGCACACGCCGAAGTGGGAGCCGCCCGCTACCTCCTGACCAGAGGCCGCCTGTTCGAAGGCCGCCGGGCACGCCGCGGTTCCGCCGTCGTGCGCGGCCTCTTCACCAGCAGACTCACCAGATTCCGCAACGCACTGCGCGCCGGCGCGACGTTCCTGATCCGCCGCCGCGTGGAAGCCGACGCCGCGCTGGGTCGTTTGCCCGCAACCGACGCCAGTTCGACGTGGCTCGAACCGTCCGAAGTGGACTCCCGCGCGTTCGGCCCCGCCGCCCTGCCCGCCGGCGCCTCCCGCGGCCGCCCGCGCGTCGCGGGTCTGCGCCGCCCCGCTGTCGTCGTTCCCGTCGACGCCGCCCTGCCCGGTGCGCTTCGTCCTACGCCGAAGCCGCGTCCCTCGCCCGGCCCGCGCGGTGCCTCGCCCGGCATGGTGTTCGTCGAGGTCGACCAGTCGCGGGTGCTGCGGTCCTTGCTGCTGGCGCCGCCGGTGCTGCTGTTGTTGTCGCTGTCCGTGGTTGCGGTGGTGGCGAACTGGTCTCGTTTGGGGCTTTCGCTCGCGGGTGGTCGGCTGCTTCCCGTCGGCTCGGCCGGGTCGGTCTGGTCGACGTATCTGGCGTCCTGGCATCCGGTGGCGGGCGGCACCGCGGCTCCGGCTCCCGCTGCGTTGGCCGTTCTCGGGCTGATACCCGGTGGTCCGTCGTTCGCCGTCGCCTTGCTGTTGCTCGGCGATATCCCCCTCGCAGCGTTGTCCGCCTACATCGCGTCACGCGGCATGCGCGTACGGCGTTCCGTGCGCGCGGTGGTGGCCGCGTTCTACGGGTTGCTGCCCGTCGCTACTACTGCCGTGGCTGAGGGACGTCTGGACGTCGTCGTCGTCCACGTCGTGACGCCCGTGGTGTTCGCCGGCGTGTACGCGGTGTTGCGCGCTTCTTCGACTCACGCGTGGCTGCCGATGGCTTCCGGTACCGCGATCGGCGTTGCGGTGTTGGGCGCCTTCTCGCCGTTGACCCACGTTGTGACGATCGTGGGTGCGTTGGCCGGGTTCGTCGCGGTGTCCGGCGGGGCACGGCGGATCGCCGCTCTGTTCGCCATCGTGTTGTTGCCGATGGCGCTCTTGTTGCCCTGGCCTGCGGTTTTGTTGCAGCACCCGGAGAAGGTGCTGAACGGTCTTGGTGCGGCGTTCGAGTCGCCGCCGCCGAATCTGATCGTGTGCTCGGTGTTCGTGGCCGCTGCGTTTGCCGCTGCTGTGTTGCGGCCCAGCGCTGCGATGTTGCCGGGGCTGTTGGTGATCGTGCTGGCCATTGGTTCGTTGGCTGCGGTGGTTGCTGTGAAGGCTTGGCCTGGGACGCCGTTGGTTTTGTTGGCGTGGGGGCTGGTGTACGTGGTGCTGGCCGGGTGTCAGCGCGGGGTGGCGCCTGGGGTGGCTGGGCAGGTCCGGGTTCGGCGGGCTGTGTACGTCGTTGGGGTTGTGACGCTGGTCAGCCTCGGGGTGGCTGGGTTTTTGGATCTTCGAGCCGGGCCGTTGAAGGCTGACGGTGGGGTTCGGTTGTCGGAGTCGTTGACGGCTGAGTTGGGGCGGACTGGGCGGTCCGTGTTGATTCTTGGCGGGCCGGGTTCCGGGGTGTCGGGTTCTGGGGTGCCGGTTCGGCAGGTGGCTGGGCGGATGCCTGCTTTTGGGGATGACGATCTGGTGCCCACCGTGTCGTCGCCTGCTCGGCTTCGGCGGTGGAACACGTCGTTGCTCGAAGGGGCGCCTGTGGTGGTGAAGACGACGTTGGCTCAGGCGGCTACGTCCGGGGTGTCGTTCGTGGTGTTGCCGTCGGAGGAGGTGGCTGGGCGGATTCGGTCGGCTGCTGGGGAACTGGTTTCCGTGGCGCCGGCGGCTTCGGATGGGCGGCCGGTTCTGCGGTTGCGGTTGGCTGCGGATACCGGGGTGTTGTTGGGGCCTGACTTGGCTCGGCGGGCTCGTACTGGTGGGGAGCCTCCGGCTGAGTTGGCGGCGGCTGGGGTTTCGCCGGTGAATCTTTCGCTGCCGGATGTTGCGGTGAAGGTTTCGGCTGGTGGGGAGGGGCGGGTGCTCGTTCTTGCCGCTGAGGACGAGCCTGGGTGGACGGTTTCGGTGGATGGGGTTCGGGTGCCGGTGGTTCGGGCTTGGGGGCATTTGGTCGGGGTGCCGTTGCCGTCTGGTGGGGCTGAGGTTCGGGTGGAGATGGGTTCGACTTTGAGGGATTTTTTGTTGTTGGCTCAGGGGGCTGCGGGGTTGTTCACGTTGTTGACTGCTGTGCCTAGTCGGCGGCGTTCGCCTGGTCCGTAGGGGGTTGGGTTGCGGGCGGCGAGTTTGGGTTGCGTGCTTCCCCTGGGGGACTCCGTCCCCCAGACCCCCTGCCAATCTGATCAGGGGGTCCGCGCCACTCGCGGGTTGATGGCACGCCTGTTGCGTTGGGCGGAGTTACGT
>NZ_JBSGXZ010000091.1:0-7565 GCF_053610285.1 Lentzea sp. NPDC054927
CTTTTCGTCGAGTTGACACCCCTGCCTGGTTGTGGCTCGCTCTGGCACGGCTCGTGACGGGGACCCGCCCGGACCGCACCACCCACGCAACGCAACTCCGCCCAACGCAACAGGCGTGCCATCAACCCGCGCGTGGCGTGGGACCCCCAGATCAGATTGGCGGGGGTCTGGGGGCAGCGCCCCCAGAGGGAAGCACTCAGGCCGAACTCGCCGCCCGCAAGGTGACCACCCTCAAAACTCGCGACCCTCAAAGCCGCGCCCCGCAAAAGCCGCCCCCTCAGCCCTTCTTCTTCCTCCGCCGAACCACCGGCGCCGAAGACTTGTCCGCCTTAGCCGCTGCCAGCAACTCCTCAGCATGCGCCCGACCGGTATCAGTCGAATCCATCCCAGCCAGCATCCGAGCCAGCTCCACAACCCGCTGCGTCTCGTCCAACCTCCGCACAGCAGACCGCGTGAACGTCCCATCAGCAGACTTGTCCACCACAAGATGCCGATCCGCAAAAGCCGCCACCTGCGGCAAGTGCGTAACCACGATCACCTGGTGCGACCGGGCCAGCCGAGCCAGCCGACGCCCGACCTCAACGGCAGCACGCCCGCCAACCCCGGCATCCACCTCGTCGAACACCAACGTAGGCACCGGATCCGAGTGCGACAGCACAACCTCGAGCGCCAGCATCACCCGAGAAAGCTCACCACCAGACGCACCCTTGTGCACCGGCAATGCAGGAGCGCCAGGATGCGAGATGAGCCGAAGCTCCACATCGTCCACCCCAGAAGCCCCCGCGTGCAGGATCGACCTTCCCACGGTCAACGCCTGCGCATCTCCGGCCTCAGCATGCCGAGGCCGAACAGCGAGCTCCACAGACGCATGCGGCATGGCCAGCCCGTCAAGTTCCTCGGTAACAGCCTTCCCGAGCTCACCCGCAGCCTCCACCCGAGCCGCCGTGACCTGCTCCGCCAGCTTCGCCAGCTCGACAGCCAACTCGTCGCGACGAGTGGCCAGCCCGGTCAACGCCTCTTCTGACGTGTCCAGCCCGTTCAGCCGAGCCCGCGCATCAGCGGCCCACGCGATCACACCGTCGATGTCCGCCGCGTACTTGCGCGTCAGCGCCTTCAACTCGGCCTGCCGCTGCAAGACCTGCTCAAGACGACCGGGATCCGCCTCGAGGTGGTCCAGGTAGCCCGAGATCTCGGCGCCGACGTCGGCCAGCAGCGTCGCCGCCTCGACCAGCCGCGGTTCCATCTCGCGCAGCTTCGGGTCCTCGGACACGGACAGCCGGCGGGCGGCCTCGGAGATCAGCCCGAGCGCGCCGGGGTTGTCCGGGTCGCCCTCGATCGAACCCGACACCGCGAACTGCGCGCCCTGGGCGGCCTCGCGGAGCTGGTCGGCGTCGGCCAGGCGGCGCGCCTCGTCATGCAGTTCGAGGTCTTCGCCCGCCTTGGGGTCGACCGCGTCGATCTCGGCCAGGCCGTGGCGCAGCAGATCGGCCTCACGGGCGAGTTCGCGGGAACGCTCGGTGCGTTCCTTGAGCTCGGTCGTGACGCGCATCCACTCCTCGCGGATGCTCTGGTACTCGCGCAGCGGCTCCGCCACGTCGTCGCCGGCGAAGCGGTCCAGCACGCCGCGCTGCTCGGTCGGGCGCATGAGGCGCAGCTGGTCGTTCTGACCGTGCACGGCGATCAGCTGCTCCGCCAGTTCGGACAGCACGCCGACCGGCACGGAGCGGCCGCCGACGTGGGCCCGGGAGCGGCCGTCGGCGCCGACGGTGCGGATCGCGATCAGTGAACCGTCCTCGTCCGCCTCGCCGCCCACCTCCTCCGCCACCTTCGCGGCAGGGCTGCCCGCCGGAGCCTGGAAGCGGCCTTCGACGACCGCTTTGTCGGCACCGGTACGCACCCGCGACGCCTCTGCCCGGCCACCGCCGAGCAGGTGCAACCCGGTCACGACCATGGTCTTGCCCGCACCCGTCTCACCAGTGACTACGGTGAATCCGGGATCGAGTTCGAGGGTGGCCTCGTCAATAACACCAAGGCCATTGATGCGCATCTCGGCCAGCACAGGGCGAACCTTACTTGTCGGGTCCGACATTTCTCCGCGGGCACCATAACGAGCGAGTGCCGATGCACCGATCGGCGCGATCAGCCTGCCGATGGTCCCCGCCATCCCTTCACCGGCAGGGCGAACTTCTCGACCAGCCGGTCCGTGAACGGAGCCTGGCGCAACCGCACGACCTTGAGCGGCAGCGCGCCTTCCACGATCTCGATCCGCGCACCCGCGGGCAACTCGAACGTGCGCCGCCCGTCCGCGGACAGCGCCGCGGGGTGGCCCGTCGGCTCGATCTCGAACGCCACGTGCGACTTCGGCGAGACGACCAACGGCCGTGCGAACAGCGCGTGCGCGTTGCTCGGCACCACCAGGATCGCCTGCACGTCCGGCCACACGACCGGTCCGCCCGCGGAGAACGCGTAGGCCGTCGAGCCCGTCGGCGTCGCGCAGATGACGCCGTCGCAGCCGAACGCCGACACCGGCCGACCGTCGACCTCGACCACGATCTCGAGGATGCGTTCGCGGATCAGCTTCTCGACGGTGATCTCGTTGAGCGCCCACGTCTTCGCGACGACGTCGCCGTTGACCTTCGCGACGAGGTCGAGCGTCATGCGCTCTTCCACGAAGTAGTCGCGCTCCAGCACGTGGCCGACCGCCTCGTGCAGCGCGTCCGAGTCCGCCTCGGCGAGGAAGCCGACGCGCCCCAGGTTCACACCCAGCACCGGCACCCGCGCCGGGCGGGCGAGTTCGGCGCCGCGCAGCAGCGTGCCGTCACCGCCCAGCACCAGAACGAGCTCGGTGCCCTCTGCCGCGTGGTCGTCGGCGGGCACGACCTTGGTGCAGCACGACGGGCCGAGGTCACGCGCCTCGTCGTCGAGCACCCTCGTCGTGACGCCACCGACCGCGAGGCGGCCGGCGACCTGACGGGCGAGATCGATGTTGCTCTGGTGCCCGGTGTGGACGACCAGCAGGACTTCCCTCATTGGGGCCCTTCTTCGACGGCGGTGCGCACCATCTCCGCGGGGTCGACCGGGTCGCCCTTGCGGAGCCAGAGGAAGTATTCGACGTTGCCGGACGGACCGGGCAGCGGGCTCGCGACGACCCCGTGCACAGCCAGACCCAACCCTTCCGCTGCCTTCGCCACCTCGAGAACGGCTTCAGCGCGCAGCTCGGGGTCGCGCACGACGCCACCCGAGCCGAGACGTTCCTTGCCGACCTCGAACTGCGGCTTGACCATCGGCAGCAGGTCGCCTTCCTCGTCGAGGCACGCGGCCAGTGCGGGAAGCACAAGCCTCAACGAGATAAACGAAAGATCCGCTACGACGAGTTCAACTTTCCCGCCGATGTCCTCCGGAGTGAGGGTGCGGACGTTGGTCTTGTCCTTCACCACGACCCGGTCGTCGGTCTGCAGTTTCCAGTCGAGCAACCCGCGTCCGACGTCGGCCGCGACCACCTGGCGCGCGCCGTGGCGCAGCAGCACATCGGTGAAACCGCCAGTGGATGCGCCTGCGTCGAGACAGTGCTTGCCCGCAGGGTCGATCTTGAACCCTTCGAGCGCGCCGATCAGCTTGTGAGCTCCGCGCGAGGCCCAGTTCGGGTCGTTGTCGATGTCTTTGACCACGACCGCGTCGGAGGTCTCCACGGCGGTCGCGGGCTTGGTCGCGACGGTGCCGCGCACTGTCACGCGGCCGTCCGCGACGAGTTGGCTGGCGTGCTCACGGGACTTGGCGAGCCCCCTGCGCACGAGTTCGGCATCGAGCCGCACCCTGCGAGGCACTGTGCATCACACCTTGTCGATGCTCGACAGCGCTTCGGTGAGCGTCGCGTGCACGGCGTCGAACCTCGCCACGTGCTCGGCGAGAGGAACGTTCTCGAGCCCGTCGAGCCGCTCCAGCGCGCCGTCGATGGCGTCGGCCGGGTTGGGCGGCGGTCCGGGCAGGGGGTAGCTCACTCGTCTTACGGTAGCCGATGGAGTACCGACAGGTCCGCGCCGACATACGTGGGCTTTTGCTCATCCGGAAGCGCTTGCGCCTCTTCCGCGGTGGACACACCCGTGAGCACGAGCAACGAGTCCATACCCGCGTTGACCGCGCCCAGGATGTCCGTGTCGAGCCGGTCGCCGATCACCAGCGGGCGTTGCGCGCCGAGATCCTTCGCCGCCTGCTGCAACAGCGGGGTGGCGGGCTTGCCGGCCACGAGCGGCTCCTGGTCGGTCGCGGCCTTGAGCGCCGCCACGAGGGAGCCGTTGCCGGGGAGCAGACCGCGTTCGGTCGGGAGGGTGGCGTCGACGTTGCACGCCACCCACAGCGCACCGTTGCGGATGGCCACGGTGGCCTCGGCCAGCTCACGCCAGCCGAGGTCCATCGACAGCCCTTGCAGGACCGCCACCGCGCCGTCGGCGGTGTCGGTCGGGATGAGTCCGCGCTTGAACACCTCGGCCTCCAGGGCCTTGGTGCCGAGCACGAGCACAGTGGATCGCTTCGGCAGACGTTCGGCCAGCATGGCCGCGCCCGCCTGCGAGGAGGTGCTCACCTCGTCGACGTTCGTGTCGAACCCGAGCTCGACGAGGTGATCCGCGACCGCCTGCGGTGAGCGAGAGGCGTTGTTGGTGACGTACCGGATCCCGACGCCTGTCTTTCTGGCCTCGGCGATGGCTTCCGCCGCGCCGGGTACGGCAACGGGTCCGCGGTACACGGTGCCGTCGAGATCGATCAGCAACGCGTCGTACCGGTCAACCAACGTCTCGCTCACTGCTGCGCGGTCTCCTCCTGGGTCAACTCGAACGCGCGCTCGGCGGCGTCCGTTTCCCCTTCGTCGTCAGCCTCGGCGGCGTTGAGGAACCACTTGCCCGCTTCCTCGATGCGACCGGCCGCGGCCAGGTTGTCGGCGTAAGCGTAGAAGAGTCGCGCGGAGTAAGGAGTGCGCTGTCCCGGATCGAGATCCGGACCCTGCAACGCCACCACGGCCGCCTCGAGCTGACCCATGTCCCGGCGAGCAGCGGCCGCGACGATCCGCAGCTCGATCTCGTCCTCCTGGGACAGGTCCTTGACGGACGGGTCCTTCGCGAGGTCGATGGCCCGCTCCGGCCGCCCGAGCGCCCGCTCGCAGTCAGCCATGATCGCGAGGTGGCCCGGCCCGGTCATCATCCGGCGCGCGGCCCGCAACTCGCTGAGCGCCTCGGCCCACTCGTCCGCGAAGTAAGCGGTCAGACCCGCCGCTTCCCGGACCACGCCGACCCGCGCCGCCTTGCTGCGCGCGTACCGGGCGTGCTCCAGAGCCAGCTCCGGCTCCTCGTCGATCAGCAGCCCGGCCGCGGCCAGGTGCCTGCCGACGATCTCCGCGAGCCCCTTGGGCAGGCTGCGCAGCTCGGCCCGGATCTCCGGGTCGAGGGCCGACAGGTCGGCCTCCTCCGGCAGCTCGGGACGTCCGCCACGGGGCGCGGGCGCCTCGTCGGGTTCGTCGCTGCTGCCGGCGTCGTCGCTGGAGCCACTGTCGTCACGGCTGTCGCGAGCATCGCTGTCGTCGTGCTCGTCGGCACGGGCGTCGCTGTCGGCGTCCACCCGGTCGCTGCTGCCGGCATCGCTGTCGTCAGCGTCGACGTCGGTGGCGCGAGCACCACTGTCGGTCTTGTCGCCGCTGTCGACACTGTCGCCGGAGTCGTCGCCGGCCGCCACCGCGTCGGTGGAGTCGGCGAGCTCGGCGTCAGCGGTCGTGCTGCTGGCTGCCTGCTCACGACCTGCGGCGGCACGCGTGGCCGCGGCACCGTGACCCAGGCGGTAGCCGGCGCGCTCGCCGTCCGCCGTCACGCTCGAGGTGCCCTCAGCGCTCTCGGCCTCGGTGCCGGTGTCGTCCTGGTCGGCGACCCGGCCCTGGAAACGCGCCGCACGCTCACGGCTGCGCTCGTCACGGCGGTCGTCGCGCTGGTAGGCGGGGCGGTCGCTCGAGGTTCCGCCGGCGCGAGGCGCGCTGCGGTCGCTGGACCGATCGTCCTTGCGGTACCCACCGCGGTCGCTCGAGCGATCGTCCTTGCGGTAGCCGCCACGGTCGCTGGAACGGTCGTCCTTGCGGTAACCGCCACGATCGCTCGAACCACTGCGGTCGCTGGAGCCGCGGTAGCCACCGCGGTCGCTCGAACTGCTGCGGTCGCTGCTGCCCCGGTAGCCTGGACGGTCGCTGGAGCCTTCACGACGCTGGTAGCTGCCGCGGTCGCTCGAACCTTCGCTGCGCGAGCCGGAACGGTCGTCACGCGGCTTGAACTCACGACGCTCGCCGGAGCGGTCGTCCTTGCGGTAGCCACCACGGTCGCTGGAACCCTCGCGACGCTGGTAACCACCACGGTCGCTGGAGCCGCCACGGTCCTCGCGGGGCTTGAAGTCACGACGCTCGCTGGAGCCGCCACGATCGCTGGAGCCGCGGTAGCCACCGCGGTCGCTCGAACTGCTGCGGTCACTGCTACCGCGGTAACCACCACGGTCGCTCGAACTGCTGCGGTCGCTGCTGCCCCGGTAGCCCGGACGGTCGCTCGATCCGGAACGGTCGCTGCTGCCCCGGTAACCGCCGCGGTCGCTGGAACCCTCGCGACGCTGGTAACCGCCGCGATCGCTGCCGCCGCTGGAACCTTCGCGACGCTGGTAGCCACCACGATCGCTGGAGCCGCCACGGTCCTCGCGCGGCTTGAAGTCGCGACGGTCGCTGGAGCCGCCACGGTCTTCACGCGGCTTGAAGTCGCGACGGTCGCTCGAGCCACCGCGGTCCTCGCGGGGCTTGAAGTCACGGCGGTCGCCGCCACGGTCGTCCTTGCGGAAACCGCCGCGGTCGCTGGAACCCTCACGACGCTGGTAACCACCACGGTCGCTGGAGCCGCCACGGTCGCTGCTGCCGCGATATCCGCCGCGGTCGGAACGCTCGCCGGAGCCCTCGCTCTTGCGGTAGCCCGGACGGTCGCTCGATCCGGACCGGTCGCTGCTGCCCCGGTAGCCACCGCGATCGCTCGAACCACTGCGGTCACTGCTGCCGCGGTAACCACCACGGTCGCTCGAGCTGCTGCGGTCGCTGCTGCCGCGGTAGCCGCCACGGTCGCTGGAGCCCGTGCGGTTGCCTGCGCGGTCGTCTCGACGGTCTCCGCCTCGGTTGCGGTCGCCGGAGCCCTCACCACGCGGGTAGCCACCGCGGTCTTCGCGGGGCTTGAAGTCGCGGCCGCCGCCGGCGCCGCCACGGTCGTCACGCTTGTTGTTGCTTACCTTGCGATCGCCTGTTGGGCGGCCACCGTCGGAATGGCGCGGTCGGTCTCCCTGGCCACGCTGACGGTCGCCGGGACGATCCCCGAACCTGGACACCAAATCCTCCTATAGACACGCTGAAAGGGGCCTGTGATCGCAGCACTGTAGTTGTGCCCCGCGATCACAAGCCCCTTCAGGGAAGTAAAGTTCGGCGGCGACCTACTCTCCCACACCGTAACCAGTGCAGTACCATCGGCGCAGAAGGGCTTAACTACCGGGTTCGGAATGGGACCGGGTGT
>NZ_JBSGXZ010000092.1:0-5000 GCF_053610285.1 Lentzea sp. NPDC054927
CACCCGGTCCCATTCCGAACCCGGTAGTTAAGCCCTTCTGCGCCGATGGTACTGCACTGGTTACGGTGTGGGAGAGTAGGTCGCCGCCGAACTTACGTACAGAAAGCCCCTGAGGGTTGAGCGCCACAAGCGCTCCCCTCGGGGGTTTTCTGCATTCCCGGCCGAACGCCGCCAGCCAAGCGCCCGCCGGCCACACGGCCACCCCCCATCTGCCGGCCAGCCGAACCCCTGGTGCCACCGGGCACCTGCAGGCCGCGGCTCACCACGACTCACTCGATCGAGTGATCAGTGGCCTGATTCGGGCCCCACCCCCTCTAGTAAGTATTTCCATCCGTCTGGATCGGCTGAGAGGGGTCACAAATCCATGGTCATCTTCATCGCGCAATGAGGAAGACGCGTGGGGCGCCGAAGGCTCGTGGCTGCCCGGTACCTTCTTTGCCATGCACAACGAGCAACGCACCGCCCGTCGGTCGGCCGGAGTGGGCAGGACCGCCGACCTCGCCACGAACCCCTTCCGGGTCGACCGCGACCGGGTGGCCAGCTCACCGTTCTTCGCCAGGCTCGGCGGCGTCACGCAGGTCGTCAGCTCGACGGGGTCCGGCCTGCTCGTGCACAACCGGCTCACCCACAGCCTCAAGGTCGCCCAAGCCGCGCGCGCCATCGCGGAGCGGCTGACCAGCCGGCCCGAGCTGACCGCGGTGCTGGAGAAGCTCGGCGGGTGCGACCCCGATGTGGTGGAGGCAGCGGCGCTCGCGCACGACCTGGGGCACCCGCCGTTCGGGCACCTCGGCGAGCAGGTGCTGGATCGGCTGGCGCGGCACCGGTTCGGGTTGCCGGACGGGTTCGAGGGCAACGCGCAGTCGTTCCGCATCGTCACGACCACGGATGTGCGGGGGCCCAAGGCGCTCGGGCTCGACCTGACCGTCGCGGTGCGGGCGGCGATGTTGAAGTACCCGTGGACCCGGCACCAGCCGCTCGACCTCCAGGTGGCGCCGCGTGGTGCGGCGGCGCCGGACGACATGCCGGGCACCGGTAGCTCGAAGTTCTCGGCGTACGTCACGGAGATCAACGATCTGCGGCAGGCGCGGGAGCCGTTCGAGGGGCGGGTGGAGTCGTGGCAGCAGACCGTTGAGGCGAGTGTCATGGACACCGCGGACGACATCGCCTACGCGATTCACGACCTCGAGGACTTCCACCGGGTCGGGGTGTTGCAGCACGCCACGGTCGCGGCCGAGCTCGGGACGTGGCAGGCGCAGGCGCTCGACCTGGCCGGGCTGAGCGATGCGGAGCTGAGCGCGGAGATTCGGATGCCGGGGCGGTCATTGGAGACGCTCAGGCGGCGCATGCACCTCAAGGATTCCTGGGTGATGAGCGACGAGGTGTTCGCGCTCGCGGTGCGCAAGGTCAGCAAGGAGTTGGTGGACGGGTTGCTGGCCGTGCCGTTCGACGGGTCGGTCGAGGCGGAGCAGGCGGTTGCGGGGTTCAGTGCGCGGTGGACCCGGCGGTTGGTCGACGCGGTCGGGGTGATCGAGGAGCCGACGCCGCGGTCCGGGCACGTGGTGCTGGCGGTGGCGCAGTGGCACGAGGTGCAGGTGCTGAAGTTCGTGCATCGGCGGTTCGTGTTGTTGCGGCCGGATCTGGCGTTGCACCAAAGGGGACAGGCGCGGTTGCTCACTTCGCTTGTGGACGCATTGGAGCAGTGGGTCACTGATCGCAGTGAGGCGGATCGGTTGCCGCGGCGGTTGCACGATCTCGTCGAGCTGGCCGAAATGGAGTACGCGGGGCTCGCCCGGACGGAGCCGTCCACATTGGTCGGTCCTACCGGAGAGTTGCCGATCGGGCCCGATTTCGTGCGTGGGCTGGCGCGTGGGCGTGCGGTGGTGGACTTCATCGCGTCGCTGACGGACAACCAGGCCGCGGCGCTGCTGGAAGCGCTTGCCGGGCGAACGGGTCAGTTGTGGACTGACGCGTTCGTGCTGTGAGGTTGTGGCCGGAAGTTGTTCTGTGAAGTGTGGTTCTGTGAAGTGTGATTGTGTCTGCTAAGTGAGAAGTAGCCCAATCGGATGCTGACTGTGATCAGGCATGCACCATACGTTGACCGCTCGGCCGGGATCATCCGGCCGCAGGCCGCGTGCCCAGGGGGATCAGTCCAGGGCACGCCAACGTTCGGGGGAGAGACCCTGTGCGCCGATCTCGAAGAGGCACGTCCTTAGTCACCGCGGGTACAGCTGTTCTTCTGGCCGCACTCACCGTCGTCACGCCGGCGTCCGCAGATCCGGTCAAGGCGTCGAAGTCCATCACCGACCGCACCGCGGCCCAGATCGCCGCGTTGCAGAGCATCAAGAAGTCGCTCACCCCGGCTGAGTCCAAAGTGGACAGCGCGCTCGTCGTGGAGGCGCGCAAGCGCACCCAGGCGGGGACGATGAGCTCCCTTCCGCAGGTGCAGACCGGCGTTGCCGTGACGCCGCGGTCCACCACCCTTGTGGACATCCGTGCCAAGCAGTACTCCGAGGACCTGGTCAACGCTGTCCGCGCGGTGGGCGGACAGATCCGGGCAGTGTCCCCCGAGCATCGCACCGTGCGCGCGGAGGTTCCGGTCGCCAAGATCGCGGAGCTCGCAGGACGCACGGACGTCTCCCGCGTCGAGCCGGGCAGCGACGCGATGACGCAGGACGTGAAGAACAAGCGGGACAACAAGAGCCGCAAGGCGGCTCCGTCCAAAGAGGACAAGGCTCGGGAGATCGAGCGCAGGCTCTCCGAGAAGCAGCTGTCCGTGCAGGCGGCCAAGGTCGCCGAGAGCGACAAGGCCCACAGCGCCGAGGCCGCGCGTGGTTCGTTCCACGTGACCGGTGTCGGCGTGAAGCTGTGCGCGCTGTCCGACGGCGTGGGCTCGCTGGCCGTGTCGCAGGCCGCGGGTGAGCTGCCGGCCGTCGACATCCTGCCGGGGCAGGCGGGTTCCGGTGACGAGGGCACCGCGATGCTCGAGATCCTGCACGACCTCGCGCCCAACGCCGAACTCGGCTTCGCCACGGCGTTCAACGGTGACGCGAGCTTCGCCGACAACATCAAGAAGCTGCGCTTCGACCTCGGCTGCGACGTCATCGTCGACGACGTCATCTACTTCAACGAGTCGCCGTTCCAGGACGGCATCATCGCGCGCGCCGTGGACGCGGTGGCGGCGGACGGCGCGGTGTTCTTCTCCAGCGCCGGCAACCAGGGCAACGTCGCGGACGGCACCGCCGGCCACTACGAGGGCCAGTTCGTCGACTCGGGTGTGGGCGTCGGCAAGTTCGCCGGCACCGCGCACGACTTCAACCCGGACCCGAACGCCAAGCAGCTGTTCAACCCGCTGTCGAACTACTCGGGCGACAGCCCCGTGACGCTGCACTGGGCCGACCCGCTCGGCCAGTCGTTCAACGACTACGACCTGTACCTGGTCAACGCCCAGGGCAACGTTGTCACTTTCAGCCAGAACAACCAGGACGGCGCGCAGGACCCGTACGAGCGCCTCAACACCCCGTCGACCTCCACCGGCACGCGTCTCGCGGTCGTGAAGTTCCGCGGTGAGGACAAGTACATCGACCTGTCGCTGTTCGGGGGACGGTTCGCCGACTCCAACGACGGCCTCAAGAAGTTCGTCACGCCGGGCATGACCCGCGGTCACTCCGCGGCCAAGGGCGCGATCTCGGTCGCGGCCGCTCCCGCCGCGGCGGCGCTGCCGTTCGACCTGGAGCCCGGTGACCCGGCCAACCCCAAGGGCCCGTTCCCGGACGCGTTCAACAGCTCGCAGAAGCCGGAGCGCTTCACCTCCGACGGACCGCGCAAGACGTTCTTCGCGCCCGACGGCACGCCGCTCGCCGAGACCCGGCAGAAGCCGGACATCACCGCGGCCGACGGCGTGACCACGTCGGTGCCGGGCTTCGCGCCGTTCTTCGGCACGTCGGCCGCTGCTCCGAACGCCGCCGCGATCGCCGGCCTGATCCTGTCCGGCAACCCGACGCTGAAGCCCGCCGAGGTCAAGGAAGCCCTTGTCGCCACGGCGATCGACATCGTCGAGTCCGGTGTGGACAATCGCACCGGTGCCGGCATCGTGATGGCCGACAAGGCGCTCGCCTACACGGGTGCGTCGCCGCAGGCGCTGGCCCGCGCGCAGAAGCCGACGATCGTCAACGACGCCGACGGCAGCCAGTACCTCAAGCCGGGCACCACCGCCACGGTGACGGTGCCGGTGGCCAACAACGGTGACGGCTCGGCCGCGTCGACCTCGGTCGTGCTGTCGACCCCGACCGCCGGTGTGACCATCGCGCCGCGTTCGAAGTACTACGGCAACATCGACGTCGGCCAGACCGTCAGCAACACCTTCAAGGTGACCGTGCCGGCCTCGGCCGCGCTCGGTTCGGCGGTCAAGCTCGACGCCAAGGTGACCTACGCGGGCGCGACCTCGCCTACCACGGCGTCGTTCAACTACCGCGTCGGTGAGCCGTCGCGTGAGTTCAAGACGTTCGCCTACACCGGTGCGCCGGTGGCCATCCCGGACAACGACCAGACCGGTGTCTCGGTCTCGTTGCCCGTCACGGGTGTCGGCGGCGCGTCGAACCTGAAGTT
Source organism: Lentzea sp. NPDC054927 (assembly GCF_053610285.1). Classification (NCBI taxonomy): domain Bacteria; kingdom Bacillati; phylum Actinomycetota; class Actinomycetes; order Pseudonocardiales; family Pseudonocardiaceae; genus Lentzea; species Lentzea sp. NPDC054927. Next base: position 4,606 of record NZ_JBSGXZ010000092.1, read on the forward strand.
CTCCGTGGACGGCGCGACCTGCTCGACGACGGAAGGTGCCACCACGGTGGGCATCGACCACACCTTCGTCGGTGACCTGGTCGGCACGCTGACCTCGCCGTCCGGCAAGTCCGTGACGCTGTTCTCGCGGGCGGGCGGCACCGGCAACAACATCTGCCAGGCCGTGTTCGACGACTCGGCGACGAAGTCCTTCTCCTCGGCGCTGGCCGCGGACGCGCCGTTCACCGGCTCGTGGAAGGCGGGCAGCACGCTGTCGTCGCTGCTGGTCGACTCGGCGGACGGCACGTGGACGTTCAAGGTCGCCGACGTGGTGGGCTCGGACCGCGGTTCGATCCGCTCCGTGACCCTGCACGTCGCCGGCTGGGTGTGACGAGCTAGCTGACAAAGAGAAGGCC
>NZ_JBSGXZ010000093.1:0-4886 GCF_053610285.1 Lentzea sp. NPDC054927
GTGTCAACTCGACGAAAAGCGTGTCGAGTTGACACCCCTCCCTGGTTGCAGCAAGTGCTGAGGCACGACTCGTGACGGGACCACCCACCGGAACCTCCCGTTTCAAGCAGCTCGGCTTCGCCATCGCCTAGGGCGCCTCGGCTTCGCCATCGGGGGTGTTCCGGCGCGGCTATTTGACTCGGCGTCGGTATGCCAGCGTGGCTGCCACGGCTCCGGCTAGGGCGCCTGCGCCCAGGACCGATGGAACGCCGATCTTGGCGGCTTTGCGGCCGGTGCGGAAGTCGCGGATTTCCCAGCCCTTGCGGCGGGAGATTTCGCGGAGTTGTGAGTCCGGGTTCACGGCTACTGCGGTGCCGACCACGGAGAGCATCGGGACGTCGTTCGAGGAGTCCGAGTAGGCGGTGCAGCGGCGCAGGTCCAGGCCCTCTTTGGCGGCCAGGGAGCGGACTGCTTGGGCTTTGGCCTTGCCGTGCAGGAGGTCGCCTACGAGGCGGCCCGTGTAGACGCCGTTCTCCGATTCGGAGACGGTGCCCAGGGCGCCGTTCAGGCCTAGGCGGCGGGCGATGATCTGGGCCAGCTCTACGGGGGTGGCGGTGACCAGCCAGACGCGTTGGCCTGCGTCCAGGTGCATTTGGGCCAGGGCTTGGGTGCCCTTCCAGATGCGGTCGGCCATCAGTTCGTCGTAGATCTCCTCGCCCAGGGAGACCAGTTCCGCGACGCTGCGGCCGGCCACGAAGGAGAGGGCCTGTTCGCGGCTGGCTTTGACGGATTCGGGGTCTTCGCGGCCGCCTACGCGGAACTTCAGCTGTTGCCAGACGAAGCCTGCCAGGTCGGAGGAGGAGAAGTACTTGCGCGCGGCCAGGCCGCGGGCGAAGTGGAAGATCGAGGCGCCCATCATCATCGTGTTGTCCACGTCGAAGAAGGCGGCCGCGGTCAGGTCGGTGGGCACCGCCAGTGAGGCTTCGAGTTCGGGCGCCGCCGCGGCAGCCTTGATCGCCGCCTCTGCCGATGCCTCGCCGGCTAGCTCGGCCAGCCGGTCGCTCTCCATCTCACGGTTGCCTGCCATGTGACAAGCCTAGCGATCAGGTTCGGAGAAAAGCGTCCGACTCAGCCGAAGCTGATGCCGGGTAGCAGCGGCAGCGAGATGCTGGGCAGCGGGAGTGGGAGCGGGATCGTGATTCCGGGCTTGCCCGAGGTCGGCGGGGTGGTGTTGCCCGGCTGCGCGGAGGGTTGGGTCGAGGTGCCCGGCTTGGCCGACTGGGTCGGCTGCACGGGCGGGGGTGCCGAGCCGGAGGGGTCGGGCTGGCCGGAGGGGGTGGGCTGAACGGAGGACGGGTTGCGGCCGGACGACGCGTTCGGGTCCTGCACGACGGTGGCGCACTCGTCCTTGGCCGGTAGCGGGCCCAGTGGGTCGGAGGAACCGCTGATCACGGCGGTGCAGCCGGCGCGGGCGGCCAGGTCGTGGGCGCGTTGGGCGATGCTCGCCAGCAGCCACATCGTGGTGTCGGCGTGGGCGCCGGCGTCACCGGGAAGGCGGGGGCGCAGGGTGCCGAGCTTCATGTACTGGGCCAGGGCCCAGTCGCGCAGGGCCGGGAGGGCCTTCTCGTCGGACGACGTCGCGTAGGTCGTGAACTGGCGGGCGCCTTCCACCGCGTCGGTGTTCAGGTCGGCCAGGGCGGTGAGCTGGGCTGAGGGCTCGGCTGCGCGTTCGGCCAGTGTCTCCATCTCGGTGACCCGGGACGCGGCGAACTCCAGGTGCTTGAGGGCTCGTGACTCGTCGTCGAAGGTCAGGCCCAGCGAGGCGCTTTCGGTGGTGCGCTTGATGCCGTAGAGCGGGTCTCCCGGGAGCGCGTCACGGCTGAGCAGCACGCTCATGCCAGCGAGCGACAGCAGCAGACAGAGCACGGCGGCCGCCGCCACTGCTAATCGAGCTCGCGCTCCCACGCGTCTTACCGACGGGAGGACCAGCGGTTTCTCGGGTGGAGGCGCGGTCAGGATGCGCTGTTTCATGCGCGCACGCGTCTCGGCGTCCGGGCCGACGTCCATGCTCCGGAGCAGCTCGACGATCGCCAGGTCGTCGGCCAGGTCGTTGTCGCGGCCGACCGGCTGTGGACCGCCTTCCACCGCACGGGCGAAACGCTCGTGCTCTGTGTGCCGCCAACGCGGTGTGCTTCCCTTACCGTCCATCTCAGCCCGAGTAACGAAGTTGATCTGCTTTGGGTTACGCCCTTGCGATCGCGATCACCGCAACCACGACGGAAGAATCTGTGCGAGCCGTCGGACGGCCCGGTGTTGCAGTGCCTTCACGGCGCCCTCGTTGCGGTCCATGAGCTGCGCGACCTCGGACACCGACTTGCCTTCGATGAACCTCAGCACGATGCACTCGCGCTGGTCGTCACCTAACTGAGAGACGCACCGGAGCAGCTCCGCGTTGGTCGCCTCGGTCATGACCTCCTGCTCGGGGCCGCTCGTCTCCTCGCGGTTGTCCTGGAGCTCGGCGGTCGTGACCTCGAGCCGGTACCGGCTGGACTTCACGTGGTCGAACACGATGTTGCGGGCGATCGTGACGAACCACGCGCCGACGTCGCGGCCCTGGTAGCTGACCGAACCGATGCTCCGCAGCGCGCGCAGGAACGTCTCGCTCGTCACGTCCTCGGCGAACGCGCGATCCCCGCCCACCCGGAAGAGGACATAGCGAAACACCATGTCGACATATTTGTCGTAGAGCACGCCAAACGCCCCGGTGTCACCCTCTTGGGCGGCCTTGACGAGCTGCCACGGCTCGTCGCCGGCGTTGTCGTGCTGACCTCCCGTCATGGTTCGGGTGGTCCTGATCGTGTTCGGTCGTGCCCGCGCGGTCATCGGCTCGCGGCACCTCCACAGAGTCGCCGTGGCGGCAGCATACGTGTTGTTACTCCGTAGTAGGTAGCTGAAGGTTGCGATGTGGAGACGCACGAACCACGGCTTCATGACGCTGGCTACGCGTGGAAGACTGCTCGGAGCGTCCAGTTGTTCATGAGGAGGCCATGTTGACTTCCGCTCGCAATGTCGCAGATCTGGTCCGTGCTTCGGCACAGCGGGGGCCGAGCCACGTCGCACTCGTCGACGTCGCGAGCGGTGTGAGCCTCACCTGGAAAACCATCGACGGTGCGATCGATGCTTTCGCCCGCCGTTTGGCCGATTCCGGACTCGAACCAGGCGACCGAGTGGCGGTACGGCTGCCCACCGGGCCCGAGTTCGTGGTCGCGGTGTTCGGGATCCTGCGTGCGGGCGGTGTCGTGGTGCCGACCGGGCCGGGGAATCCTCCGCGGGAGTTGCAGCGGATCCTGGCCGACTCCGGGGCCGCGTTGCTGGTGGGCGACGGGGAGGGGTCGGACGCCCAGGTTCTTGAGGTTCCGGACGTTTCCGCTGCTGGCGAGCCCTTTGAGGCTGTCCGCGGTGGCGAGGACCTCGCGGTGCTCGGGTACACCTCCGGGACGTCCGGGGTGCCTCGCGGGGCGATGTTGTCGCACCGGGCGCTGCTGGCGAACGTCTCGCAGTGTGCGTCGCTGCGGCCCGCGCCGGTGACCGCTGGGGACCGGGTGCTGCTCGCGCTGCCGTTGTTCCACGTTTACGGACTTGGGCCTGGGTTGCTGCAGGTGGCTGGGGCTGGGGCCACGGCTGTGCTGTTGGAGCGCTTCGAGCCCACTCATGCGTTGGACGTGATCGAGGAGCACCGGGTCACGACGATGGTGGGCGTGCCGCCGATGTACCGGGCGCTGCTGGCTCACCCCGTCGAGGTGTTGCGCGAGAAGTTGGCGACAGTTCGGCTGTTCACGTCTGGGGCGGCGCCGTTGCCGGCTGCGGTGATCGCGGAGATGCGCGGGGCGATCGGGATTCCGATCTTCGAGGGGTACGGGCTCACTGAGACTGGGCCTGTTTTGACGTCCACGCTGGTTGGTGGTTCGCCTAAGCCCGGGTCTGTTGGGCAGGCGCTGCCTGGGGTGGAGATCCGTCTTGTGGACACCGATGGGTCGGTGTTGGACATCGATGAGGACGAGCCTGGGACTGGGTTGGTGTCCGCGAAGGGTGACAACCTGTTCAGCGGATATTGGCCGGATGGTGCGTACGGGCCGGATTCGTCCGGGTGGTTCCGGACGGGTGATGTCGGGTTCATCGATGCCGACGGTGACCTGCATCTGGTCGACCGGGCCGGGGATTTGATCATCGTCAACGGGTTCAACGTGTACCCGCACGAGGTCGAGCAGGTCATCGGGGAGATGCCGGCTGTGTTGGAGGCCGCTGCGGTTGGGGTGCCGTCTGAGAAGACTGGCGAGGCGGTGAAGGTGGTTGTGGTGTTGCGCGACGGGTCGTCGGTGACTGAAGAGGACGTTGTTGCGCACTGTGCGGCTCGGTTGGCGAAGTTCAAGGTGCCTACGGCGGTGGAGTTCGCGCCGGGGTTGCCGCATTCGCCTACTGGGAAGTTGGCTCGGGCTGTGTTGCGGAAGCCGTTGGGGGCGTGAACTTGTGGCGCGGCATGTGTTGTTGATGAGTCGGGTTTCGTGCCACGCGTGTGAGGTGGCGGCGGTGGAGATTGAACGGATCTGTGGCGAGGTTGGGGCCACGTGGTCTGTGGAGGATGTGGACTCGGATCCGGAGTTGCGGGCTGAGTACGGGGATCGGGTGCCGGTGTTCTTGGTTGATGGGGTTGAGCACGGGTACTGGAAGGTGGAGGAGGAGCGGCTTCGGGCTGCTCTCTCGGAGTGACGCGCTGGTTGGTTGTGGTGGTCCGGTTGGGTGCGGGCGTTCCTGTTTAGGGATTTCGGGGCTCCGCCCCGGACCCCGCCAATCTGATCAAGGACCTGTCCCACGCCGTCAGCGGGTTGATGGCACGCCTGTTGCGTTGG
>NZ_JBSGXZ010000094.1:0-4713 GCF_053610285.1 Lentzea sp. NPDC054927
GTGTCGACTCGACGAAAAGCGTGTCGAGTTGACACCCCTGCCTGGTTGCAGCGAGTGCTGAGGCACGACTCGTGACGGGGACCCGCCCGGAGCGCTGTTTCAAGCAGCTCGGCTTCGCCGTCGCCTTGGTGGCTCGGCTTCGCCGTCGCGGCTTGCCTGCGGCTTCGCGGATGTTGGGGCGCTGTTTGTGGCTCGGTTCGGCATGATGTGGGGGTGGCCGAGTACCGGTCAGCGGACGCACACGGTGGTGCGGTGGAAGGTGGACCGGATCTGTGACCACGCGCCGGGTGTTCGGGGCGGTGCTGGTGTTCGTCGCGGCTGGGTTGGCGGTGGCGGCGTCGTTTTTGGCTGCTTATGCCGTGCAGGCTGAGTTGCAGGGGCGGACGTTGCGGTTCGAGGCCACTTCTTGGGTGGTTGAGCGGGATGATTTTCGTGGGGCCCTGTTGCTCGGGCCGATTGAGTATGGCGAGGCTGCTGTGGGGGCGGCGGTGGTGATGGCGTTGTCTGCGGTGCTGGCGTTTCGGGTGCCTGCGGCGCGGGTGGGGTCGTTGCTTGGCGCTGGGATGTTGGCTGGGGTGGCCTGGTCTGCTGTTGGCAGTGTGCAAGAGGTTGTGAAGAAGCTTGCGCTGCTTGAGGCGCCGGTGCCGTTTGATGTGGAGCAAGGGGCCGGGATCACCTTGCTGGTGGTTTCGGCTGGGGTGGCTGTGGTGTCGGCCGTGTTGCATCAGGAGTTGCCGCGGCGTGTGCCGGAGCCGGAGGGGGAGGGTGCGGTGATTCATCAGGTTGAGGCGGACGACAGTGATACGCCGCCTTATGGGTTTCCGGTTGTGGTGGAGCCGAAGAGTGATTGATCGTCGGAAGGTCGCGCCGGTTCTGCTGGTGCTGGGGGCCGGGCTGGCGGTGGTGGGGAGTTTTTCCGGTACCTACCGGACCCTGTATCCCGGGTATGGCGCGCCTCAGCAGACGTTCACCACCACGTTGTGGATCGTGACGGCGGAACCGCCTTCTGGGGGGCCGGACAGTCCGTACAACGCTGCTGGGTGGCCGGTGCTCGTTGCGGCTGTGGCGATGGTGGTCGCCGCGGTGCTGTTGGGCAGGGCGCGGACGGCGTACGTCGGGGGGCTTGTGGCGATGGGCTTCGCCGGTGGCCTGGCCGGGACCGTGGTCCTGTACGTGCTTCAGGTGCTGCGGGAGGAAGCCGTCATGGAGTCCTGGCCCGTGGAGGACGGGCAGCGGCCCGAGCTGAGTTTCCTCGGCGGCATGTACCTCTTGGTGGTGGCGGCGGTCGTCGGGCTTGTGGGTGCGGTGCTGGCGCAGCGGAAGCAGCAGCCTGAGGAAGAACTCGTCGATGAGGACGCGGTGGTTGTGCATCAGCTGGACAGCGATGACGACACGCCGCCGTTCGGGATCGCCATTCCCAGCGACGAGCAGCAGGAGACGCGGTGATCGGAAGACCGACGGCGGTGGCGCTGATCGCGGCCGGAGTGGTGCTGACCGCTACGGCGATGGTGTTGCCGTGGTACTCGACGGCGTATGCCGGTGGGGTCGAGGTCGTGGTCCGGGCGTGGGGCACGGAGGTCGTGAACAAGCCGGGTGACTGGCCCGCGGGTGATCTCTCGCCCTGGTACGGACTGCCGGTCGCGGTCACGGCCGCGTTGCTGGTCGCGGGGATCTGGATCAGCCGGGCCGCGTTGGCCGGGGCCGCGGCGCAGCTGGGTGCTGTTGGTATCACTGCGGCGCTCCTGGTGTCGGAACGTGGTCATGCGGTCGAGCAGCAGGGTGATTTTGCGATCGGGTTCGGGCTCGTGTTCCTCGCGATCGGAACGGTGACGGCCCTCGTTGGTGCCGTTGCCGTGCAGCGGGAGGCAGTGGCATGAAGCTCCTCAGCGCGGCGCTTCTGGCGGTAGCTGCTGCGGCGGCGGTCGCGGCGACGTTCCTGCCGCTGTCGGAACTGCTGATCCGGCTGGCCCCGGACCAGCCGCAGACCGCCTACGTCACCACGGGCTGGGCCACGCACTTCGGTGGCACGAAGGACGAGCACGGACCGCTCTTCGGCATCCCCGCCGTCGTGGCTGCCGCGGTGATCCTCGCGGGCATCCGGTGGCGGAAAGTCGCTTTCGCCGGAGCGGCGGCGCTCGCCGGAGTGACCGGAATGCTGTTCGTGTATTTGCTGAGCGCGATCAGCTTTCACAAGGCGGGCAACATCACCATCGATCCGGGCCTGGAAGCGGGCTTCGGCAACGGCATCTGGGTGCTGATAGGTGCGGTAATTCTCGCGTTTGGAGCCGTAGTAGTTCACCCCGACGACTGACCAGCGAGAAATGCCCGGCGTGCCTCACCTGTCGCGTGCGCACCGTGAGTCACTATCGGCTCATGAAGCTTTCCGGGCTGCTGAGCCGCACCAACCACGAACTTCCCGGTGTCACGGGCGTCGCGCGGGTTGATCGGCGCGTGGGCGACCTGGTGCGGCGCGTCAGTCCCGGTGACGTCGCCGTTTTCGACCTCGTCGACCTCGACCGGCGCACCGCGGAAGCACTTGTCTCGGCCGAGGTGGTCGGCGTCGTGAACGCCTCGCCGTCGATTTCCGGCCGCTTTCCCAACCTCGGCCCGGAACTGCTGATCGAGGCCGGCATTCCGCTGATCGACAACGTCGGCGCCGTCGCGCTGCGGGAGATCAAGGAAGGCGTGAAGATCCGGCTGCACGAAGGTGTCGTGTACGCCGGGGAACGCGAGCTGGCCAAGGGGATCGAGCAGAACGCCGAAAGCATCGCCGACGCCATGATCGAGGCGAAGGCCGGCATGTCGGCGCAGCTGGAAGCCTTCTCCGCCAACACCATCGAGTTCCTGCGCCGCGAACGCGCGCTGGTGCTCGACGGGGTCGGCGTGCCCGAGGTGTACGTGCCGATGCGCGACCGGCAGGTGCTCGTCGTCGCGGGCGGGCCGTCGCACGCCGAGGAGCTGCGCAAGCTCCGCAAGTACATCCGCGAGTACCGGCCGGTGCTGATCGGCGTCGACACCGGCGCGGACACGCTGCACGACGCCGGGTACAAGCCGGACATCATCGTCGGCGACCCCGACGGCATCGGCACCGCGTCACTGCGCGCGGCCGCAGAGGTGGTCGTGCCCGCGCAGACCGACGGTCACGCGCCCGGTCTGCAGCGGATCCAGGACCTCGGCATCGGCGCGGTGACGTTCCCCGCGTCGGGCAACGCGGAGGACCTCGCGTTGCTGCTGGCCGAGGCGCACGGGGCGTCGCTGGTCGTCACGGTGGGACTGCGGGCGACGCTGCGCGAGTTTCTCGACCGCGGGCACTCCGGTTCCAACCCCTCCACGTTCCTCACCCGGCTCAAGCTCGGCAGCAAGCTCGTCGACGGGGAGGCCGTCGCGACGTTGCACCGCAGCCGGGTCTCGTTGGGCGTGATCGTTCTGCTGGTGACCGCCGCGATCGCTGCCATGGCGGCGGCCCTCGCGGTGTCCGGCGTCGGTCACGTCTACGTCGACATCGTGGTCGACGGCTGGCAATCCGTCGTCAACTGGTTCAAGGGGTTCTTCTCGTGATCACGCTGCGCTACCACATAGTTTCGATCACCGCCGTGTTCCTCGCGCTGGCGGTCGGTGTCGTGCTGGGGTCGACCGCGATCAGCGGGCGGCTGTTGTCCGGGTTGAGCGACGAGAAGAACTCGTTGGCACAGCAGGTGAACGACCTGCAGAACGACCGCAACGCGTTGAACGCCAAGCTGACCGAGGCGGACAAGTTCGCCGCGTCGGTCGGGCCGCTCGCGGTCAAGGACCGGCTCACCGAACGCACGGTCGTGCTGGTGACCACGTCGGACGCGCGTCCGTCCGATCGGGACGCGCTGTCGGGTCTGCTGAAGTCCGCCGGGGCCACCGTCACCGGTGAGATCCAGCTGACCGACGCGTTCGCCGACCCGTCCCGCGGCGACCAGCTGCGCGACCTGGTGGCACGGCTGCAGCCCGCGGGTTCGCAGCTGCCCACCGCCGCTGACCCCGGCACGCGCGCGGGCGGTCTGTTCGGGACGTTGCTGCTGCTCAACCCGTCCAACAACGAGCCGCAGGCCACCGCGGACGAGGCGGCCTCCGCGCTCTCCGGGCTGTCCAACGCCGGGTTCGTGAAGGCGACCTCTGGCGTGAAGCCCGCGCAGCTCGCGATCGTGCTGACCGGCGGCGCCGCGATCGGTGACTCGGCCGCCGACCGCGCCTCGACCATCGCGCGTTTCGCCACCCAGCTCGACCGGGCCGGTGCGGGCGTCGTGCTGGCCGGAGCGAACGGGTCGGCGAACGGCACCGGTGCGATCGGCGTGGTCCGCGCGGACACCAACGCGACGTCGATCCTGTCCACGGTGGACAACTCCGACACTCCGGCCGGCCAGGTCGTCTCGGTGATGGCGTTGCGCGAACAGCTGGAGGGCCGCTCCGGCCGGTACGGCGTGGCGGGCAACGCGGAGGCGTCGTCGCCGGGAACCGCCGGCTAGTGGCGTGACCCGGAACGTTGGCGAGGTAATCCACGCTCAGCAGGGCGCCTCGCGGCACCGCCCCCACGCCCACGTACAACCAGTACGAGGACGTGGGGGCGGCACCACGATGCACCCGTCTGACCGCGAATTCCCCTGGCAACGTTCCGCGCCACACCACTAGTTGTGATGTCCAGGGAGGTTGGTCAGCCGGGTGATGGGTGGCTGGCCTCCGAGGGCG
>NZ_JBSGXZ010000095.1:0-4368 GCF_053610285.1 Lentzea sp. NPDC054927
ACCGAGGCCCACGGGCAACGTCTCGTTTGGCGTTGAGCCCCTTCCCCGATCGCGTGAACCCTGATCAGGCCCTGGGCAGGCAGTTCCATTCGGAAAGCGCTTCCAGGAGGCCGTCGGTGGTCGGAAGTGTGGCCAACGTCGCACTGTCGACCCAAGCGACATCCGATGCGTCGTCGCCCGCTCGGAGCACACCCGACGTGACCTGGCATTCGTAGTCGAAGATCAAAAAAACCCCGTTCGGGGCCGGTCGTTCCACGCTGCCGACGAGGCGGCCGACGGTGACGGAGAGTCCCGTCTCCTCGGCGACTTCCCTAGTCACGGCAGCCTCGTCCGTCTCTTTTGACTCCACGCGCCCGCCTGGTATCGACCACAGGCCCTCACCAGGCGGATTGGCTCGTCGCACGAGCAGTAGTCGCCCGTTCGAGTCATGTACGAGGGCTCCGACACAACGGATGGTGCGCTCACTGCTGCCCGTCACGAACACGTAGCGTAGTCACCCCGGAACGGCGGTGCAGTCCACTACCCCGGCTGCGGTACAAATCTCCCAAGGTGCTGAATCGTGCTGTACAACGGTCACGAACGGCGCCAAACGGGTGCGGACGCGGACGGGGTGGACACCGTGAACCTGAAGAAGATCCTCACTTTCGCCGGGATCGCCTTGCTGCTGTTCTTCCTCATCGCGGAGCCGCAGCAGGCCGCCCAACTCGTCACCAACATCCTCAACTCGCTGCGAACTGCGGCTGAGGCCCTGATCACCTTCGTGCGACAATTGTTCTAGTTCACCCGGCTTTCCGGGCGGGCAGGACAGGGCACTGGCTGGTACCAGGAAGGGCTGGTAGCGCATGTTCGCACCACGTGATCCGGACGACTACCTGTTGTCGAGCGAGCGTCGGGTCATCCGGGTGCGCAGGCACTGGTCCTACCTGATCTGGGACGTCCTGGAGGCGGCCGCGCTGCTGGCCGGCTTCATGATGATCTCGTACCTGCTCCCCGGCAACGCGGGCGTGATCCAGAACGTGCTGTGGTACGGAGCGCTGCTCGTGCTGCTGCGCTTGTCCTACTTCATCATCGAGTGGTGGGTCGAGCGCATCGTCGTGACCGACAAGCGGTTCATGCTGACATCGGGCGTCTTCGAGACCAAGGTCGCGATGATGCCCATCAGCAAGGTCACCGACCTCACCTACGAGCGGACCGTGGGCGGACGCATGTTCGGCTACGGCACGCTCATCGTGGAGTCGGCCGGTCAGATCCAGGCGCTGAACCGCCTGGAGTTCCTGCCGGACCCCGAAGAGGTGTACGACGCCATTTCGGAGCTGACCTTCGGCGACAAGAAGGCGCAGGCCGAGCGGTTCTCGATGATCAAGGCACAGCGGGCGGCGCGCGGCAAGAAGATGGTCCCGTAGCGGGGTTCGTTTGCGACGTCGTCCACACTGGACGACGTGGTCATCGATCTGCACACCCATTCGACCGAGTCCGACGGCACCGACAGCCCTGCCGAACTGGTGAGGGCCGCGGGTCTAGCCGGACTCGACGCGGTAGCGATCACGGACCACGACACCGCTGCCGGATGGGCGGCGGCAGCTGCGGCGTTGCCTCCTGGTCTGCGTCTTGTGCGTGGGGCCGAGCTCTCCTGCGCGTGCCCTGACGGTCGTGGGCGCACGATCACCGTTCATCTGCTGGCCTACCTGTACGACCCGACGCACGCCGCGTTGATGGCCGAACAGTCGAGGCTGCGCGAGGAGCGGCGGCACCGGCTGCAGAAGATGGCCGAGATGATGAAGGCCGACGGATTCCCGATCGACCCCGCCGACCTGATGTCGCGGCTGCCGTTCGACGCGCCGGCCGGTCGTCCGCACCTGGCGCAGGCGCTGATCCGCGCCGGGGTGGTCACCTCCGTCGACGAGGCGTTCGCGACCTACCTGACCGGTGGGCGCTACTACGTGGGGCGGACGGACACGCCTGTCGAGCGCGCGATCGAGATGATCGCCGAGGCCGGTGGCGTGACCGTGCTGGCGCACCCGTTCGCTCGCTCGCGCGGTCCGATCGTGACCGCTGACGTCGTGCGTTCGCTGGCTGCGGCCGGCCTGGGCGGGGTCGAGGTGGATCACCCGGACCACGATTCGGACACCCGTGCCTCGCTGCGGTCGCTGGCCTCTGAGCTGGACCTGCTCGTCACCGGGTCGAGTGACTACCACGGGACGAACAAGACGGTGCGGCTCGGCGCGGAGACGACGGCGCCGGAGATGCTGGATGCTCTGGCCGAGCGGGCGACAGGCGGCAAGATCCTCGTCGGGTAGGTCGCGCAGGTCGGATCGGTCCGGTAGGTCGGGTAGGTCGGATTAGGCGGTGGCGATGTTCAACGTGCGGCTGTTCGTCGAGGCCACGATCACGCTGCTGGTGATCATGGACCCGCCCGGCACGGTGCCCGTGTTCCTGGGGCTGGTCGGCCGCAAGTCGCGGGAGGCGCGGAAGCGGGCCGCGCGGCAGGGCGTGCTGGTGTCGTTCCTGGTGATCACGCTGTTCGCGGTGGCCGGCAACACGATCCTGGCGTACATGCACATCGGGATTCCCGCGTTGCAGGGCGCCGGCGGGTTGCTGTTGTTGCTGATCGCGCTGGACCTGCTGACCGGCAAGGGTGCGACCAACCACCCCGAGGTCGAGGACGTCAACATCGCGCTGGTGCCGTTGGGGACGCCGTTGCTGGCCGGGCCCGGTGCGATCGCCGCGACGATCGTGTTCGTGCGGCAGGCGGACGGGGCCTGGGGCTCCTACTTCGCGCTGGCCGCGGCGATCGTGGCCGTGCACCTGATCCTGCTGGGGACGCTGCGGTCCGCCGGCCTGCTGATCAAGGTGTTCAAGGAGAGCGGGATCCTGCTGATGGCCAAGATCGCCGGTCTGCTGCTGGCCGCGATCGCCGTGCAGCTGGTCGCGTCTTCGGTGCAGGGGTTCATCTCGTCCGGGGTGTAGCTAGCGCTCGATGTGGGCCGTGTTGCCGTCGATGATGATCGGGCGCTCGATCAGGCTCGGGTTGGCGACCATGTGCGCGATCCACTTGGCGCGGTCGTGTTCGAGGTCCGCGGGGTAGGCGGGTTCTTTCGTTCGGGCGATCTCCCACGGCTCCTTGCCGAGAAGTTCGAGGACGTGGTCCAGCTCTTCTGCGGTGGGGACGTCGTCCAGGTAGCGGCGTTCGGTGTACGGGGTGCCCGCGTCTTCCAGGCGTTGCTTGGCGGCTCGGCTCTTGGAACAGCGGGGGTTGTGCCAGATCTCCATGCCCGTCATTTTCTGTCAGTGGTGCTGAGTAACTTGGGGCGGGTGGAACAACTCGGCTTCGACTTCGGCACCGCGGCACCGCGTCGGCTCGTGCGCGTCACGCCCGCGAAGCTCAACACGTGGACGGACTGTCCTCGTCGGTTCCGGATGACGTACCTGGATCGGCCTTCGCCGCCGCGGGGTGGGGCTTGGGCGCACAACACGCTGGGGGCTGTTGTGCACAACGCGTTGAAGGCGTTGTTCGATCTGCCTGCTGATCGGCGGACGCCGGAGCAGGCGGTGGCGCTGGTGAACCGGCAGTGGAAGTCCGAGGGGTTCCGGGACGTCGATCAGGCCGCGGTGTATCGGGAGCGGGCTGGGCGGTGGGTGCACGACTACGTGTCGTCGCTGGATGTCGCGTTTGAGCCGTTGGGGGTTGAGCGGTGGGTTTCTTCGCCTACTGAGCGGATTGTTGCTGAGGGGCGAGTTGACCGGATCGATTACCGGGACGGGGAGCTGGTGATCGTCGACTACAAGACTGGGCGGCATGTGCTGACTTCTGATGATGCTCGGGGGTCGCAGGCGTTGGCGTTGTACGCGCTGGCTGCTCGGAGGACGTTGCGGAAGCCTTGTCGGCGAGTGGAGTTGCACCACTTGCCGTCGGGGACTGTGGCTGAGTGGGAGCACACCGAGGAGTCGCTGGGGCGGCATGTTCGGCGGGCTGAGGAAGCTGCGGATGAGATTGATCTGGCTTCGGAGACGTTGAAGGCTGGTGGGGATCCGGAGGTGTTGTTTCCGGCGGTCACTGGGCGGCAGTGTCAGTGGTGTGATTTTCGGAGGTCGTGTGCTGAGGGGCAGGCGGCTGTGCCGGGGATTGAGCCTTGGTCGTTGTTGGCTCCGTAGGGGGATTGAGGGGCGCTGGCTTTGAGGGTGGTCGCCTTGCGGGCGGCGAGTTCGGCCTGCGTGCTTTCCCTGGGGGACTCCGTCCCCCAGACCCCCTGCCAATCTGATCTGGGGGTGCCTTCGCCGTGCGTGGGTTGATGGCACGCCTGTTGCGTTGGGCGGAGTTGCGTTGCGTGGGTGGTGCGGTCCGGGCGGGTCCCCGTCACGAGTCGGGCC
>NZ_JBSGXZ010000097.1:0-1317 GCF_053610285.1 Lentzea sp. NPDC054927
GGTTGCATCTCTACAATCACCACCGCGGTCACACCGCACTTGCAGGCCAGCCACCCGCCAGCCGCGTTCCTAACCTCTCAGGGCACTACAGCTAGCCGACGAGGCAGTGCAGTTGCTGACGGCGGTCATGCAGGGAGGGGCAACTCGCCTACGAGTTCAACCAGGCGGTTGAGCAGTGGTCGGAGGCCGCGAAGGGAACGGCGGAGCTGTCTCAGGCCGTCGCCGCCGCCCGGCAAGGTGTCGAGAACTATCGCAAGGCCCTCCGGGGCGACCCTGTGTCGCCGAGTCCAGCAGGTTCCACGGCACCTGGCCGTGTGTCGACATCCGTGCCGCCCCCGGCGGCCACGTGGGCCGAGCGTCATCGCGCACAGCTCCCGAGCTATGTCACCAGCGGGTTCTACCGCGACGAGGACGGGCACAGCGACCTGGTCCAGAGCGGTGGTGAATCCAACGGTGAGGACCGAGCGATCGCCCAGCACCTCGTCAACATCGGGAGGGTGCGACCACGGACGTTCCCGACGGCGGCCCAGCACGTCGAGACCAAAGTGGGGTGGCGAATGCGGGTGTCCGGTGTCGTGCGCGCCGAGGTGGTTGTGAACAACCAGCTCTGCGAGGGTCCGCTGTCCTGCTTCGAGTTGCTCCCTCTAGTGCTTCTACCAGGGCAAACGCTGATCGTGCACGATCCGGTAAGGTCCCACACGTTTCATGGGAAGGGCATTCGGTGAGCTACACGCTTGACGTCTGGTACTACCGCGACGACGACCTGGACAGGCCCGCTAACGAGCCGGTGGCCGTCACGTCGAGTTCCGAGTTGAAGGAACTGTTGGAGTACCTGCTCGCGCACGCGCAGCCGCATCCGGCGCAGATCGTCGCCCGCGAGCGCCCGAAGGTCGGTCCGTACGACGAGCCGGACACTCTGATCAAGGTCGCTGTGGCGATTCCTGAACGCGTGGGTGCGTTGTTGTTTCTCAGTCCGTTGTCTTGGGAGGAGCCTGCGGATGGTGACACCTCGACTGGGGTGTATGCCACCCGTGGGGAGCTAGCTGGTTCGGGCTCGCCGACGTTGTACATCGACAGCGATACGAAGACGCCGTTCCCGGATGATGCGGGGCTTCCGATTGATCGCATCTTTGCGGCGTTGGAGGAGTTTCGTCTGACTGGTGAGCGGCCTACCTGTGTGGAGTGGCAGGAGTCGCAGGTTTCCTGATTTGCGGGTCGCGGCTTTTGAGGGTGGTCGCCTTGCGGGCGGCGAGTCCTGTTGCGTGCGTTTCCTGGGGGCGCTGCCCCCAGACCCCCGCCAATCTGATCAGGGGGTCC
>NZ_JBSGXZ010000098.1:0-1119 GCF_053610285.1 Lentzea sp. NPDC054927
TGTACTGGCCCGAGACGTTGCGAACGGTCCGACACGTGATCGGATGATCTTGGAATGAGGGAGGGCCTCCGGGTTCGGTGTGGATTGCGACATCTGCACCTACTAGCCAGGAGGCCCTCAATTCCTCACGCTAACGCACCGCTGACCGAGCTGGGCAGGCTGCGCCTGGCCCGGTGTGTCGTCGCCGAAGGCTGGCCGCTGCGACGAGCAGCCGAGCGGTTTCAGGTCTCGGTGAGCACCGCGAAACGCTGGGCCGACCGCTACCGTGCCGACGGTCCTGCGGGCATGGCCGACCGCTCGTCACGCCCGCACAGCAGCCCCCGCCGCACCGGCCCGCGACAGGAACGACGGATCATCAAAGTCCGGCTGGACCGCCGCTGGGGACCGGCCCGCATCGCCTATCTGCTCGGACTCCACCCCTCCACCGTGCACCGAGTCCTGCGCCGCTACCGGCTCGCCCGGCTGCGGCACCTGGACCGAGCCACCGGAGCACCGATCCGCCGCTACGAACACGCCGCCCCCGGCGATCTCGTGCACGTCGACATCAAGAAGCTGGGCAACATCCCCGACGGCGGCGGCCACAAAGTCCACGGACGGACGATCGGCATACGCAACAGCTCCGCTCACCGCGATCCCGCCCGGCCACGCAAGATCAGCAACCGCGCCAACCTCGGCTACAGCTACCTGCACAACGCCGTCGACGACCACAGCCGCCTGGCCTACACCGAAATCCTCACCGACGAGACCAAGGAAACCGCCGCCGCGTTCTGGTCGCGAGCCCAGACTTTCTTTCACACCAACGGGATCACCGTCACACGAGTGCTCACCGACAACGGATCCTGCTACCGATCCCGGCTCTGGCTCGACACCCTCACCGCAGCCGGGATCACCCACAAACGCACACGCCCACGCCGGCCCCAGACCAACGGAAAAGTCGAACGCTTCAACCGCACCCTGCTCGACGAATGGGCCTACGCCCGCCCCTACCGCAGCGAAACCGAGCGTCGCGAGGCGCTACCGCGATGGTTGCATCTCTACAATCACCACCGCGGTCACACCGCACTTGCAGGCCAGCCACCCGCCAGCCGCGTTCCTAACCTCTCAGGGCACTACAGCTAG
>NZ_JBSGXZ010000099.1:0-1090 GCF_053610285.1 Lentzea sp. NPDC054927
GGGCGGTTAGTATCACAAGGTTCATCATGGGCGCGTTCACACGGGTACGGGAATATCAACCCGTTGTCCATCGACTACGCCTGTCGGCCTCGCCTTAGGTCCCGACTTACCCTGGGCGGATTAGCCTGGCCCAGGAACCCTTGGTCATCCGGCGGACGAGTTTCTCACTCGTCTTTCGCTACTCATGCCTGCATTCTCACTCGCATAGCGTCCACGGCTGGATTACTCCGCCGCTTCAACCGCTACACGACGCTCCCCTACCCATCCCAGCACAAGGCTGAAATGACACAGCTTCGGTGGTGTGCTTAAGCCCCGCTACATTGTCGGCGCAGGACCACTTGACCAGTGAGCTATTACGCACTCTTTAAAGGGTGGCTGCTTCTAAGCCAACCTCCTGGCTGTCTGTGCGACCCCACATCCTTTCCCACTTAGCACACACTTAGGGACCTTAGCTGGCGTTCTGGGCTGTTTCCCTCTCGACTACGAAGCTTATCCCCCGCAGTCTCACTGCCGCGCTCTCACACCACGGTATTCGGAGTTTGGTTGATTTCGGTAAGCTTGTAGGCCCCCTAGACCATCCAGTGCTCTACCCCCGCGGTGAAACACACGACGCTGCACCTAAATGCATTTCGGGGAGAACCAGCTATCACGGTGTTTGATTGGCCTTTCACCCCTAACCACAGCTCATCCCCCAGGTTTTCAACCCTGGTGGGTTCGGGCCTCCACGCGGTCTTACCCGCGCTTCACCCTGGCCATGGCTAGATCACACCGCTTCGGGTCTAGACCACGCGACTCAAGCGCCCTATTCAGACTCGCTTTCGCTACGGCTACCCCACACGGGTTAACCTCGCCACGTAGCACTAACTCGCAGGCTCATTCTTCAAAAGGCACGCCGTCACCCCTAAAGGCTCCGACGGATTGTAGGCACACGGTTTCAGGTACTATTTCACTCCCCTCCCGGGGTACTTTTCATCTTTCCCTCACGGTACTAGTCCGCTATCGGTCACCAGGGAGTATTTAGGCTTAGCGGGTGGTCCCGCCAGATTCACAGCGAATTTCACGAGTACGCTGCTACTTGGGAACACTCTAA